>MEUB01000018.1 GCA_001771535.1 candidate division WOR-1 bacterium RIFOXYB2_FULL_37_13
CTCAAGCCATTCTCGATATGAGGCTTCAAAAGCTTACACAGCTTGAAACAGAGAAAATCGAAGAAGAATATAAGGAGCTTTTAAAGCTTATCGCAAAACTCAAAAAGATACTTTCGAACAAAAAAGAAATTTTAGGGCTGATTAAAGACGAGCTTCTCGGGCTAAAAGAAAAATATGGAGACGAGAGAAGAACTTCTATTGCGGGAGCCGCGGAAGACATAAGCATTGAAGAGCTTATTCCTGAACAGGAAGTTGCGGTTCTTATAACCATTGATGGGTATGTAAAGCGTATGCCTGTCAGTGCCTTCAGGTCGCAAAACAGGGGTGGGCGTGGAGTTACAGGAATGTCTACCCGCGAGGAAGACCAGATAGACAAGATTTTTGTTTCTTCTACCCATAGCTTTGTTATCTTTTTCACAAATAAAGGCAAAGCTTATAAAGTAAAAGTCTTTGAATTGCCGGAAGCAAGCAGAACCGGCAAAGGGCAAAGCATCGCGAACTTCCTTCAAGTTGGAGAGGGCGAAAAAATTACAGCATCAATTAATATTAATTCCTTTGAGAGAGAAGGGAAATGCTACTTTATGATGGCAACGACGTCGGGGGTTGTCAAAAAAGTTGAAGTTTCCGAATTTGCCAATATAAGAAGAAGCGGCATTATTGCGATCAAGCTTAAAGGCGATGACGAGCTTAAATGGGTAATGGAAACAGACGGCAAGCAAGAAGTTATTTTAGGGACGGCAAAAGGACTTATGATTAGGTTTAACGAAAAACATGTGCGCGCAATGGGACGTTCCGCTTCTGGCGTTAGGGGGATTAGAGTAGGTAAAGGAGATAAAGTTATTTCCATGGATATAATAACTCAAAAAGGCGATCTTTTGGCGATATCCAAAAAAGGGTTTGGCAAAAGAATGTTGCTGAAAGAATTTGGCGTTCAAAGCAGGGGTGGCAAAGGGCATATTGCCATTAAGCTTCGGCCTGATGATGAAGTTGCTTCTATGCAAATAATTGATGACGCGGATGGCCTACTGTTTGTAACCGAAAAAGGGACAATGTCCAGGCAGGAGGCAAAGGGGATTTCGACGCAAGGGCGCTATGCAAAAGGGGTTCGTATCCAACGGCTCGATCCGGACGATTATATTGTTGGGCTTGATAGAGTGGAGTCAAAAGAAGAAATAATAAAAGAGTTAAAAGAAGAAGCTTCTTCTTAGGTGATTTCTTCCTGCAAATAGTGTTCTATTTTTCCAAATTGAACTGCTGTTAAGACAATATTTTTATTGTCATCAAATAGCTTGCTTCCGATGTTTTTGTATCCTATTTTTGAAAGCTCTTCTTTTTTGAAAACGAGCTGGCTTTTGGGGAGATCAACCATGTATTCTACCAAAGCAAGCATTTCATCTTCTGTAAATGAGCTTATTTTTTTTATCAGATTTTCTGCTACCTGGTCCGGAGGGGAGGTTTCTTCGTCATAAAGATTTTCTTGTATTTTTTTGTTGTATAAAGCAAGGAGGGCTTTGTCTTTTTTTGAACTGTAAATAAAAAACAAAATTAATGTCGGGACAAAAAATACCAGCAAAAGAAAAAGGCTTACTGCAAAAGGCGGTACAGGAAGGTGCTGCTTCCGAATCATGAACAAAAAGGCAATTAACCATAAACCTTGCAAGACGATGGCGGTTTTTGCCGGGAATTTTGGCATATTGTACGAAGCAAATAATTGTCCGATCTTATCAAGCTTTATTTTTCCGTTTTTGTGGAACTCGTTTAAATGTTTTATTAATGTTATTGCTTCATTATAGTCGGTGGAATCGATAACCGGCAAAGCTTTTTGTTGACCGTTTTCGCTATATTTTATGGATAAAGAAATAGAAAAGGATTTTCTCATTTTTCTGTCGGTATGTATCTCTTCTTTTGTCTGAAATTCCACTTCGCTTAGAGGAATTGCAATGGTTTTATTTTCTTGAAATGGATGGTAGATTAAGCGATTGGCCAAAAAATCAAATTCAAGGCTTGAGGCTTCTTCTCGTTTGTAGAAAATCGAATAAACCAAAACAAGGGAAACAAGGACAAAAAAAACAGAGAAAAAATAATTTCCATCTTTAAACATAAAAATAGCAGACACAAGCATTCCAATTGCGAAAAGAATCAGGCTAAGATTTGCGAAAAAAAGCGAGCGTTTTATTGTTACATGGGTATTTCCTTGTCGAATGATAAACATTGCGGAAATTATACACCGAAACTATTTTCTTGTCCAAGTTCAACATTAAAAAAATAAAAAGATATGATAAAATTATCGTAATGCTTAAGAAATCAAAAATTCCAGGCTCCGCGCAGCATATTATAAAAACTCTTAAAAACAATGGGTACAAAGCTTATCTTGTCGGCGGATCTGTTCGCGACCTTCTTCTTTTTAAAAGTCCGAACGAATGGGACATTACAACCGATGCTTTCCCTCAGGTGGTTTCGAAATTGTTTGAAAAAGTTGTGCCGACGGGGATTAAATATGGGACAGTTACAATTATTATAAAAGGAGAAACATTTGAGGTTACAACTTTTCGTAAAGATGAAAAATATGTGGATGGACGACACCCTTCAAATGTAAAATTTACCAAAGAGTTGAAACAAGACCTGGCTCGCCGTGATTTTACAATAAACGCAATGGCTTATGATCCCGTCGATAATGAGCTTGTGGATATTTTTGGCGGGCAAAAAGATCTAAAGCATAAAATTATAAAAGCAGTCGGGGATCCTGTCGAAAGGTTCTCAGAAGACGGCTTGCGGCCTGTACGCGCATGCAGATTTGCCGCCAGTCTTGGCTTTAAAATTGAAAATAAAACTTTTGCGGCGATAAGTAAAACATTGAAAATCGTAAAAAAAGTGGCGGCGGAACGTGTTTGCGATGAAATTAAAAAACTGTTAAAGACAAAAAAGCCTTCTATCGGCATTGAAAATATGCGGAATTCAGGGGTTTTGGAATTATTTATTCCTGAGCTTGTAAAATCTGCAGGAGTTAAACAGCCGGAACCTTATCATAAGTACGATGTCTATTGGCATTCCCTTTATAGTTGCGACGCTGCCCCGAAAGAAAATCTAATCGTCCGCCTTGCCGCCCTTTTTCATGATATTGCAAAACCGGAATGCAAAGAAGGGGAAACTTTTTATAATCATGAGCAGATAGGGAGTGAAGTTGTTGCTAAGCTTTTGCGAAAGTTAAAGTTTAGCAATGAAATTATAGGAAAAGTCACAAACCTTGTTGAAAACCACATGTTTAATTATGAGAGTTCATGGAAAGATTCTGCCGTGCGGAGATTTATCAAAAGGGTGGGGCTAAAAAACATTCCAGATCTTTTTGCTTTAAGACTTGCTGACTGCTCTGCCATGGGAAGAAAAATCGACAACGGTTATCTAAAAGAACTAAAGGCGAGAATAGACAAGGCAATAAAAGAGGAAAACGCCTTGCATGTTGTCGATCTTAAAATCAACGGCAAGGATGTTATGCGGGCGCTTAAAATAAAACCGGGGCCCAAAGTCGGGAAAGCGCTAAACTATCTTTTGGAAAAAGTAATAGAAGACCCAGTTTTAAATGACAAGAAAAATCTTTTAGAAATGGTACGAAGCTATGAGCCTTAAAATTACAAAGCTCATAAACATTTTATTATATTTCTTTTCTCTTTGTTGTTTGCAGATAGGAGTTGCTTATTCCCAAGACATAAAAATAATGGGAGCCGAGATAGAGTGGCATAAATATTATGATAATGTTTTTATAAAAACATCTGAATATATAGTGCCCAAAACGCAGAAACAAGGGGATAAAATTATTTTAGATTTTACCCCTGCAAAAGTAGAGTCTTTTAAAGTTATAAACAAAAAGAGCCCGCGAATTAAAACTGTATACTCTATTCAAAACAAAGAAGATGTTGGAAGGATTATAATTGAGCTTAAGTGCCCGGTAAAACACGAAGTTGCTTCTTTATATGGGAAAGAGGAAGTTCTGGTTGAAGTTTCAAGCAGTCAAGCCCAAGTGCCGGTTTTGATTGCCGAGAAAGAAGCAAAAGAGCCGGTTGAAAATAAAAAGGAAGAACCCTTAAATAAAGAGGGAAAACTTTCTTATCCGTCCATGAAGCGAGATTCTTTGTTTGATATTAAAGTTGCTTCCCCATTGAAAGAAGAAAAAAAATTAAGGCAAAATATTTTAAAAGGCAAAGTGATAGTTATAGACCCGGGCCATGGAGGAGAAGATCCAGGCGCTTCAGCATTTGACGGGACAAAAGAAAAAGATTTAACTTTAAAAACTTCGATTTATCTTGCTCAATATTTAAAAGATTACGGGGCGACAGTTTTTTTAACCAGAAAAACCGATGTTAAAAAAACCTTGCAGGATATTGCCGCGTTTGCAAATAAGATAAATGCCGACGCATACATAGGCGTGCACTTTAATTCATTAAACAGGCCTAAGGCAGGGACAGAAACTTATTATTACACGCCAAATAGTTTTAGACTGGCGGCTCTTGTCCATAAAAGAATGGTTTTGGGGCTTAAAAGAGAAGATCGGGGAGTAAGGCAAATGATGTTTTATACAATCAGCCGCACATGCATGCCGGCGATTTTGGTTGAGCCCGTTTATTTGACAGATATGCAGGAAGGGATACTTGCGAAGTCGTCCGAATTTCAGAAAGAAATTGCCAAAAGTATTGCCCTTGGGGTGAAGGATTATTTTTTAAGATGAATATGGAGATACATAACATTGATGAAATACTTACCGGGAAAATATTACCTAAGATTCCTTTTGCCAGAAATTTTTTTGGATCAACCATAGGAATTTTTGATTCAGGGGTGGGCGGCCTCACTGTATTAAAGCAAGTAATGAAAGTGCTTCCTCAGGAAAATGTAATTTTTCTTGGAGATACCGCGAGAGTCCCATACGGAGGGAGGAGTGTTGAAGAAATTGTTTCTATCAATAGGGAGATATTAGATTATTTTTTACGTCAACAGGTTGACATGGTTATTATGGCGTGCGGCACCTCGTCTGCGATTGCCTATCCTGTATTAAAAGAAGAATATAAATTTCCTATAATTTCTTTAATTGAGCCCGGGGCAAAGGCCGCGCTTGCCGCGACAAAAAACTTTAGAATAGGCCTTATTGCTACCATTGGAACCGTGCAATCTCAAGCTTATCAAAAAGCGATTAAAAGTATTAATGCCGAAGCCAAAGTTTTTGCCCAAGGGGCTCCGCTTTTTGTCCCTTTAATTGAAGGGGGCTTTATTGAGGGGAAAGAGACCAAAAAGATAGCAAGAGAATATTTACAGCCGTTGATGGAAGAAAAGGTTGATACAATTATTCTTGGATGCACACATTATCCGCATTTAAGAGATGTGATACAGGAAATTGTCGGAGAGGATGTTTCTTTGGTTGATCCTGCGAAAGGCGCAACTCTTGTCGCGAAGGCTGCCTTGTTAAGCAAAGGGAAACTTAATGATGGCGGGCATAAAGGACATTATCATTATTTTGTAACAGGCTCCCCCGCTCATTTTGAAGAATTGGGAAGTAAATTGTTAAATAAAAACATTTCCGGAGTTAAGCAAGTCCGGCTATAGAAGCTTTTATGCAAGATATTTTATGGCAGCATCAGGGTTGACATCTATTTGTTGCTCAAAAAGGGCAATAACCTCTTGTAAAGAAACTGCCGCGTTAACAGGCCGTAATCGGGAATTTTTATCAGTCATTTTTCTTATAAAAGGCTGAAGACGTCCCGGTGTCTTTTCGAAAATAAAAGGGTATTCTTCCGGATGAATTATAAAATCACTGAGTTTTTGGATGTCTCCATCAAAATCAAAAGGAGGCCTTCCTTCCAGCAATTCAAAAAGAAGTATTCCGGTAGAATATAAGTCTAATTGGGGAGCTGCGGTCAAGTTTGGCTCTAAGATGTTTTCCGGTGCTAAATATTCCAAGGTTCCTCCTATTGCCCCTAATTTTTCGGATACATTCCTGAAGCGTCTTTTTGATATTCCAAAATCTATTAACTTAATAGAGCCATCAAGCGCAACCATGATATTGCTTCCCTTGATGTCCCTATGGATAAACTGTCTAAAGTGGGCTTCTTTTAAAGCTTTAAGCAATAAACTTGTAATAAATAAAGCCTTTAGCGGGTCGATCGGAGAGGAATATAAATTTTTAAGTGTTGCTCCTTGAATATATTCCATTACTAATTTATTGTTTCTGAAAAAATTTCCATACTCGTCCATTTCTATTTGAACAATATGCTTACAACCCCTTAAATCCTGAAGTGCTTCGGCCTCCGCATTTAAAGCATTTACTTGATCCTGGTTTGATGCGGAAACTTCTGAAAGTTCTTTTATGAGGAGAAGTTTTCCAGTGGGGTGTTTTTCTACTGAAAACAAAGTGTCTCTTTTTGCAAAGAGATAAAGGCTAGGGTGTCCAGGCTCAAATTTGAGAGGCTTAAAAACATCAAAAACATTTTCTGCGATAGATGCTTGTATTCCAAATTCAATCTGCTCTATTTCCCGCGTTCTTGTTACTCGTGGTGGAGCAGCTGCTTTTATTGCTGGTGCCGTAGCATTAACTAGCATTTTTTAAACAAGCTCCTTTGTTAAAAAATAAGCCATTGCTCTCTAGGCCATATTGGGCTTTCTCTATAATTAATTCTCGAAGAATTTTGAAATAAATTTCAGTTTTTAATGCTCTTTAAGCAAAATAATCAATTAGGATTAGCCGGCGAACTTGAGCTTGTCAATCCCCATGCATTTTTGTTGTATTCAGAGATCATTCTGTTGGTATTGAAATATCCAGCAGCAGCGATGCTATTAACCATCATTTGAAGCCATTCTGATTTGTAAAAATATTCTTTTTCATATAAAGTTTTATAATACAGAGCTGTTATGTCGGATAAGTTTTTATATAAAGCAGATGAATCTTCTTCAAGTTTTTGATCCTGCTCATTTCCTATTTGTCCGGGCGGAGGCGTGTATCCAAAAATTCTTCCAATTCCCCAATCTTTTGCTTCTACCACCCAGCCGTCTAATGTTGTCAATTGAGGAACTCCGTTTAAAATGGCTTTCATGCCGGAAGTTCCTGATGCTTCAAATGGTGGAAGGGGATTGTTTAACCATAAGTCAACAGAAGAGACGAGGAGTTTTGCGATATAAGTATCATAGTTTTCAAGAAAAATAACTTTTATTTGATCTCTATAAGTAGTCAGTTCATCAATTTTATTGAGCATTTCTTTTATATGCGTGGAGCTTAAATTATCGGCGGGGTGCGCTTTGCCGGCAAGAATTATTTGTATAGGGCCTATTGTTTTTGCTATTTCAATTAGTTTCTTTAAGTCATGCAATATCAAACTCGGCCTTTTATAAGAGGCTATCCTTCTTGCCCAGCACAGGGTGAAGACGCTTTCTTCAAGGAGCCAATACTTTAAGATTTTGCATAGGTTTTTTTTGTTTTCCTGATGAGCTTTCCAGAGATCATATTTAAAATGCTGGCTGGCCTGCAACTCTGCGACTTGTTTTAGATTTTCCGGATCTTTTTGCCAATCACCTATGGTTTTTCTGTATTTGTCTAAAACTTTTGCGATAGGATCCGAAATCCACGTAAAAGTATGCACTCCGTTTGTTATTGTTTTTATTCTTTCTTTAAATTTGGGAAATTGAAGCCTGGTTATTTCCCCATGTTTTTGCGCGACAGCGTTGATAAATGAAGTTGTATCCATCGCGAGTTTTGTTAAATTTATTACATCTCCTTCGACGGCTGTGGTTGACAAGATCTTTTGCAGGTCTTCTTTATTGAGAACTTTGGCCAGATCATTTTTATGAAATCTGTCATGCCCTGCTTCTACAGGAGTATGGCAGGTATACGCGATATGTTTGCTTGCCTCTTCTTTTGAGGCATATTTTTTATACAGCTCAATATAAGCCAGAGCCGCATGGCCTTCATTTAAATGATAAAGATCTATTTTATATCCTAGGCAGTCAAGCGCTTTTACTGCGCCAATGCCCAAAAGAGTTCTTTGCGCTATTTTTATTAGCTGATTATCGGATCTGTAGAGCTGGTCTGTTAAGCTTCTTACTTCTTTTGGATTTTCTTTGAGATTTGAATCCATTAAAACAAGAGGGACTACAAATCTTTTATCATAGGAATACACATAATATTTCCACAGTTTAATTTTTGCTTCAAAGTTTCCGAGATTTATTTTTATGTATTTATCAAGAGGAATAAGCCCGGGGTATGTTTTGGGATCCCAATTGGCTTCTTCGGGAACCTGGCCGTATTTAAACCAGAAATTCTGCTTAAAGTATCCCTTGTTCCATAAAATGCCGACGCCGGCAACGGATAAGTTTAAGTCGGCGGAAGATTTCAAGGCATCGCCGGCCAACACGCCTAATCCTCCGCTGTAGATAGGGAGGTCGAGCAATTCTTCAAATTCAAATGAGTGATAATAATCCATATCCTTAAGGTTGGAAAAAATTTCATGTTTTTTGATGCGGTTGATATTATTTGTCGGAGAAGCGCTGGAGAAAGGATTGTAAACGCTTGGTGCCAAGCCAAATTCCATAGATAAATAGGCGACTGATCGATTTTGGGGATTGAGCAGCTTTTCTTCTGCGGCAATTATAGGCGGGATGGGGAAGCCGAAGAAATTTTTTTCTGAGATATCTTTTTCCAGCCTGGCGTCTGCCGCGTCTGCTCCTGAAAGGTTAAAAAGTGTTTGGCGCATATTTCGTTTAAGAGTCTATCAAATTTTTGCTGGAATGTGTAGTATAATTAAAGATATGTATGAATTAATGGCGGAAGAAACATTTGACGCCGCTCACGCGTTAAGGGGCTATAAAGGCTCCTGCGAAAATTTGCATGGGCATACGTGGAGAGTCCAGATTTTCTTAAAAGGGGAAGAGCTCAACAATATAGGGCTCTTGGTTGATTTTAGGGAGATAAAAAATAAATTAAAAGCGGTTGTCGATGAGTTTGACCATAAGAATTTAAACGACCTTAAAGATTTTAAGGTAATAAACCCTTCAAGTGAAAACATAGCAAGAATTATTTTTGAAAAGCTTAAAACCTCTTTAATTCAACTGGAAAAAGTGACCGTTTGGGAATCAGCAACAACCTGCGCAAGTTACCAAAGGGGCCCGCGTCTAAGCTGAAGGCAAGGATTTTATAAGGGTATTTTTACCATAGAATGCTGGTTTCCCTTTCTGGAAGAGGGTCGTTACAAAGGCGAAGTTCATCACTATCAAGCACTTGTGAAACCCAATGATTAATTTTCCATCTAACATCAGGAAGAATTTCTAGATTTTCATATCCTAGAAAGTCTATTGTAGTTGCATCTTTAACTTTGTTTGGAGCAACAAGGGGTGAAGATGCTCTGACAATATTAATCCAATCCTCAAGCCCAATATGTTTAAATCTTTCTCCTGATACGTCTGGAATTTTTTCTGTATATTTTTTTTGCAAATCGTGAGAAAGGAAGGGAAAAACTCGATTCCAGAAAAAACTTTCAATAAATTTAAAATGCAGCCATTCAGGATTTTTGTT
>MEUB01000019.1:0-970 GCA_001771535.1 candidate division WOR-1 bacterium RIFOXYB2_FULL_37_13
CAAGAGAAATCCCCTGCGCCCTGCGAGGAGCCCTTACCATCAAAATATTTGTTCCCAAAGAAGATAAAGTCTCTTCCACATTTCGTCTTGCCACGGTTCCAAGAGCCAACATGGTAATAACCGCCGCAACCCCAATCATTACACCAAGAATAGACAAAAAAGACCTGAGTTTGTTGTTTACTATAGAAAGATAAGCTTCATAACAGTAATTCTTGATTCCGGCAAAACTTAATAATCGGCTTTTAGGAATTTTATCAATTGAAATTTTTTCACTTAGGTTGACATTTCCTTTCTTTCCACTTTCAGAATACGCGGTTTTAACGGTTTTTCTTTCATCGCCTACTATTTGTCCATCACGCAAAGTTAAAACACGTGATGCCCATCCGGCTATATCGTGCTCATGAGTAACCATTATAATGGTATGTCCCTGCTCATTTAACTCTTTCAAAAGTCCCATAATCTCCTGCGAAGATTTTGTGTCAAGATTCCCCGTAGGTTCATCTGCCAAAATAACCAAAGGTTCATTTGACAAGGCTCTTCCAAGCGCGGCTCTTTGCTGCTGTCCGCCCGAAAGTTCATTTGGCCTATGCTTTAACCTGTCGCCTAAGCCTATTTTTTTTAAGTTGTTTAAAACATATTCCCTTTTTGATAATTTGTGTTCACTGGAATATATAAAAGGAAGCATTACATTGTCTACAACATTTAATTTGGGAAGAAGGTTAAAACTTTGGAAGACAAAACCAAAAAACCGGTTTCGCAAAAAGGCAAATTGTTTTTCACCCATCGAAGAAATATTTTTATTTAAAAGTAGATATTCTCCGCTGTCTGATTTATCAAGAAGTCCAAGAATCGCCAAAAGGGTCGATTTTCCGGAACCTGATGGCCCCATAATCGCGATAAATTCGCCAGGCTCAACTTTTAAAGAGAGCCCTCGCAAAGCATAAACGGGAAGTTTGCCACCAATATAATA
>MEUB01000019.1:991-10467 GCA_001771535.1 candidate division WOR-1 bacterium RIFOXYB2_FULL_37_13
AAGTCTTATGAATATCTTTTAATTCAATTAATGATGTCATTTCTTTTTCGCGAAAGGATTTATCGGGCCGCGACGGCCGGATCTGCTCTGCAAACTTTCAAGCATTTTTGCCGTAGGAATGACTACTTCGTCTGTTGCCGATAATCCGCTTATAATTTCAATATTTAAATTATCTTCCAATCCTGTTTGTATTTGTACATATTTTGTTTTTCCTTTGTTATTAGATTCCACAAAAACATATACCCTATCCCCGATTTTTTTAATGGCATTAAGAGGCAGCATCAAAATATCTTTTTTTTCTCCTAAGATAAAATTGACAGTCGCACTCATCCCCGCCCTAAAAAACGAGGGAACACTATTTGGGATAACATTAACATCATAAATAGTCACATTGTTTATAACAGTAGATTCATACGCGATATGCTCAACTCTTCCAAATACCTGTTTATCCGAATAGGCATCTAAAAGAATACTCACTTTTTGGTTCAAAGAGATACTGGCCAAATCTGTTTCATCCACCTGTGCTTTTACAATAAGATGATCTGCCATTACAATTATCGGGTCGGCAGCAGTCACGGTCTGCCCCGGCTCAATAGCCTTTTGAATGACAAAACCGTTTAGCGGGGCGATGATCGGAGTAGGTTTATAGACATCTTCCCAGTGTTTGACTTCTTCTTCCCCTTTTGCTCTTGCAGCATCAAGGAGGGCGGCTCTATCCGACGAGCTCATGTAGGCAATAATCTGGCCTTTTCTTATATTTTGTCCTTCCACAACCAGAATATTATCAATCCTGCCTGCAAGAGGCGGTTTTATTTCAAGCCTGTTTCGCGGCTCAACAATGCCTGTAGATTGTATTTGCGCTTTAATTGTCCCTTTTTGAACTTTTATTTTTTTGAGAGGTTCTTCTGGTTTGCCATTACAGGAAGAACTCGTAAAACCAATAGCCAAAAGTAAAATTCCCAAAAAAACACTTCGAATTTTCATTTTTTCCATCCTCCATATGTTTTATACCACAAGGCTTCGGCCAAAAGTAATGATTCTTTGCTTGATAAGATATTTTTTTCTGCCTGCACATAAGAGTTTTCAACTCGATACCACTCGTCATAAGTCGTCAATCCGTTAAGATACTTGGTCTTGGTTATTTTTTCTCTTTCTGTTGCCGCATTAAGCGAAATTTTTGCGACATTAAAAGCTTCAAAAGCATCTTTGTACCCCAAATACACTTCTTCAAGGGAATAGCGCAAAGTATAAACAGAATTGGCAAAATCTTCCTTGGCTTTTTCAAGATTTTTGCCTTCAATTATTCTGTTAGCAACATTACTGCCACCAGGAAACATTGGAATAGAAACAATAAGGCTCCAAGATCTAGTATCACTCGTCGGCGGCCAATCTTCTCCACTATTGCCATAACTGGCATTTAGTGAAAGCGAAGGTAAAAAACCGGAAATAGACGCCTGATAAGATACTTCTGCAAGTTTCAGCTGTTTTTCCAAAATAAAATAAGATGGAGTTTCTTTGAGAAGAATTTCAAAATCAACAATTGCCGGCTCGGAAAGAAATTCCGGTTCTTCAACTTTTGAAATATTATCAGAAATAAGCTGGGAAAGTTTAAGCCGTGCAAGAGTTAAGCCTCTTTTAGCCGAAGAGAGGTCATAGCCTGCAGAGGATTCATCTGCTTGCGTCGTCAAATAATTTCCTTTATCTTCCCTCCCGCTATCATATCTAAGCCCTATTAGTTTTGTGTTTTCCTTACGTTTTGCAAGTATCTCGGAAAGAAGTTTAACTTTTTCCTGTAAAAACAAAACATCAAGAAAAGCTTTGCGCAGGTCATAATAGACAGAAGCCTTGGTTATTGCAAGGTTTGCTTTTTGATATTCAAGGTTTGCATAAGAAGATTGAATGTTATATATATCTCCTACGCTTGGAATAATATATTGAGTTACATTTAAACCATAAGAATAACTTTTTGATTCCGCTGTAGTCATAAACTCATAGGCAGTCATTCTGGCAAAAGCAGAGATTTGAGGGAAAAATACAGTATAAGTTTTTTTGTATGTCCACTCAGAAGCTTCAACAGCTTTTTCCATGCTTTTTAACTGATTATTGTTTTGAGCAGCGGCGAAGAGAGCTTCGCTCCAGGTTAAGGCTAAGCTCTGGACAGATAAAATTAAAACGACAAACAAGGTGAAAATAATTTTTTTAGCCACAAGAGACATTATAGTCCTTTCTCGTATAGTTAGACAAGTAATAAGAAAAAAAGGTTCCAATGAGCTATTTTCGGCGATATATTTCGTAATCCCAAAAAAGCTTGGGCAAATTCAACTCAACTCTTTTTAATTCTTCCCCTTCAAAAATTTCTGCAGCCGCCTGGCGCGTCCAGGCGCCTGACCCCCAGTCTGAATCAAAATCGACTGGCCCCATGATAATAAGAGATCCAGAGGGCAGCTCTTGAAGTTTTCGATTTAGCCTTTCCGCAAATTCAGATTTAAACGATATTCCCATTTCAGTTTCTTCAAAAGGAAATCCCAAATACAAATGAACAATATTATATCCGGAAATATCATGTTCAAAAAAATCACCGTTAAATAACCGAATGTTTTTTCTTTTGTCCAAATGTGCTTCCGCTATTTTGTGCAAAGCCTCTCTTTTCTCAATTCCATGACTTTCCATAAACAAACCAATTATATCAACAGCTACGCCTTTTCCGGAGCCAATATCTAAACATCTCCACTGGTCAATCTCCCGATTCGAAAACAGAAGATGCATAAAAGAAAACAGTCTAAGAGCATTAGATTGAACATACTTGTTGGTCCCAAAATGTTGATCTTCTCGTCCTTTCTTTGTTTTATAAGCTATTCGACTTATCTCTTCTCTTAACCTCGAAAGACGACAAATATCTTCCTCTTGAACATTTCTTTCTTCCTTAATATAGGCTTCAGGTATTTCATCTGGGCTATAAAAGAAATACTCGCCCCATCCACTCGTTTGATGATAAATAACTATCGAATGCTCTCCGATAGAAATTTTGACAAGTTGTTCTTTAATATCCAAATATATAAAAGGTAAAAGTGCAAATAATAGATTATTTTCAATAATAGAAACCGCTCCTTTACTGCAATTAACAGGCATCTCCCCTTTATTTGCATATCCTAATTCTTTTAAAAAGGTCTGGAACGGCTTAGAAAAAACTTTATTTGGAGAAAAAGAATCAACATAAAAACACTCGTAGCTTCCTTGATACAAAGCTTCCGGATTAGGAGAATCTACTGCATGCAAAGTCGCTCCTGCTGGAATATTTCTCAAAACAAGAGCATTATCCTCTATAACGGCTGATAAGCCTATTGTTACCTTATAAGGACTTAAAACCCTAACATTTTTCCCAATCTTTACACCGTCTTCTATAACAATGCCCTTGTCATTAAGAACAAGATGAAATCCGTCTTCTATATAAACACCCTTTCCAATTTCAGACCCCCACAAACAAACTCCAGCAGAGACACTTGAAGCATCTCCAATGCTAGCACAAAAAAGATTCACCCCATTGCCTATTTTTACGCCTTTGCCAATTGTCGAAGATTTTAGCTTACATTTTTCCCCAATATTACTTTTTTCTCCGATCTGACACTTTTTTATTTCGCTACCAGCTCCAATTGTAACTTCACAACCAATTGAACATTCAAAAAATTCCATAGGATGATTGACATAAAGTGTTTCCGCAAATAAAAAACGATCGATCAAAAAGAATTTTAAAGAAGAATATTGTTCAGCAAAGTTAACACTCGCAAGATGGGACAATCCGACAACAAGTCTCCCTGAATCAGATCGAGCCTCTCCTCTAATAAAAGAAGCCTCCGATCCTTTTCCTATACATACCTCTTTAACAAAAAAAGGATGGTCTGCTTTTGGAATTCCAGATATTTTTAACATTTATTTTTTATCGGACATTGAAGATGAAAATTGCAAAAAAATCCTGGTTTATTATTACCTTAAATCAACCCCTTCAAAATCTCCAACGCTTCTTTTTGCGTGAGTTTCTTGAGTTCAGTTCTTCGCACCATTAGTTCCCTTAAAAAATTATGAAACAAAAGAGGATCTTTTATTACAAAAGCATTAAAATCCTTTAAAATTGATCTACGCAGCTCTGTAAGTTCTTCCCACCTATCTTTTAAAACTTTATAATGATGAGCATACTTTTGAATCATTACCACATACTGATAAGTATCAAACTGTAATCCCAAAATTTTGGGCATATCAAGTTTCAACTGCCCCCCTCTTTTATTCGCAATCCCGTAACTTACTAAAATATTTATTTCCGAATCGGTAAGCTTTTCTTTGCCCCGCAAAACCTTATTTGCAATTACAACATCCTGAGGTAAAATAGAAAGCTCTTTTGCAGTAAGCGACAAATTATGGTAAAGCCTATAACTGCCCCTTTCCCTTGGCTGGATCAAATCTTCACGCGATGGATCATTTACAAAATCATAACAAATCCTGTACAGATCAAAATCCGCGCTGTATTTTGCGCACTTATCCAATTCATCAAAAGGCGCGGATAAAACCTTTATTAAATCATTTATCAGCTGCCTCTCTTCCATTATCAGATCTCCCGAAGAGTGGATTAATTCAGGAAAAGCATTTTTTCTGTCTTTTGTAGTTTGAATGGCATATTTGCCAAAAGGATGGCTGCCCCACCTTACACTCATGACTTCGCCGCTGCCATTTTTTACAGGATCATAATATGTATATTCACGTTTATCCTCGGGCTTAGACAAATCACTTCTTAAAACTGAAGGAATTTGAGCCCACTTTTCTTCCTGTTTTTCATAAACCCATTCCTTTCCCTCTTTCTTAATCAACCCTCCCTGCTCAATTAAAGTCGTATCATAATAAATATTAGAGATATAATGGCCGGTTTTTTTGAAAACATAAAATGTCCCAGGCGTTGTGGGATAAGCCAAATGGGACTCAAAAACAGGTTTGCCGTTTTTTTCTCTCCCTTGAACAAGGTACATTTTAGCCTGAGGCCCGCCTCTTACACGAAGCTTGGTAAATGGTTTATCGCCTAAATAAACAACCCAAAATCCGGAGGCAGGATAAACTGCCACATTTACTTCGGAAGTTACAGAAAATTTGTTTTTTAAATTTTCCAGATCATTTGTAAAATTGACAAGATCAGACAAATAAGGAATATCCTTAAACTGAGCCTCTTCTAATTTTTTTGAATATTCGTAAATAGTTATTTGAGCGCCAATCGGCAGAAAAGTATAAAGGAATAAACTGTTTCTAGGAGAAACATGCATACAACCATGGCTTTTGTAAAGTTCCCCTAATATGTCATTTAGTAAAATACCAAAATTATAATCATTTAACGCGTCAACCGAATAAAGATTAAGACCTGTTGAATCGCTTATTGAAACTTCTTCTATAACTTTAAACATTTCAGCCCTTTCCCGTGCATCAAACAATGAGCCTTCTTCCTGAGGCTTGAAAAATGACGCAAAAGTAAGCGTTTGAAGGTTCTTTGCCTGTTTTGGGGAAGTTATGGATCTAAATTCAAGCCTATCATTAATCCACCCTTCCAACAGGTTTTGCCTGTTTGCAGCCGATAAAATCCCCATATCTTTAAAATCTTGTCTGGAGCCTATTCGTAATTTTTTCCAAAACTCCCAGTCTCTCTTTATTTTTTCATACCAGCCCGCTTCTTTATCAACAACAAGGCTGTTCATTTTTAAAAAATATACCAAGCCTAATTCTTTTTCCCGCGAAATCGCATCTCTTGGCAGAGTATTTTCTTTATACTCTTTAAAAGCCTTTAATACCCTTGCGTCTATGTTTTTATAGTCATCATTTGTCATTTCAAACCCATTGTATAAGCGATAGTAGCTGAAAACTCTCGACGGGATATTTTTGGATGCTATTTTACCTTTCGTTCTTATAAATTCCGCAAGTTCTTTGTAAGTAGAAAAGTTTTTATTTTTTAAAACCAGCGATTCAAAATCATCATCTCCGTCAATTGTAAGCAGATAAACTATATCTTTAACAAGAATAATCTGTTCATAATAAAGCTCGCCCGCAGCATATCCCATTTCGGGATAATGGTTTTTGCCGTCAACAGTCCACAAAAGGACATTTTTGCCGAAATCATGGCCAGCATAACGAGCCGCTTTAATTTTGCCGTTTTTATCAACTGTAACATCATAATAATTGTATATTCTATTTTCTAAAGGACGATTTAAGTCTTCTATTATATGTTGTGGAAGCCTATACCACTTTTCTTTTTCCTGATAGGACCAGATTCCATTTTTCTTAATGATCCATGCGCCAAAAGGAACTATTGTATTTTTATAATAAGCATTGCTTATATAATGATCGGTAGATCTTAAAATCGTATAATTGCCGGGATCCGTCGGCGTTGTAAGCCACGAATCCCATTCGATCTGGCCGTCTTTTGGAACATCAAAAGCGATTAATAATTTATTTGGAGGTCCGGATAAAGCCTCAACTTTTGCATATGGAAGCCCTTTAACTTTTATTAAAAGCTTATTTAATGATGGATAAACAACTATTTCGGTCGTTGAAGAGGTAAAAAGTTCTTTGTCTCTTTTTATGTCATCAGAAGTTTTTGTTTTTTCAGCAAAGTAAGGTGTTTTATCCATAAAGGAGATATCTTCTTCTTTTTTAATCTGATAGGGCTTGATTGTTAAGGAAATCCCTTTGGGAATTGTCTGTGTCAAAAGATAAATATCCGACGGAGTAAAATGAAGACAGCCATGGCTATCGTAAACATAACCTAAATAATCGTTGAATTTTTGAGCAAAGTTGGTTTCATTGATAGTACTTACAGTCTCAAATGTGGGATCAAATGTTTGAGCTGTTGCCGCCGTGATAAAAATCATGGCAAAAAAAAGAATAAAATAAATAGTTTTTTTCATTGTCAAGACTTTCAACCTATTAAACACAACCAATTTCTTTCAAACTAAGCTTAATTGTCTTTTCGGAAATATCATCCCTTACAACAACCTTGCCAATCTTTACGGGCAGAACGAACCTTATCTTCCCCGATTTTGCTTTTTTATCCATATACAAAGCCTTTAAAATAGTCGAGACGGCAAGATCACATTTAGTCGGAAGACCAAGTACGGCAATTAATGAAACAATTCTAAGCAAATCTTTTTCCTTTAACATTTTTAGTTTAAAAGCTAAATTAGCAGCTGCAACCATGCCAATCGCCACCCCTTCTCCATGGGTGTATTTTGAATAACCGGTCAATGATTCTATGGCATGGCCAAACGTATGTCCAAAATTTAAAATCATCCTTAATCCTGTTACTTCTTTTTCATCTTTTGCCACAACTTCCGCTTTTATGGCGGCACAACAGCATATAACCTCTGTCCAAAATTTGGATGTGGATTTGGGATTTAATTCTAATTTTGCAAATAATTCAGAATCCTTTATAATGCCATACTTTACAACTTCCGCAAGGCCGGTTTTTATCTCTCTTATCGGCAATGTTTTTAAGAAGTCCACGTCTATCAAAACAAGTTTGGGCTGGTAAAAAGCTCCTATCAAATTTTTTCCGCCGGTATGGTCAACACCTGTTTTCCCTCCAATGGAAGCATCAACTTGAGCCAATAAAGTTGTAGGCACCTGGATAACAGGCAAGCCTCTCATGTAAGTCGAAGCGACAAAACCGGCTAAATCACCTATTACTCCCCCGCCAAACGCAATGACAAGCGTATCCCTATTAAGAGAAGCTTTTATCATTTGATCGTAAACCGCAGAAGCAGTATAAAGGGTCTTAAATTTTTCGCCGGCAGGTATTACAATAGTAGTTAGTTTATACGACTCCAAGGCTTTTTTTATTTTTTTACCGTAAAAAGAGTCTACTATCGTATCGGTAATAATTACTATTTTAGAGAATTCAATCTTTTTTAAGTGCTCTTTTAATTTAAAAAAAAGATTGTCTCCAATTATTATTTCAGAGATTTTCGTTTTTTTTTCTATGGTAATTTTAATTTTAAACATATTTATTTTTTCAATTCCTTTAAAATTATGTCCACTACTTCATCTATAGCAAGCAGGGAAGTATCCACTTTAAAATCAGCAACCTTGCTATAAATCGGATCCCGCTGTTTTAGGATTTCTTTTATCTTGTCTAATTTATCTTCTTCTATAAGCGGCCTATTTTGGACAGATTTTATCCTTTCAAATATTACATCAGGATTTGTATAAAGAAGGACTAAAGGACCTAGAGCTTTTAACATTTTTACGTTTTCATCCCTAAGCACCATGCCCCCTCCTGTCGCAATTATAAAATGGTCATAATCCTGAAGGGTTTTTATCACTTCCGTTTCAAGATCGCGAAAATACTTTTCTCCGTATTCATTGAATATTTCGCTTATCTTTTTCTTTTCCGTTTTTTCTATGACTTCATCAGTATCAATGTATGAAAACCCAAGCCTTTCCGCGATTTTTTTCCCGACTGTTGATTTCCCTGTCCCCATAAAACCTATAAGAACTACATTATTCATAAGTTAAGCTCCTTGCCCCCGACACGAATCGAACGTGCGACCAACAGTTTAGGAAACTGCTGCTCTATCCTACTGAGCTACGGGGGCAGAGTAGATCTCCTCAATATACTTTTTTACTGCTTTCCTGATTATACCATCCAAATCCGCATATTTTTTGACAAAACCGGGACTGCATGGATACATCCCAAGCATATCATAGCAAACCAAAACTTGACCGTCACAATTAGGGCCAGCTCCAATTCCAATTACAGGGATTAGAAGCCCTTTTGCTATCTTTTTGGCAACCGCGTCAGGAACCAATTCTATAATAACAGCAAAACATCCGGCTTTTTCAAGAGCTTTTGCTTCTTTTAAAAGTTTAATTTCCTCCTGCTTTGTTTTTCCCTGATATTTGTAACCTAAAATATTTACAGATTGCGGAGTAAACCCAAGATGCCCCATAACGGGAATTCCCGCTTTTATGATTTTTTTTATAATATCAATGTATTGAGCTCCTTCAATTTTCACAGCTTCAGCCCCCGCTTTAATCAAATCTATAGCACAGGATAATGCTTCTTCTTTATTATTCTGAAAAGAACCAAAAGGCATATCCGCAACCAGAAGGGCACGATTGGTTCCACGGGCAACAGCCTGGGTATGGATAATCATTTCCATCATTGTAACAGGAAGTGTATTTTTATATCCCATCATTACATTCCCGAGGGAATCACCGACAAGAATAATGTCTATCTCTGACGCATCAAGAATAGATGCCATAAGATAATCATACGCAGTCAGCATAGCTATCTTTTTTTTTGCTTGTTTGTAAGACAAAATGGAATTTACAGTTATTTTTTCTTTTTTTGCCATGGCAAATTGATATCTATTTTAGAATATTGTTCGCGATAAAGAGAGAACAATTTTTCCTCGAGCATTTCACGGGTCAAAAATCTTGTAAGGTAACCA
>MEUB01000019.1:10537-12301 GCA_001771535.1 candidate division WOR-1 bacterium RIFOXYB2_FULL_37_13
TATTATGACAGCTCCGTCGTGAAGAGAAGATTTTTGGTTGAATATTAAAGTTAAAAGCTGTTGCGAAAGAGCTCCTTCTATTTTTGTCCCTGATTCTATATATTCATTTAGCCCTGTATTTCGTTCCAAGACAATAAGGGCGCCTATCTTTTCTTCGGAAAGTTGCTCTATCGCACGAACAAGCGTTCGAATAAACCATGATGACGGCTGAGGAGTAAATCCAAGCCTGGCAACAAATCTTCCCCTTCCAAGCTGTTCAAGGGCGCGTCTTAATTCCGGCTGAAAAACAATAATCAAGACAACCAAAATTGCCGCTGCAAATTTTTCAAAAAACCAGTTAATAGTACTCAGCCCCAACACTCGAGCAGTAGCAAAAGCAAGAAGTAAAATTATAATGCCACGGATAAGATTAGCAGCTCTTGTTCCTTTTAACCAGACCAGCATGTAATACAAAAATATGGTAACAATTGATATATCAAGAATATCCAAAAACCATCTAATCTGCATCGATTTTTCCTCCTTATTTAACCAACGTCATTTTGCGCGAGATCTTCATGAGTTTCTCTTTTTACAATAAGTTTTGCATTTCCATTATTTACCAAAATCATGGCAGGTCTTCCCACCCTGTTATAATTGCTTGCCATAGAATAATTGTAAGCACCCGTACACAAAACAGCCAAAACATCCCCTTTTTCTGCTTTTTGAAGTTCATAATCTACCAGGAGTTTATCTCCAGATTCACAAAATCTCCCCACAATAGTAACCTTGTCATTTTTTGGCAAAGAGGCCTTGTTGGCAATCGTTGCTTCATATTTTGCACCGTAAAGTATGGGTCTTGGATTGTCTGCCATTCCACCGTCAACAGAAACATATTTTCTGATTCCCGGAATATCTTTTACATTTCCGACAGTATATAAGGTAACTCCAGCAACTCCTATAATTGAACGCCCTGGCTCCAAAATAAGTTTAGGTTCGCCAATTTCCGCGTCCGCGCATTTTTCTTTAAAATGTGAAACTATTTTATTTGCAAAGAAATCAATAGAAGGAACATTGTCGCTCCCCGAATAATCGATCCCGAGCCCTCCGCCTATATTGATCTCTTTTACTTTATAATTAAGCTCATTGTTGATTTGTCTTGCCAAATCTGCCAAAACATCTATCTCCGCCAAAAACGGGTTAACATCAAATATTTGCGAACCGATATGCGCGTGAAGCCCCGCAAAATCGACATATTCCAATTTCAAAGCAAGTAAAACAGCTTTTAAAATATCTTCTTTGGCAATACCAAACTTAGAATCTGTCTGTCCCGTTTGTATAAATTCATGGGTATGGGCTTCTATGCCCGGATTTACTCTAAATAGGATTTTTACCTGTTTTTTAAGTTTTGAAGTTATCTCCCCTATTGTTTCAAGCTCGGCAAAATTGTCGACAACAATAGCGCCAACATTAAGGTCAATCGCGTCTTCGAGCTCTTTCCTAGGTTTGTTATTGCCATGCATATAAACATTTGCCAGATCTACGCCAGCCTTTTTGGCGGTATAGAGTTCACCAAAAGAAGAGACATCAACGCCAAGCCCTTCGTCTTGAATGATTTTTAAAAGGGAGATATTACAAAGGGCTTTGCTTGCATAAATTACAAGAGAATTCGGATATCTATCTTTAAAAGCGGTACGGTATTCACGGCACTTCCCGCGGACAGAGACTTCGCAAAGTACATACACTGGAGTTGCAAACTCGGATGCAATATCAACGCAATCGCACCCG
>MEUB01000020.1 GCA_001771535.1 candidate division WOR-1 bacterium RIFOXYB2_FULL_37_13
GATACTTTTGATCTGAATCAATCTTTTCATCAATATGACCCATTGATTGATGCTTTAAAATCAGATTTTAAATAACTATTCAACCTCACAAAACAAAACAGAGCCTTGGACATTTTAAATGATTGACTTTTATATTTCTTGGTGTTACAATTTACAAAAAAGTAAAACCTTGAAGGAGGGGCATTATGACGACAAAGTTGACGCAAAAAGGACAAATTGTTATTCCGGTAGAACTTCGCAGAAAATATGATTTAGGAGCCGGGGCTGAAGTTGAACTTGCGGATATAGGCGGAGAGATCGTAATTATTCCTATAGTTATAAAAAATCCTATAGATGAAGCCGTAGGGATAATAAAAGGGAGTAAATCGACAAGAGATATAATGAAAGCGATAAGAGATGAGGAGGCTCGGTTTGAAAAGAAAAAAAGATAACAGATTTGTCTTAGATTCTTTTGCTGTCCTTACTTATTTAAAAGAAGAGAATGGATGGCAAAAGGTTAAGGAGCTTTTTTTGAAGGCAGAGGCAAAGATTATTTTGCTATATATGAATTATATTAATTTGGGAGAAGTTTATTATATAGCTTATCGTGAAAACGGAGCTTCTGTTGCCGACAGGATTTTTTCTTTAATTAAACGCTGGCCTATACAATTTGTGGGGGTTGCTGAAAATATTGCTATAATTGCCGGAAGGATAAAGGCCGAAAATAAGCTTTCTTATGCTGATGCATATGTTGTAGCGACCGCCCTACATAAAAGAGCCAAAATTGTTACGGGTGATCCAGAGTTTAAGTCGGTTGAAGCTATTGTTGGCATAGACTGGCTACCAAAAAACCACTGAACTCAAAAATTATCTTAATTTATAGAGAAAAAGGTTTTGCTTTCGTTTTGACTGTCGCTCCCCTTGACTTTTTATTATCATTACCCTAAAATTAGCTTGTAATGAGGTTTTTATTGTTGGTTGCAATGATAGCCATTATCGCTATCACTCCATGTATTGCGGCCGCAGTTCCTGTTAAGGGAGGCGTTCCCTCTGCTTTGTCTCTTTTGGATTTATCTAACAGGGCTGTTGACCTCCCTTCTTTTAAGGGCTCTTTTACTATCCTCTTCTTTTTTGCTTCGTGGAGCAAGTCCTGCGATAAAGAAGTCGAAATGTTAAATGAATTATATGATGCCTATGAAAAGAAGGATCTGCAAATTATTGGTGTATCTTTTGATAGGGATGCCGATGAAGTCAAGCAATTTGTTAAAGACAAGAAAATAAAATTTGATATCTTTGTTGACAAAAAACTTGTTTCAATTGATAAATATGCCATACTTATTTTACCCACCACGTTTACCATAAATAAAAACGGAGAAATTGCCGGTATTTATGTTGACTTTGATTCCAATCTCAAACAGTCCCTCGCTAAGTTTTTGGGTCATTAAAAACCTAACTTGTTGGATTCTATTTTTTCCAAAACCCATTTTTCTGCGTTTCTCATCCATTGGCGCAAAAACAATGTTTCAGGTGACATTGGGGAGACTAATATAGTGTGCATCCCTAATAAGTTTCCCCCCAATATATCCATAAATAACTGATCTCCAACTACCGCAACTTCTTTTGGTGAAAGCCCCATTTTTTTGCAGGCAGAATTAAAACTAAAAGGGAGCGGTTTCATCGAAAAGGTGGAAAAGGGAAGATTAAGTGTTTTTCCTATATACGCAACCCTTGGTTGGTTCATGTTGTTTGACATTAAAAAAATAGAAAACCCTATGTCTTTTAATTTTTCTATAAAAGATAAAAGAACATGTGAGATCTCAAGCATTTGCCGTGGAAGAAGAGTGTCGTCGATATCCAGGACAAGGCCTTTTATCCCTTGGTGCTTTAAAGCTTTAAAATCGATTTGATAAATTGATTCTAATTGTTCTTTTGGTTTTAATTTTTCCAGGATTTGATCAAACATTTTTCAGCTTCATTTTTTTTATCAACTTTTCAAAAGCACCTGTAAAATCAGGAGAGACATGAATATGTAAAGTCGCGAAATCATCTTTTGGCGGTTCCGGCGTTCTTAACGACAACATTCCTTGGAAAGCCTCAAAAAAAGGGGCATAAAATACAACCTCTTTTTTAGGGACTTTTATGAAGTAATCTTTGCAGTCTTTCATAGTTTTTCTATGTAAAAAAGAGGAATAATAGGCAGCTCTTTATAAATTATTGCATCAATTTCTTTTAATCTTTTAGTTTGTTCTTCTTTTAGCGCGGGGTCTATTTGAGCCAATTGATCCAATAGAGCATCAACGCGTTCGTTGCTGAAAAAGGTAAAATTCGCTTCTCCCTTTGAGTAGAGCAAAGGTCTGATTAATGCTTCTGTTTCTGTTTTTCCTGTATTTGTCGGTTTGCAGCTTTTGTCAGGGGAATATCCGCTTTTTATCGTGCCGTCGTAAGAGGCAAATATTTCCTGATCGTCTGCTTGCGGGATTTTATCGCATCCCAAGGCATGAAAAAGCCTGCTATTTTTATCTCCGATAAAGATAGAAAGAAAAGGATTTATTTTATACCCCATAAGAAATAAATGATCCTTGCCTGAATTAAGCGCTTTTCCCCAGACGGCGGATTCTTCGTAAGTGACCTCTTTTAAGTTTATTTTTATTCCTATCTTATTTAAATTGTTTTTTATTGTTTCAGCAATCATTTTTGTCTTTATTCCATCCGTATGCAAAAGGGTTAATTCTTTTGGACGGTTTTCACCTGAAGCTTTTAAAAGTTGTTTTGCCATGTTGGCGTTGTATGTGATTTCTTTTAAAGTGGTATCATTTCCCTGCATATTTGGCGGAATAACTCCTATAGGAACTACTTCTTCGCTCATGATTTTTGTCGTTATATACTGCTTGTTTATTGCATGCGCTATTGCTTCACGCGCTTTTACATTTGAAAAAACATCTTTATGCAGGTTAAATCCCAAAAACCAGACACCATCATATTCCTTGGCAAATGCTAGAGAAGAAAATCCTATTATGAAAATGCAGATGCAGAGTAATTTGGTGGATGCCCGCAATATTATTTTACAACAATTGGGCATTGAATATTGGATATTGGTCATTTTCTTTCTCATTTAAATATATCTTCTCCATTAGAATCAGATGCAACAATTACAGGAAAATTTTCAACCTCAATCCTTAATATCGCCTCCGGCCCAAGTTCAGGAAATGCGATCATCTCGGATTTTTTAACACATTTTCCAAGCAATGCGGCGACTCCCCCTGTTGCAAGAAAATAGACCGCTTGGTATTTCTTTAAGAGCTCTTTAACTTTTTGACTTCTTGGCCCTTTACCTATCATTCCTTTTAGTCCGTTTTGCAGCAATGGTTCGACAAAAGCGTCCATCCTGCCTGCAGTGGTAGGGCCGATTGATCCTACTAACGATCCTTTTTTCCTAGGGGTTGGTCCAGCATAAAAAATTATCTGGCCATTTAAGTCAAAAGGAAGTTTTTTCCCTTTTGCAATTAATTCAACGAGTTTTTTATGTGCCTGGTCTCTTGCTGTATATAAAGTTCCGCTAATCAAAACACGATCTCCCGTTTTTAGGGAAGAGATGATATTGCTATCGAGGGGGGGTGCAAGTGTCATATCGTTGCTTCTTTATGCCTGTGAGAGTGGCATTGAAGGTTTATGGCGAGAGGCAGGCTTGCAATATGGCATGGTGCAACTTCAATGTGTACCGCAAGGGCAGTTATCTTTCCACTAAGCCCCATGGGGCCAACCTCCGTTTCATTTATTTTTTTAAGCAATATCTTTTCAAGATTTGCGATTTTTTTATCTTTATTAAAGATATTCATAGGCCGAAGGAGAGCTTTTTTGGCAAGAGTCGCGACGCTGTCAAAAGTTCCACCAAGGCCAATGCCTACAATTAGAGGAGGGCAGGCTTTTACTCCGTTTTCTTTTATATAGTTAATAATAAGATTGAGAATTTCTTCTTTTGACGCGGTGGGGAGCAGCATCTTCAAAAAACTTGCGTTTTCAGCTCCGCCCCCTTTTGGCAAAACTATTATCTTGATCTTATCTCCGGGAACAATATCAATGTGAAGATTGGCGGGGGTATTGTCTTTTGTGTTTTCTCTTGATAGCGGATTTTTGACTATAGATTTGCGCAGATTTTTATAAGCTTCGGTGACGCCGTCATTTATTGCTTTGTATAAGTTTCCTATAATATGAACGTCTTGCCCGATTTCAAGAAAGATTGTTGCTGTCCCTGTATCCTGGCATAAAGGCATTTTTTCTTCTCTTGCTATGTTTATATTGTCGATCAGCTCTTTTAAGATGCTTTTTTCTAAATTCGAAATTCCTTTTTTCTTGTAAGAAATTTTTATCGCCGATTCAACCTCTTTTGGCAGATCACAGGCGGCCTTTGTCAAAAGCTTTGCAATAGTCTCTTTTATTTTCGAACTGTTAATTTCTCGCATAATTTTTTTACAGCGTCCGCAGAAGCGTTTAGAGCTTTTTGTTCATCTGGTGTGAGCTTAAGCTCTATTATCTCTTCAACGCCATTCTTCCCAAGCTTTGCAGGAACTCCGACATAAACATCTTTTAGCCCATATTCTCCGTTAAGATATGCGCATGTTCCTACGATTTTTTTGCTGTCTTTAACAATTGCTTCTGCCATGGTGGCGGCAGAACTTCCAGGTGCATAATATGCAGAACCTGTTTTTAAGTGTTTTACAATTTCAGCCCCGCCGTTTTTTGTCCTTTCGACAATATTATCAATTTGTTTTTGAGTCATCTTTTCTGTTATCGGGCGTTTATCTATTGTTGACAGGTTGGGGACTGGAACCATTAGATCGCCATGGCTTCCAAGGACTTCTGCATGGATATTTTTTACAGAAGAGCCTGTCATCTCGGATATGAAATATTGCATCCTTGCAGAATCAAGGACTGGCGCCATTCCGATCACTTTATTTGGTGAAAGCCCTGAAACCTTATATGCAAGATAAGTCATTGCATCTAGCGGGTTTGTAACTATTATTAGAATAGTATTTGGCGATTGTTCAACGATATTTTTGACGATTGAAGAAAGTATTTCAGAATTTTTGGCGATCAGATCATCACGGGACATTCCGGGTTTTCTTGCCAATCCCGCGGTGATTACAACTACATCGGAATTTTGTGTATCTTCATAATCATTTGTCCCTTTAATTTTGGCATTAAACCCTTCAACCGCCCCTGCCTGCATCATATCGAGCGCTTTTCCTTGAGGTAACCCTTCTACTATGTCGATAAGGACTAAATCCTCAAACCCCATCTGCGCCAAGCGATATACGCATTGAGCCCCGACATTCCCGGCGCCGACGACTGTTATTTTTGGCATAGAGGTATTCTATCATATTTTGTGCCAAACGGATTAAATCCGGCTATGGCTAAATTTTTATTAAATCTATCGACCCAAGCGGCAAAAGATCCATCTATTTTAGGGTTTGTTCCATGCGTAAAATTGCTTCGCCCTTCCCAACTATGTGCGGTTTCATGCCCAGTAAGGCTAACAAGCCAGGAAAACCAGGCATAAGATTTATTCTCTAACGAAAGCCCTGATAAAGCAGGCGGCATTGTAACTAATCTGGGGGTTAAAGGCTCTTGGTTATACCATATAACGCCATTCCCTCCATAAGCGTTTGCGCTGCGATTTTTAGATTTAAAAATATGCGGGCTAATATCTCCTGCTCCGGCATCTGCAAGAGTTTGATTTACCATAGCAAGAAACCTTTGTTCATCAGCTGATGGTTCTGTTATTACTTTCCAATCGTCATATTCTTTAACATAGGTTTTTCTATCTGCTATTCCTGCTCGTCCCCTTTCTTTCATTTTTTCAGACACTAAACAACTATTAAAAATATCTGGTAATTCTTTTGATTCACTGCTATGCGCAGCTGTAACAGAATCTCTCAAAGTCCTTAAGCTAATTTTTATACCATCATCGCCTACGACTTCAACAAGAGTTAATAATTTGGCAAGTTTGTTTTCCCCTTCGCCAAAATATTTAGAAAAATCAACATTAAAAAATTCCCCTTTATTTATAGCTATTGCATCGTCCCTAATCGGCTTTTCTACATAGTCCGCATTTTGAGTTCGTGATGAAAAATAATTATAAGGAAATCCTTGGAATTCTTTTCTATCAGATAAATGTTGTTTGATTGCTTTACGCGCCGCCAAAATAAAGGCAATTTTCCCGATTTTCTTTTCATCCTCAAGGGCGAATCCGCGCCCTCTTGTCGGTTTTTCCAATTCTCCAAGTTCTAAAACACTATCTTCAAAATATTCTTTCAAGCTATCGGGCAAATATTTAAGATAAGCGGCTTTATTCCCATTCATCCACAAGCCATCATGAGATACGCGCTCCAACCCTTCCTCAACTTCGAGCAGAGAATATGTCCCTCTGTCAGGCAAAGTAATGCTTTTTATTGATAAAATTTCTTCATTTATAGATGTCCCGTTATGAATTATTTTCATATCACGAACCAATCCAAGATATCTTTTTAACTGTTTTCCAAATAAATGTTCCGCGGCAAAACCTTTTGCCATAGTATCGTTCTCGTATTTATTTCCAATTTCTTTTACAGTCTGCACCCATGTTCCAGCCATATTCCCATCTATTTCACGAAAACTTTCAACCTCTACATGGTCAAAAACGCCGTCAACTCTTACGCATCGGCAATAAGCTTCAACAATTTTGCCGTTTCCTGTGCTACTCTTGAGAACCACTCTATCCGCGTCTTTAAAGACGCTTTTAAAGCCTATTCCAAAACCGCCTGTTGATCTTTTATCCTCGCTCCTTAGGGATCCAAATTTTTCTCTTTTTTCTATATTAAAAAGGGCTCTTTTTATATCAGAAGCTGTCATTCCTTTGCCGGAATCTTCGTATTCAACGACATGCTCTATGGTATATCCTCTGTTTCTCAAATAAGAGCTAATCTTCAAAACATTGCTTCCTGCATCGCGGCTGTTTTGTGCGATTTCTCTTGTGCAAATATTGGATGCCAGTTCCGGTCCCATGATTGTTCCTCGTACTCTTTTTTGCCAATAAGCAGAGTCAACTTTTTTGTTAGAAAAAAGGCTAATTGCTCTTGCTTGATAATCAGCGTCTTTAGCTAACCAATCTTTACTCTTTCTATTAATCCAGGCGTAAAAGGCTAAATCGTGTGAAGGAACATCGCTTGGCGGAATTTCATAATCTGAAGGTTCGCAGTATCTCACAGCCGCAGCTACCTGAAAATCTTCTTCAAGAAAATATGTTACCCATTTTTGGGTTTCATCGCTTCGAAGCAAATCTCTCCCATTGTGCAGATATTGATAAAAGTCGATAGAATCAAAAAATCGGAATAAACGGCGAATTTCTCTAAAATCCATCGCATTAAAAACTTGTTCCCATCTGTCAGCAATTCTGCAAAACTCTGCGCTCGACAGCTGTCCAGATGTTTCTTCCCAAACTCTTTCTAAAAATGAAAAATAGCATTCTCGAGCTTCGATCTCTGTTACTTCCAATCTTTCATGAAGTTTAATTATTTGCTCGCTACCTAATTTTTTAACAGCCCCTGCTCCAAGATAAGAAAAGAGTTCAAGATTAGTATCCGGAACATAGTCGCCGCGGACAACACGAACAACCATTTTTTTTCTTCTTTGTTTATACAGCAAAGATTCCGCCTGATCACTAAAGGAGGTTCTTGCGCGAGGTAATTCGGGCGGGAGCGAAACCGAAATTTGGTCGCCCGCGGGCGCCGGCAAATAAAGCTCAAGCGAGCCTTCTTTCTCATCCAATTTCAAATATGGTATAACCACAACAGTTCCGTCCTGATTAAAAACAATTTTTTTATAAGAATAATCATCATAATCATAAGAAGAAGGCAAGGTCTTTGATTGTGTTTCTAAAAGAAGTCCATCGTCGGTTATAAGTAATCTGCCATGAGCATCATTAAGCTCTACTTTTTCCCCATTGTTCCCCAAAAACACAATATTATTATTAAAACGACTATAAACTAAAAGGCCTTTATCTTTAAAAGTACGGACAAGTTTTTCATCATTAGAAACATATCTACTTTGCAAATTATTTCCAGACAACTCATAAACTTCTGTTATTTCTTGACCATGAGTCCTCCTAACACTGCTTACAAGTATTTTTCGCCCACTTGGTAAATTATAGGAATTGGAGCATACCCGTTCAAATTCCAAACAAAAAGGGTTTCTACTTTATTGTCGACTAATTCTAAAAGATGATAACTATCAGAGTCTGGCTCTCTGGCAATAATCAATAGTCGTCCATTAACAACTGAAGCTTCAAACAAATTATATGTGCCGGAAAATATTGGTCTTAATGAATTATCCGCGATAAATTCTTGTATATTATATTTGTTTTTATCTTCTTCGCCTATCAAAAATCTTCGCCCATTTCTTAAAGAATACACGCCAAAATATGGAGTGTTTTGGCTTGATATTGGGTTGTTCAGACTGTCTTTTTCTAATCTGGCAAAAAAGCCTTTTGTCTCTTTTTCAGGAACATAAGGAATATAAGAAACAAATAATTCATCGCCCACAACTTTGGGATAAATTGTTTTTGCCTCTAAAATTGGCACAAGAGATAAATCGTTTTTTATTCTATATAAAGAGCTGTGATTTTGTTCAAATTCAACCACAACATATGTATCTCTATTATGTACAAACACACGACAGTTGCTATTGTTTGGAACTGATATTGGGGAAAATTTTCCATTTTCAACGACTTCTAAGTGAATATTTGTTATTTTAAAAATTCTTCCACCTATAAAATATAAACACTTTTCATTGCAGGATAAACCAGCAATAGGCTCTGTTTTTGCCAAATTTAATGTTTTTCTATCTAAAAAAATAATCCTGTCATCAGAAATTAGAGAAACGGTACTATTCGAGTCTTTTTGGAGGGTAATTGTATATCCACTTCCTTCTCCAATTTTTCTAATCAAATGGTCTCTAACAGACAAAACGCTTGAAAAAGAATAAGAAGAATTATGACTAACAATAAACAAACTGCCCTCAACTATCTTAACCTTTGGACGATGATTCGCATCTCTCTTTACTAAATCCCTTACAACATTTTCCAAGCTCAAATCTGCGGTTTCTTCAGGAAAAATTTTCTTTGCTTCCTCCATGCGAATTTGTAATATAGCAAGAGTCCTATAGGCTTCACCTCTTTCCATACCAGTAGCTATTAAATAGTTCAAAGAAGTTTCATCTTCACTGGAAGCAATTTCTGATTTTTGCAGGGCTTTTTCTTGCAATTCATCTGCAGCCTCCATAGTTGTTAATGCCTCTTCCTGACGATTCCCCACATCTAATAATTGATTCGCACAAACAGCCTTATCTGCCATTTTTGCTTTAGCTTCCCACGGAAGCCTTGCTTTTACCTTCCAGCCGAGCCTTAATCCATCGCCTCCGTCATATTTTGCGGTGAAACACTGGTTAAGCATTAATTTATTGTCAGCATATTTTCTGTTTACAACAACTGCTTTGCCTGCTTCAACATAAACAACGGCATCATCAGTAAAATCGGCAACATACATTAAATGCCCATTTTGGCTATCGTATCCTTTATATTCCGCAAGACCTGCTTTTTTTGCGTTAAAATCGTAAAGTCTCCGATCTAAATAAATTTTTCGGGCAGTTGTTTGCAATGCCACAAACGCCTTTTCGTTAGGAACAAAAACAACTTCGGCATTTTTTTCTTCTGCTTCAACAGATTTCTTCGTCTCTCTATAAATCCAGTCAATTAAAGTTTGCTTCTCGCCATTTACAAATTCAACCCCATCCAACCCAGCAACTAAAGAATTTAAAATCGACCATTTCCGTTCATCTTGCATAGCCAATACTTTCTCAACAATTTTTTTTATTTGGCAAGCTTCCTGCTCTTTAAAAAACACCTTTTCAGTTCCTTCTCCCCGTTCTAGCCCTTCTCCCATTTCAAATCCCACATTTTCTTCAATGTTTATTTTTTGAGCAGGAACTCCCTGAATTTCTACTTCGCAAAGAAGAAAACTAACCCTGCCATGAGTATCTTTTTCGACATTATCTTGAGTTCTTTCTTTTAAATAATAACCTGGAGGATAAGCGCTATCACTATATGCCTTTCTTTGTGTCCTTGAGGTGTTGGATATTGCCAGGTAATTTTTAACCAATATTTCCGCACTCATACCCTGGCCATTGTCTCTCACAATATACCCCTCATTATCAATTGTTATGTCAATCCTTTTTTCTCCTGCATTGCTCAAGTCGTTGATTAAAATTTTATTCACATAAATCGCGACATTCTTTACATATCTTAGCCTGTTTACAAGGCATTCATATAATTGTGCTTTTTCTTCTGCAGTTAATTTTTTAACAACTTTTATCTCTGTTCCCTTGGTAAAGGTTGGAGCTGAAACTTCTTCTAAAAGAACATCTGTATCCTCTTTTTCTCCTTTTACGCCGGAAAAAACAATTTTTCTTGCAATTGCCTCGCTTTCTATTTTTGTTGTAACCTCCATTCTTGCAGTTTGATCATCCACAATTCGTTTTAAATTTTGGAATCTGCCCTCGCCATATTCGCCAATAAGTTTAATCCCCAATAGATTCTCTACAGCATTTATCGCAAGTTCCGACGCTCCCTGTTCTGTTTTTGATGTTTGCTGCAACATAATCGGACCAAGCCCTTCCTCTTTTTGCAGTTGTCCCCGCGATTTGTAAGTTGAGATTTTTTTTGCAAGCGCTCGGGGCTTAAACAGCGCGGCACAATCTAACGCACTTCTTTTTGTAGAAACATAGCGTGCAGCTAAAGCAGTAACGAAGCTTAATCGAGGTAGGGATTGGTTAGTGGCGGACATTACAACAGAATGGGTTAAAGATGGCGTAACGCTTGAGATTGAATTTCCCATACCAGTATATCGTTAAAATGAGAGCAAAATTGCACCCATGCGAGTACTGCATTTTGCAATGCGCTCATCGATAAAATAAGTGCTTGACAAACTTGTATGTTGATGTAAAATTATAGAGTACATTTTGTTTGAGTAAGGTCCAAACTTTTTGTGCAGTTTAGCAGCATGTAAAAATCTCTACGCCAAATTTTGTAGCTAGAGTTTTGGTGGAGGGGTTTTTTCGTGCTTTTTTGTCTTTTAAAATTTATTAAAAATGAGAGAAATAATTACTTTAGAATGCAAAGAGTGTAAAAATCGCAATTACACTACGACTAAAAACAAGAAAACGCAGACAAGTCGTATGGAAATGACTAAGTATTGTAAATTTTGTCGAAAGCATACGGAGCATAAAGAGACAAAATAAGGTCTTGAATGGTTCGGAGGCGAGTAGCTCAATTGGTAGAGCACCGGTCTCCAAAACCGGCGGCTGCAGGTTCGATTCCTGTCTCGCCTGTGTTTTATTGGTATAAAAGGTTGTTATGGCTGAACAAAAAAAGAGTTTAGTTAATAAAATTAAAACATATGTGAAAGAGACACAGGCAGAGGCAAAGAAGGTTGCATGGCCGGATAGAAAGTATGTAATTTCTGCTACTTCAATAATAATAGTGATGGTTTTGGTTCTGTCAGTGATACTTTCGGTTTTGGATTTAGGATTAACGCAGATGATTATCTCTTTAACGAGGATGCATTCATAAAATTATGAGTTTTGATAACTTAGAGAACAATGCGGAAGAAAAAAATAATGAGAGTCTTCATGCCGAAGAAAATAGCCGAGAAGATGAAGATGCCCATATAATAGAAGAGGCCGAGCCTTTGCAAGAAAAAGTGGAAGCCGCGGCAGATGAAGCGATACCTGAAGAGTTGCCTAAAGAAAGTGGGGAGGAGCTGGAGGCTAAGGGTGAAGAAGTAGTTGAGAATGAATATGCATCGGAGAGTAAGGCGGCGGATAAGGCAGAAGTTGAGGATAAAAAATGGTATGTTGTTCAAACTTATTCAGGGCAGGAAGATAAGGTAAAACAGGCTGTTGACAATACAATTGAACGATTGGGGTTAAAATCTAAAGTTTCTGAAGTTTTAATTCCTGAAGAAGATGTGGTAGAGCTAAAGGGAAAAAAGAGAATAGAAAGAAAAAAGAGGCTTTTTCCCGGATATATATTTTTGGAAATGGTTTTGACCGATGAAACGTGGCATGAAATCAGACAGACGCCTGGAGTCGCGAGGTTTATTGGTACAAAAACTAAGCCGACCCCTGTTTCTGACAGGGAAATGCAGCGGGTATTGAAACAAATAGGCGTTAAAGCAGAAAAGCTTGAAATTGCATTTGAAAAAGGTGAGGCAGTTAGGATTATCAGCGGGCCGTTTCGAGGTTACACGGGAAATATAGACGAAATAAACGCTGACCGTGAAAAGTTAAAAGTTTTGATTAATATTTTTGGAAGAGATACGCCAGTTGAAGTGAATTTTGAACACGCGGAAAAAATTGTTTAACAAAAAGATTATTTAAAGGATTGGAAATGGCAGAACCTAAAAAAGGTAAAAAGAAAAAAGAGGTATTGACGAAAATAAAATTGCAAATTCCGGCAGGGAAAGCAAATCCTGCTCCTCCTATTGGTCCGGCGCTTGGCCAGCATGGAATTAATATCATGGAATTTTGTAAGGCTTACAATGCCCAAACTTCGGATAAAGGTGATACTATTATTCCGGTTGAAATAACTGTTTTTAAGGATCGTACGTTTACATTTATATTAAAAACTCCTCCAGCGGCTGCACTTATAAGAAAAGCTGCCGGTATTGAAAAGGGCTCCGGCGAACCAAATAAGACAAAAATAGGTAAAATCTCAAGAGAAGCTCTTAAAAAAATTGCTGAAGTTAAAATTCCGGATTTAAACGCTAATGACTTGGAAGCTGCCATGCAGATAATAGCAGGAACCGCGCGTTCGATGGGAGTTACAGTTGAGTAAGAAATACGCTGAAAAAGCCAAATTAGTGAATCCTTCTAAAAAATATACTTTAGATGAAGGGATTAATATAGTAAAAGAAACAGCATGGGCAAAATTCCATGAATCAGTTGATTTAGCTATAAAATTAAACATATCTTCAAAAAAGTCTGAATCTATCCGCGGATTGGTTTCTCTTCCTCATGGAAGTGGCAAAACAAAGCGCGTGGCAGTTATTACTTCTTCCGATAAAGTGGAAGAAGCAAAAAATATGGGAGCTGATATTTTTGGATCTCAAGACCTGGTTGAAAAGATACAAAAAGGTTTTTTGGATTTTGATGTTTTGCTGGCTACCCCTGATATGATGGCTTCTATTGGTAAGCTTGGGAAGATTCTCGGGACAAAAGGGCTTATGCCTAACCCGAAATCAGGGACAGTTACGTCGGATTTAAAAGCGATTAAAGGGTTTAAGTCGGGAAAAGTAGAGTTTAGGATGGATAAGACAGGGGTTGTTCATTTGCCTGTTGGGAAAGTAGGTTTTGACTTTCAACAAATCAAAGAAAATTTATTGGCTGCTATAGAAGCAATTAAAAAAAGCAAGCCTTCTTCGGTAAAAGGAGAATTTTTTGGATCAGTTTCAATTTCTTCAACAATGGGACCTGGAATAAAACTAAATGTTCGCGCCATGGAGGATGGAGAATGACGACAAAAGCCAGGGAATTAAAAGAATCAAAAGTAAAAGCTGTTAAAGCTATTAAAGAAAAGATAGATCTTTCAAAGCTGATCATTTTAACTGATTACAGAGGAATGACAGTTAAACAGGTTACAGAACTCAAAAAAAAGCTTAGAGAAAATAATGCGGAATTCAGGGTTTGTAAAAACAGTTACTTTGTAAAGGCCTTACCCAAGGAATTGGCCTCGTTAGAAGAATATCTCAAAGGATCAATTGCTACTGTGTTTGGCAATGAAGAACTCGCTTCTCCCGCAAAGACATTAATTGATTTTATCGAAGAAAATGAAAAACCTAAAATTATCGCGGGGGTTATTGAGAAAGATATCTGCGGAGAAGGTAAAATAAAAATGTTATCAAAATTACCTTCAAAACAGGTTCTTTTGTCTCTTGTTGTTGGTGGGCTCAAGGCTCCACTTTACAATGTTGTTTCTGTTTTACAGGGGCCAATTCGCAAGCTGGTTTACGCTTTGGACGCGATAAAAAAGAATAAATCTTAAAAGGAGGTGAGTTGTAAAATGTCTAAAATTGAAGAAGTAATTAGTTTGGTTGAAGGGTTGAGCGTTCTTGAACTTTCGGATTTAGTAAAGCAAATGGAAGAAAAATTTGGAGTTACAGCAGCAGCTCCAGTTGCAGTTGCAACAGGAGGGGGCGCCGGTGCTGGCGTAGCGGCAGAAGAAGTAAAAGAAGAATTTGACGTTATTTTGGCTTCATCCGGAGATAAGAAAATTCAAGTTTTAAAGGTTGTGCGTGAAATTACCGGACTTGGCCTGAAAGAGGCCAAAACTCTTGTTGATTCTGCACCAAAGCCTGTAAAAGAAGGGATTAAAAAAGACGAAGCTGAAGAAATAAAGAAAAAGCTCGAAGCAGAAGGAGCAAAGGTAGAGATTAAGTGAGAGAAAGTTTATTTGAAGATGCGAGAATAAGAATTCCAGAACCCCCAGATCTTCTGGAGCTGCAAAAGGATTCTTTTGCATGGTTCATGAACGAGGGGTTGCGGGATGAATTACGCGCTATGTCGCCAATAAAGAGCTATGACGGTGTTCTTGAACTGTTTTTTACGGGTAAAATTTTGGTGGATAAGCCTAAATACAGTGAAAGGGATTGCCTTGTTCGTGAAGTGACATATGCTGCTCCTTTGCGCGTAGAAGTGAAACTCGTTAATCGTAAAAATAAAGAAGTCAAGGTTCAGGAGGTTTTTATAGGAGATTTGCCTTTAATGACCGAACGAGCCACGTTTATTATAAATGGAGCGGAAAGGGTTATTATATCTCAGCTTACTCGCTCTCCAGGTGTTTATTTTAAATCAAGCAAAAGGGTTGAAAAAATTGGCCGTCATTTGTATTACGCTACAATTATTCCTGATAGGGGATCTTGGCTTGAAATTGAGACAGATTCTCATTTTGCCGTATTTGCCAGGATTAATAAGACCCGTAAAATAGGAATTACAACCCTGCTTTGCGCGATTGGAGCGACGGAAAAGGAAATTTTATCCGCTTTAGCTGAAGGTGAATTTCGTAATCGAACCTTAAAAGAAAGCCCGATTATTTCTGAAGAAGAAGCTCTTATTGAAATTTATAAAAAGCTTAGACCCGGAGATCCTGTTACTTTTGATGGAGCAAAAAATTATCTTTATAACCTTTTCTTTAATGCTAAACGTTATGATTTAGGGCGTGTTGGGCGCCATAAGATGAATATAAAATTAAACATTAAAGTTGATGAGAATATAATGGTTTTGACCAAAGAAGATATTCTTGGCATGACAAAATATCTTATCCAACTTCACATGGGAGAAGGTTTAACCGACGATATAGACCATCTTGGAAATCGTCGCATTCGTAGTGTTGGCGAGCTTTTGCAGAGGCAATTCAGAATAGGCTTTACGCGTATTGAGAGATTAATTAAGGAACAAATGACTATTAAGGGGCCTTCTGCTACACCTCAGGCCTTAATAAATATTCGACCTCTTTCTGCTGTAATAAAAGAATTTTTTGGTTCTTCTCAATTATCTCAATTTATGGATCAAACAAATCCATTAGCCGAACTTACCCATAAAAGAAGATTGTCAGCATTAGGCCCAGGCGGACTTACTCGTGAACGCGCCGGTTTTGAAGTCCGTGATATTCATCCAAGCCACTATGGACGAATTTGTCCCATAGAAACACCTGAAGGACCAAATGCCGGCCTTATTGGTTCACTTTCGACTTACGCAAGAGTGAACAAATATGGCTTTATAGAAACACCTTACTTTAAAGTTGCAAATGGTATTGTTACAAATAAAATTGAATATTTAACTGCGGATGTTGAAGATTTATTTCGTATAGCTTCTTGTGATGTTGGGCTTGATCCTTCAAGGCATATAAAAGAGAAGCAGGTTCCTGTAAGATATAAGAGAGAATTTGTTTTTGCATCTTCAAAAGAAGTTGACTATCTGACTGTTGCTCCTTCTCAAATAATAGGGGTATCAACTGCTATGATTCCATTTGTTGAGCATGACGATGCAAATAGAGCTATGATGGGAGCTAATATGCAGCGCCAATCTGTTCCTTTACTCAAACCTGAGGCTCCGATTGTCGGGACAGGGCTTGAAGCAAAGATAGCGGAAGATTCTTATTCCATTGTTAGGGCTAAAAGCAGTGGAAAAGTTTCCAGTGTTACCGCAAATTCTATCGAAGTTACAACAAATGGTGGAGAAAAAGAAGTTTACGATCTGATTAAATTTTCCAGAAGCAACCAGAATACACTAATACATCAGAGACCCGTAGTCAGCGTTGGAGATAAAGTTTCTGAAAAAGATTTTTTAGCTGATGGATCTGCTACAGAAGGTGGAGAATTGGCTCTTGGGAAAAATATTCTTGTGGCATTTATGCCATGGGAAGGATATAACTACGAAGACGCAATTTTGATTTCCGAAAGACTTGTTCGTGACGATGTATTTACAAGTGTGCATATAGAAAGAATGGAAGTCGAAGTTCGTTCAACTAAATTGGGAATGGAAGAAATAACAAGAGAAATCCCCAACATTGGGGAAGAGGCATTGAAAAATCTTGATGAACGAGGGATCATTAGAGTTGGGACAGAAGTTCAGGCCGGGCATATTTTGGTCGGAAAAGTTACTCCGAAGGGAGAAACAGAACTTCCTGCCGAAGAAAAACTTCTTCGCGCTATATTTGGAGATAAAGCGCGCGATATGAGAGATACTTCTCTTAGAGTTCCTCCAGGAGAAGGCGGAAAGGTTATAGATATTCGCGTATTTTCCAGAGAAAAAGGGGATGAGTTAAGTCCCGGGGTTCATGAACTAATAAGAGTTTATATCGCGCAAATAAGAAAAGTCTCTATTGGAGATAAATTGGCTGGACGTCACGGGAACAAAGGGGTTATAGCAAAGATTCTTAAAGATGAAGATATGCCATATTTGCCGGATGGTACGCCTATTGATATTGTGTTAAATCCATTAGGGGTTCCTTCCCGTATGAATATAGGACAGATTTATGAATTTTTACTTGGATTTGCTGCTGATCATTTTAAGAAAAAATATAAACTTCCTTCTTTTGATGAAATTTATGGAGAAGGGGCTTCAAAGAATAAAGTTGAAGAACTTTTGGGGAAAGTGAAAGAAGATCTTCCATGGTTTGATGTTTCAGGGAAGGTTCAATTAAGAGATGGAAGAAGCGGAGACCCGTTTGACAGAAAAGTAGCGGTTGGAAAGATGTATCTGATGAAGCTTATTCATCTTGTTGATGATAAGATGCATGCAAGATCAACCGGCCCATATTCTTTAATTACTCAGCAGCCATTAGGAGGAAAGGCTCAATTCGGCGGACAAAGATTTGGTGAAATGGAAGTTTGGGCGCTTGAAGCTTATGGCGCGGCTCATACTCTTCAAGAACTTTTGACTGTAAAGTCAGATGATGTTGTTGGCCGTTCAAGAGTTTATGAGTCAATTATTAAAGGAAAACCAATGGGGCAGCCCGGAACTCCAGAATCTTTTAAGGTATTGATAAAAGAATTAAGAAGCCTTGCTTTGGATGTTAAAACTTTAGATAAAAATGGCAAAGAAGTCAGCATTGAAGAAGACAGTAAGGCTGGCAAACAAGCTGTGCGCAAGAAAAGAAGGACGGAATAAATGACTATATTAGAAAGAAATGAAAGCATAGAATTTAATATGATCCAAATAGGGCTGGCTTCGCCTGAACGTATTTTGGAATGGTCTTTTGGCGAAGTAGAAAAACCGGAAACTATAAATTACCGCACCTTTAAGCCTGAACGCAAAGGGCTTTTTTGTGAAATGATTTTTGGTCCCGTAAAAGACTGGGAATGCCATTGCGGAAAGTATAAGAGAGTTCGTTATAGAGGGATTGTTTGTGAGCGATGTGGTGTTGAGGTTACAACCTCCAGAGTTAGAAGAGAGAGAATGGCTCACATCAAATTGGCTGTTCCTGTTGCTCATATCTGGTTTTTGAGATCTGTTCCTGGATACATGGGACTTCTTTTAGACATTACGGGCAGAGGGTTGGAGGAAGTTATTTATTATGATTCTTATATAGTTACAGAAGTTTCCGGAGGATGTAAATTAAAAGTAGGTAAAATTTTGCGCGAAGCAGAATATGTTGAAGCATGTGAAAAACATGAAGATGAATTTAAGGCTGAAACTGGAGCAAAGGCTATTCGTGAATTACTGACAAAGCTTGATCTTCATTCTCTTGCAAGTAGGTTGCGTCGCGATTTTAAGATTTCAGAAGGGCAGAAAAGATTAAAAATTATTAAGAGATTAAGAGTTGTAGAATCATTTATAAATTCCGCAAACCGTCCTGAGTGGATGATAATGGATTATTTGCCTGTAATTCCACCTGATCTTCGTCCAATGGTCCAGCTTGAAGGAGGAAGGTTTGCAACTTCTGATCTTAATGATCTTTATCGAAGAGTTTTAAACCGTAATAATCGCTTAAAAAAGATGATTAACATGGGCGCGCCGGATATGATTATCCGGAATGAAAAGAGGATGCTGCAGGAAGCGGTTGATGTTTTAATTGATAATGCCAGAAGGAAGCGATCTGTCGTAGGTTCTACGGGCAGGCCGCTTCGTTCTTTAACTGATATTATTGAAGGGAAACAGGGGCGATTCCGTCAAAATCTTTTAGGTAAACGCGCAGATTATTCAGGTCGATCTGTCATAGTTGTCGGCCCCAATTTAAAAATACATCAATGCGGTTTACCCAAAAAAATGGCTCTTGAATTGTTTAAGCCTTTTGTAATTCGCAAACTTGTAGACCGTAATTTTGCTCAAAATGTTAAGTCTGCCAAAAGAATGATAGAAAAAGAAGAAATTGTTGTGTGGGATATATTAGAAGAGGTTATTAAAGGACATCCTGTATTATTGAACCGTGCGCCAACTCTTCACAGGTTGGGTATTCAAGCATTTGAACCTATACTTGTTGAAGGCAAAGCAATTCAACTGCATCCTTTGGTTTGTCCTGCTTTTAACGCGGATTTTGATGGTGACCAAATGGCTGTTCACGTTCCTCTTTTAACAGAATCGCAGGTTGAAGCAAGATTGCTTATGCTGGCATCTAACAATGTTCTTTCTCCTGCATCAGGCAGACCTATAATCACACCTACACAGGATATGGTTCTTGGCACATATTATATGACTTATCTGGATGAAAGCCAGAAACTGGGGTCCGGACATATATTTGCAAGTGATTGGGAAGCTATGATTGCCCATGATCTTGGGAAAGTACATTTACACTCTAAAATCAAGGTGAGACATGACGGTGAAATAATTGAAACAACAGTTGGTCGAATAAAGTTTAACTTTACCATAACAAAGGTTATAACTCAAAAAGTTTCTGCTGATGAAAAGATAGCATATATTAACAAAGTAGTAGACAAGAAAAGCCTGGAAAAACTGATATTGGAGTGTTATCAAAGATTTGGAGCAACAGTTGCATCTCAAGTTGCCGATGAAATTAAGCGTTTAGGGTTTAAATATGCCACAATTGCCGGAGTTTCTATCTCTATTGCTGATCTTAAAGTTCCCGAGAAAAAAACTGAAATTGTCAATAAGGCTAAAGCGGCAGTTGCCGAGTTGGAATTATTTGCAAAAGAAGGAACTCTATCTCAGAATGAAAAGCTTATTCGTTCTCTTGATATATGGAGCAACGTTACAGAAGAAGTAACAAACGCAATGCTTGAAGGATTAGATGCGTTAAATTCTGTTTATATGATGGCTTTCTCTGGAGCACGAGGAAATGTTCAACAGGTAAGACAATTGGCAGGGATTCGCGGACTCATGGCTGACCCTTCGGGAAACATTATTCCGATTCCAATTCTTACTAACTTTAAAGAAGGCTTAACTGTAACTGAATATTTCATTTCTTCTTATGGAGCAAGAAAAGGTATAGTTGATACTGCACTTAGAACAGCTGATTCAGGGTATCTTACCCGCCGTTTAGTTGATGTCAGCCAGGATGTTATGATTACGGAAGATGAATGTGAAACAGAAGAAGGAGTTGAGCTGTCTTCTGTTCGCGAAGGATATGAAGAAGTGCTTCCTCTTTCTACCCGTGTTATTGGCCGTACACCTATTAAGAATGTTATAGAGATAATAAGTGGAAAAGTGTTGGCAAAGGCTGGCGTTGAAATTGATGAAAATGTGGCTGAATCAATAAAAGAAGCAGGGATCGAAAGGGTAACGGTTAGATCACCTTTGACATGTAAAACTAAACGAGGATTATGTCGTGCTTGCTATGGAAAAGATCTTTCTACAGGGAATCCTGTAAATATTGGTGAGGCTGTTGGAACTATTGCGGCACAAAGTATTGGGGAACCTGGAACTCAGCTTACAATGAGAACTTTTCATATTGGTGGTGTTGCTTTACATAAGGCAAGCAAAATTCTGATTAAGTGTAAGCATGGCGGTATTGTTACTTTTGGAGAGGGAATTGAAATAAAAAATGCAGAAGATGATCTTGGCAATGCTGCAAAGATGGTTACTCGCAGTGGAAATATAATCCTTAAGATTAGAGATAAAAAAGAAGAATATCTTCTTCCTGCGGGAGCTTTTTTGAAAATCAAAGCAAAAGACCAGGTTGAAGCAGGGGAAGTGTTGGCAGAATACGATCCGGCTTATGAACATGTTATTTCTTCTGCTCCTGGAAAAGTAAAATATATAGGATTGGAAGTGGTACGACGTAAAAAACGCATTGGAGGGAAGGCTCTTTCTGAAATGACAGTGGAAAAAGACGGAGAAATATTTGTTTATAATCCAAAAGTTGAAAAGAGTTATGACATTCCTTCAGAGGCAAAGGTTCTGGTAAAAATAGGAGATAAGATTATAGCTGGGGATGAAATTATTTCTTCTGTAATTGCCAAAACTTCAGGGGTTGTTATCAGCATAAACAAAGAAAAAGTTGATATCGCACCCGGAGAAAGTTATATTATAGTTGCGTCTTCAAAATTAATGGTAGAAGATGGTGCTTCCATTGATTCTTATGATGTAATAGCAAAGGTTGAAGCAATTCGCCGAGATCCTTCAAAAACAAAAGATATTATTCAAGGTCTTCCTAAAGTAGAAGAACTTTTTGAAGCGCGAAGGCCAAAAGATCCCGCGATTCTGTCGGAAATTGAAGGAATTGTTACTATTTCAGACAAAGAAGGCTCTCGCTTAATTACTGTTGCGGGCAAAAATGAAGGTAAGGAGTATTTTGTTCCGTATGAAGTTCGCTTGAAAGTTGCCCAGGGAGACAAAGTTGCAGAAGGCGACCAGTTGACAGATGGGCCAATAAATTCTCATGATCTTTTAAGAATTTTGGGTGTTAAATCTGTGCAAAAACATTTAGTTGATGAAATTCAGAAAATATATAGAGCTCAAGGGGTAACAATTAACGATAAACATATAGAAGTAATTGTACGGCAAATGACCAAACGCATGAGGATTTTAAAGCCTGGAGACTCGATCCTTCTTCCAGGAGAACTTATCGACAAGCTTTCTCTTGAAAAGCTTAATGATGAAGGGAAGGGAGAGCCGGCTGTAGGAGAAGAAGTCCTTTTAGGCATAACAAAAGCATCTTTAACTACGGATAGTTTTATTTCTGCTGCTTCTTTCCAGGAAACAGCAAGAGTTTTAACTGATGCTGCGATTCGAGGAAAGATAGATAAAATGTATGGATTAAAAGAAAATGTGATTATTGGAAGATTAATACCGGCTGGTACAGGTTTTATAAAATATCGCGATTTGGAATTAACGCCAATGTCAGGGGAGATAGTTTAATGCCAACAATAAATCAATTAATAAAGAATGGTCGTAGGAGCAAGAAACGTAAAACAAAATCTCCTGCCCTTAAAGGGAATCCGTTAAAAAGAGGTGTATGTACGCGTGTTTATACTACTACGCCTAAAAAACCGAATTCGGCTTTAAGAAAAGTTGCAAAAGTGAGACTTGCGGGGAGCATTGAGGTTATCGCCTATATTCCAGGAGTGGGACATAACCTTCAAGAGCATTCTGTCGTTCTGGTTCGGGGTGGGAGAGTGAAGGACTTACCTGGTGTCCGTTATCATATAGTTCGCGGATCATTGGATACAACCGGTGTTCAAGACCGTAAAACGAGTCGTTCAAAATATGGTGCTAAGCGTCCAAAAAAAGGATAATTAAAGGAGAAGAAATAGATGCCAAGATGCGGCAAAGTAACAAAAAGAAAATATGAGGGAGATGCGGTTTACGGAAGTATTCTGGTTCAGCGCTTTATAAATAAGCTTATGTATGACGGCAAAAAAAGTCTGGCTGAAAAGATAATTTATTTTTCGCTTAAAGAAGCTGAAAAGAAGCTTAATAAAGGGGCTCTTGAAATTTTTGATGCTGTTTTACATAATTTATCTCCTTTGATGGAAGTAAAATCCCGCCGCGTAGGCGGAGCTACTTATCAAGTGCCTGTTGAAGTTACTTCTGAAAGAGGACGATCATTGGCTATGAAATGGTTAAAAGAAGCTGCGCGCGAACGAGCGGGGAAAAGTATGGTGGAGAAGCTTTCATCAGAACTTGTTGATGCGTTTCATGGCACAGGTGTTGCCATGAAGAAAAAAGAGGATATGCATAAAACGGCTGAAGCCAATAAAGCTTTTGCTCATTTTAGGTGGTAAAAAAATAATGGCAGATACAGATTTAGCTAAATATAGAAATATTGGTTTTGCGGCGCACATAGATGCCGGAAAAACAACTACAACAGAAAGAGTTCTTTTCTATTCTGGGAAAATACATAAGATTGGCAATGTTGATGAAGGAAATACTACAACAGATTGGATGGAACAGGAAAAGGAACGCGGGATTACTATTACATCTGCTGCTATTACAACTTTTTGGAAGGATTATAGGATTAACATTATTGATACTCCGGGACATGTTGATTTTACGGTTGAAGTTGAGCGTTCCATGAGAGTATTAGATGGCGTTGTTGTTGTTTTTTGTGCTGTAGGAGGAGTTCAACCTCAGTCAGAAACAGTTTGGCGTCAGGCAACAAAATATAAGGTGCCTAGGATGGTTTTTGTAAATAAGATGGATAGAACCGGAGCAGATTTTTATAGAGTTTATCAGCAGATAAATGATAGGCTTATGGTTAAAGCCGTTCCTATTCAGATGCCAATAGGAGCAGAGGATAATTATCAGGGTCTAGTTGATCTTGTACGTATGAAAGCCATTATTTATGAAGATGAATTGGGACTCAAATTTAAAGAGATTGATATCCCTGCGGATCTTTTAAATAGAGCGAAAAGCTTGCATGAAAAAATGGTTGAAATTGTTGCAGAAACAGATGATTCTTTACTTGAAAAATATTTAGAGGGAAAACAGCTTACGGAAGAAGAGATTAAGTCAGGAATTAGAAAAGCAACTATTGCCGCTAAAATTGTTCCAGTAACCTGCGGAAGCGCTTTTAAAAATAAAGGGGTTCAATTTCTTTTAGATTGTATACTTGATTATCTTCCTTCTCCATTGGATGTCCCTCCTGTTAAAGGGATAAATCCAAAAACAGGAGAAGAAGAAGAGCGTTTGCCTGATCCAAATCAGCCTTTTTCTGCTCTTGCTTTTAAAATCATGGCTGATCCATACGTTGGCCGTTTAACTTTTTTCAGAGTGTATTCAGGGATTTTAAAAACAGGTTCTTATGTGATGAATGCTACAAGAGGTTCGCGGGAAAGGATTGGGCGAATACTTCAAATGCATTCCAATAAAAGAGAAGAATTGCAGGAAGTTTATGCCGGAGATATTGCGGCCGCCGTTGGATTGAAGGACACAAAGACAGGTGATACTTTGTGCAGCGATGAAAACCAGATTATTTTGGAATCTATAGAATTTCCTGAACCTGTTATTTTTGTTGCAATTGAACCCAAGACAAAAGCCGATCAGGAAAAGCTTAGCTTATCTCTTTCCAGGCTGGCAGAAGAAGATCCTACTTTTAGAATAAAAACAGATCAAGAGACAGGCCAAACTATTATTTCCGGAATGGGTGAATTGCATTTGGAAATTATTGTAGACAGACTTCTTCGGGAGTTTAAAGTGGAAGCCAACGTTGGCAAACCTCAGGTTGCTTATAAAGAAACAATTCGGGGAAGCGCTGAAGTTGAAGGTAAATTTATTCGTCAAACAGGTGGACGCGGTCAATATGGTCATGTTTGGATAACAGTTGAGCCTCTTCCGTCCGGCAAGGGTTTTGAGTTTGTTAATAACATTGTTGGGGGATCAATTCCTCGTGAATATGTGGCTCCCGTCGAAAATGGGATAAAAGAGGCAATGGCAACAGGCGTTATTGCCGGATATCCTGTAATTGATATTAGAGTAACCCTTTTTGATGGTTCCTATCATGATGTTGACTCATCTGAAATTGCATTTAAAATTGCAGGGTCTATGGCTCTAAAAACCGGTGTAAAAAAGAGTAAGCCTGTAATCTTGGAGCCCATGATGAATGTTGAAGTTACCGTTCCTGAACAGTACATGGGGGATGTGATGGGAGATTTAAACAGCAGAAGAGGAAAGATTGAAGGGATGGAGAAGAATACAGGGATGCAAATCATAAAATCCAAGGTTCCTTTGGCGAATATGTTTGGTTATTCTACGGATTTACGCAGCCGCACTCAAGGGAGAGGAACTTATAGCATGGAATTTTCCTATTATGATGAAGTCCCTAAGAATATAGCAGAAAATATAATTGCCAAAGTTTCCGGTGCAGTGAAAGAATAGGAAGGGTTAATAGTATGGTAAAAAGACAAAAAATAAGAATAAAGTTAAAGAGTTACGATCATGGTTTGCTGGATGAATCAGCTAGAAAAATTGTTGAAACAGCAAAAAGGGCAAAGGCTTCTGTTTCTGGTCCTATCCCTTTGCCGACCGATAAAGAAATTTATTGTGTATTGCGGTCTCCTCATGTCGACAAGAAGTCTCGTGAGCATTTTGAGATTCGCACTCATAAACGATTGATCGATATTCATGAACCTCCCAAGGATACCGTAGACGCATTGATGCAGTTAAATCTTCCTGCGGGGGTAGATGTGGAGATAAAATTAAAATAATATGAATGGAATAATAGCAAAAAAATTAGGAATGACCCAGATATTTGATGACAAAGGTGATGTTATTGTTGTGACAGTTCTTGAAGCCGGTCCTTGCCATGTAGTCGGGATCCGCAATCAGGAGAAAAATGGCTATAATGCGATACAGCTTGGGTTCCTTGCCGTAAAGAAGCTCAATAAGCCTGAAAGCGGATTTTTAAAAGACAAAAAACTTAGGCATATTGTTGAATTTAAAGTTGAGAAAGTTGAAGAATATAAAGTTGGGCAGGAAATAAAAGTGGATATTTTCAAACCTGGAGAGATTATAAAGATTTCAGGAACAACTATTGGTAAAGGGTTTGCAGGAACCACCAAAAGATGGCACCACCATAGAGGGCCTATGACCCATGGCAGTAAATCCCATAGGCTGACAGGATCAATTGGCGCAGGCACTACTCCAGGCAGAGTGTATAAGGGTCTTAACATGCCTGGTCGTATGGGAGGAGTCAGAGTTACAAATAGAAGCATAAAAGTAATTAGTGTTGACTTAGAAAATAATGTTTTAATGGTTAAAGGGACCGTTCCCGGACCAAAAGGAAATATTGTGGAGATTATAAAATCATGAAATTAAAAATTTATGACATAAAAGGGGATAATTCCGGAGAATTAGAAGCAGCTTCTAATATATTTGATGTTAAAGATAATGAAGAAGTAGTTCATTCCACTCTAAGGTGGTTTTTAAACTCGAGACGTGCGGGAACTCATTCAACTTTAATGAGAGGAGAGGTTTCCGGTGGAGGCATTAAGCCTTGGAAGCAAAAAGGGACAGGAAGAGCAAGAGCTGGAAGCATTCGTTCTCCTTTATGGCGCCATGGTGGGGTTATTTTTGGACCAAAACCCAGAAAATATGGATTTAATCTTCCAAAGAAAGTCAGAAAACTTGCTTTGAAGGTTGTTCTTTCTGGCAGGGCAAGAGAAGGGAAGATAAAAATTGCTGAACACTTGGATATAGAGCAACCAAAGACAAAGTTAATGAAAGAAATATTAGAAAAATTTGGACTGATTGATAAAAAAGTTTTGGTAATATCGGATAAGATTTCATCTAATCTGGAATTGGCTTCTCGCAACCTAAAAAATCTGAAAGTTGTTAACTATAAAAAATTAAATGTTTTTGATTTATTAAATGCTACAGATTTAATTATTACAAAATCTGCAGTTGAAAATTTTAAGGAGATTTTTTAATGGAACCATATCAAATCTTACTTGAACCGATTATTACCGAAAAAGCTTTAGGGGTAAGAACTGAGAATGTTTATGTTTTTAAAGTTCATCCAAAGGCTACAAAGGTTGACATTAAATCTGCAATCCATAAATTATTTAACATTATGCCTGTTTCTGTGAATACTGTTAAAATGAAAGGGAAGCGAAGAGTTTTGGGCAATAAAATCGGTCGTACATCGTCTTATAAAAAAGCTTATGTAGTTGTCCCTTCCGGCAAAAAAATAGAGGAGCTTGAAGTTTAATGGCACTAGAACAAAAAAGACCAACATCTCCGGGTACTAGGTTTCAAATTGTTGATACATATGATGATATTACTCAATCTAAACCTGAGAAATCTCTTTGCGTAAGACTCCAGAAAAATTCAGGCAGAGGTTTTAAAGGTAGAATCTCTTCCCGTCATCGCGGTGGTGGAGCTAAAAAAATATATAGGTTAATAGATTTTAAACGGGACAAGGATAATATTCCCGCGGAAGTTTTGACTATTGAATATGATCCAAATAGAAATGTCCGTATATCATTAGTAGAATATGCTGACAAAGAAAAGAGATACATTCTTTCTCCTTTAGGCATAAAAATCGGTGAAAAAATTGAATCGGGGTCTGATGCCGAAATTAAAATAGGAAATTCTTTACCGCTTAAAAATATTCCTCTTGGTTCTATAATTCATAATGTCGAATTAAAACCTGGGAAAGGCGGACAACTTGCGCGTTCGGCAGGATCGCAAATAAGTCTTCTTGCAAAAGAGGGGGAATATGCGATCATAAAAATGCCATCAGGAGAACAAAGGATGATTCACCTTACTTGCAGGGCGACCATTGGTCAGCTTGGGAATCTTGACCATAAGAATATATCCAGAGGAAAGGCCGGTAAAACCCGCCACATGGGACGTCGTCCGTTTGTTCGCGGAACAGCAATGAATCCATGTGATCATCCACATGGTGGTGGAGAAGGCAAGTCTGGTATCGGCCGTAGCAGCCCATTATCAAAATGGGGTAAAAAGACTTTAGGATATAAGACTAGGAGAGGGAAAAGACCTTCTGATAGATTTATTTTAAGGAGGAGGAAAGGATGAGCCGTTCACGTAAAAAAGGCCCTTTTGTAGATGATCATTTAATGCAAAAGGTTCAAAAAGCGATCTCTTCAGGAGATAAAAAAATCATAAAAACATGGTCGAGGCGTTCTACTATTGTACCTGAAATGATAGGGCTTACGCTTGCAGTTCATAATGGGATAAAACATATACCTGTATATATTACGGAATCAATGATAGGCCATAAATTAGGAGAGTTTTCTCACACAAGAGTATTTCGCGGACATACAGCGCCTACAAAACAGACGGGAGCATTAACATGAGGTCAAAAGCGCAATTTAAATGGATTAGAACTTCACCGCTTAAAGTGCGGCGGATTATGAAACTTTTAAGAGGGAAAAAAGTAAATGAGGCACTTGTTGCTTTAAAGTTTATGCCTCATAAGACGGCGGTTATTATACATAAACTTATCAAGTCTGCTGCGGCCAGTGCTGTTAAAAATTATAAAATGAGCGAAGAGGCTCTTGTTATTGATGAGCTTTTTGCAGACGGGGCAGGGATGTTAAAAAGGCACCGTCCTCGCGCGCGCGGAAGGGCTTTTCCTATAAAAAAACGTTTAAGTCATGTTACGGTTTTTGTTTCCGATAAGGAGGATAAATAGTGGGTCAAAAGTGTCATCCGAAAGGATTAAGATTAGGAATTATTGAAGAAGCAGATTCTATTTGGTATGCAAATAAAGCTGACTATCCGAAGCTGCTTGAAGAAGACAGGCGGATTAGGAAATTTATCAAAGATCAACTTTATAAAGCAGGGATCTCAAAGATAAAAATTTCAAGGCGTGCGAATCAGATTGAAATTGATATCTATTCTGCGAAACCGGGGTTGATTATAGGACGAGGCGGAAAAGGGGTCTCTATTGTAAGAGATGAAATAGTAAAGCGAACAGGGAAGCCGATCCAATTAAATGTCCATGAAGATCCAAATCCTGAGACTTCATCTCAACTTGTTGCTGAAAATATTGCTCTTCAGCTTGAAAAAAGAATTGCGCATAAGCGCGCAATGAAACAAGCTGTAACCCGAGTTCTTAGAGCAAAGGCTAAGGGTGTAAAAGTGCGGCTGGCGGGACGCTTAGGAGGTTCTGAAATTGCCAGAAAAGAATGGTATCGTGTCGGCAGAGTTCCTTTGCACACATTGAGAGCAAGAATTGATTATGGATTTTGTGAGGCTATGACAATATATGGCAAAATAGGTGTAAAGGTTTGGATTTATAAAGGGGATGTATTGCCCCAAAAAGACGTTAAAGCAGGAGATGCCAATGCTACAACCAGGTAAAACAAAATTTCGTAAAGAGCAAAGGGGAAGGCTTCGCGGCACTGCGGCTACGGGCAATACTTTGCATTTTGGCGAATATGGCATGCAATCTATGGAGACTGCATTTTTAACAGTTAATCAAATTGAAGCCGCAAGAAAGGCATTGACTCATTTTTTTAAACGAAGCGGGAAAATATGGGTTAGAGTTTTAGCTGATAAACCTTACTCATCAAGACCGGCAGAGACAAGGATGGGAGGGGGAAAAGGGGCTCCGGAATATTTTGTTGCAAGAGTAAGGAGAGGACATATTCTTTTTGAGGTTTCAGGAGTTAAACAAAATGAAGCTGAAGAAGGTTTTAGATTGGCATCTTTTAAATTACCTGTAAAAGTAAGGTTGGTAAAAGCATAATGAATGATATAAAATTTAAAGAATTAACAAAAGATGAGCTGTTAAAAGAAATCCAAAGGTTGAGAACAGAAACAAAGACTCTGTATTTTAGCAAAGCCAAGGGAGAAGACAAAAACCCTTTAAAGCGCAGGCATGTAAAACGTGATATTGCCAGAATTCTTACTACAATGAAAGAAAAAGGTTGGAATTAATTATGGAAAGAAATCGACGCAGGGTAAAAAAGGGAATAGTTGTAGGCAGTAAAATGAATAAAACAGTTGTTGTCCAGATTGAAACTGTTTTTTCTCATCCAAAATATAGTAAAGTTGTCAGGGTTTACAAGAAATTTTTGGTTCATGATGAGAAGGGAGAATCAAAAATCGGAGATCTGGTTCAAATTATGGAAACGAGGCCAATTTCTAAAAGAAAATTTCATAGAATTGTTAAAGTTTTAGGCCAGGCAAAATTAAAATATAGAGATTTACCAAAAAAGAAAGAAAAAGAAGAGGAAGAAAAGGATGATACAAGCAGAAAGTAGATTGAAAGTAGCGGATAATAGTGGTGCGCGTGAAATTTTGTGCATCAGAGTTAAAGGTTCGAGCGGACGAAGGTACGCCGGACTGGGAGATGTTATTGTTGGAACGGTAAAAGACGCGACACCCAGCATGCAGGTCAAAAAATCTGAGATTGTTAATGCTGTTATTGTCCGGCTAAGAAAAAAAGTGCGAAGAAAAGACGGCTCTTGGATTTCTTTTGATGATAACGCGGTTGTGATAATAAATAAAAATGATGGAAACCCTGTTGGCACGCGTGTTTTTGGTCCCGTTGCCAGAGAGTTAAGGGACAAAAATTTTATGAAAATTATTTCTCTTGCGCCGGAGGTTGTTTAAAAAGTGAAAAAATTAGATACAAAAAACCAGAAATTAAATATTAGAAAGGGCGATAAAGTAATGGTTCTTTCCGGAAAAGATAAAGGGAAAAGCGGGAAGATTTTAAAAATAAGCAAGAAATCAGGGCGTGCGGTTGTTGACGCGGTAAATATTATCAAGAAACATCAAAAGCCTACCCAGAAATTTCAAGGAGGGATTATTGAGCGTCCTTCAGCATTACATATAAGCAAACTAATGGTGGTTTGTCCCAGATGCAACAAGCCGTCTCGCTTGGGACATGACAATGATGGGAGTCGTATTTGCAAGAAATGTGGAGAGGGAATAGATAAGAAATGAAAAATTTAAAAGAAAAATATGAAAAAACAGTATTAAAAGAACTTCAAAAAGAGTTTGGGTATAAAAATCATATGGAAGTTCCTCATGTTATTAAGGTAGTTCTTTCTGAAGGGGTCAAAGAAGGGCCTCAAAACGAAAAATCTGTCGATGTCGCGGCCGCGGAAATGTCTAATATTGCAGGGCAGCATGCGGTTATAAAACGAGCAAAAAAGAGTATTGCGAATTTTAAACTTAAAGCTCGCGATCCAATCGGATGCATGGTTACGCTCCGCGGAGAAAAGATGTATCTGTTTTTGAATAAATTGATAAATATAAGCTTGCCAAAAGTCAGGGATTTTAGAGGTCTATCTCCAAAGTCTTTTGATGGCAGAGGCAATTATTCGTTTGGTATTCAGGAACAATTGATTTTTCCGGAAGTTGATTATGACAGGGTTGATAAAACAAGAGGCATGAACATTGCGATTGTTACATCTGCAAAAACAGATAAAGAAGCAAAAGCTTTGTTAAGCGGGCTTGGAATACCTTTTAGGGAGAAATAAATATGGCAAAGAAAGCATGGTTGGAGAGAAAAAGAAAAGGGCCTAAATTTGCGGTTCGTATTAAAAATAGATGTTCAGCTTGCGGAAGGGCAAGAAGTTTTATCCGTAAATTTGGAGTTTGTCGAATTTGTTTTCGTGCCATGGCTCATAGAGGTGAATTGCCTGGGGTAGTAAAATCAAGCTGGTAAGGAGAAGAAAATGAGGGAACCTGTTTCTAATTTAGTTTGTAGTCTGAAAAATGCGTTTTTAAGGAAAAAAGAGATTGTTGATATGCCTTCTTCAAAATTGAAAGAGGCGATCTGTAAAGTTTTGGTGAGCGAAGGATTTCTTTTAAAATATGAGATATTGACAAAAGGCGGAAAGAATATCCTTAGAGTTTTTTTGAAATACTCGCCAAATAAATACGGACGTTTGGATAAGCCTCTTATTGAAGACATAAAGCAGATTAGCAGGCCAGGCAGAAGGGTTTACATTGGAGCGGAGAAGATGCCAAGGGTACAATCAGGATTTGGAATTTCAATTATTTCTTCTCCTTTGGGTGTAATGACGGGTGAGGCGGCTCGTAAGAAAAATGTTGGCGGAGAAGTTTTGATTTATGTTTATTAATTTTAAGGAGGAGTAATGTCAAGAGTAGGGAAATCACCTTTAAAAATGACAAAGGACATAAAAGTTGAAATAAAAAACGGCAAAATTATTGTTTCAGGGACAAAAGGGACTTTGAGCATGGAAATACCGGAAACCCTTGAAATAAAAATTGAAGGGGATTTATTGACAGTTTCCAGAGAAAAAGATAATAAACGTATTAGAGCCTTGAATGGCTTTCTTTGTGCACATATTGCCAATATGTTTAAAGGTGTTTCTGAAGGATTTGAAAAAGATTTGGAATTGAATGGTGTTGGTTATCGCGCGGCATTGCAAGGCAATAAACTTGTTTTGTCTTTAGGATATTCCCATCCAGTGGAAGTGGATCCGCCTAACGGGATATCTTTTAAAGTAGAAGGCCAGACCAAGGTAAAAGTTTTGGGGATTGATAAACAATTAGTAGGGCAGGTTGCTGCCGATATAAGAGCAGTTAGAAAAGTTGAACCGTATAAAGGCAAAGGGGTTAAATATGCTGGAGAAGTGGTTCGACGTAAAGCCGGTAAAGCTGCAAAGACAGGAGCTGGAGCATAATAATGAATAGAAAGAAAAAAAAGAAAATTTTTGGTAATTCTGAGAGGCTAAGGTTATCTGTTTATAAGAGTTTAAAGCATTTGCATGCGCAAATTATAAACGATGATGACAAAAAAACGGTAATAGGGCTTTCAACAAAGATTATAAAAGAGGGGAATAAGACAGAAAAATCTTCTATTCTTGGGAAAGAGATGGCAAAAAAAGCTATAGAAGCAGGAGTTTTGAAGGTTGTTTTTGATAGGGGTCGATTTAAATACCATGGCCGCATAAAAGCGTTTGCTAATGCTGCTCGCGAGGGAGGCTTAAGTTTTTAATGGCATACGATAAAGAAAATAAAGAACCCAAGGAATTTGAAGAACGAGTTGTTCAAGTTCGCAGAGTAACAAAGGTTGTTAAGGGCGGAAAAAGAATGGGGTTTCGTGTTTTGGCTGTTGTAGGAGATAAGAAAGGAAGGGTTGGCATAGGATTGGGGAGAGCCTCTGAGGTTTCATCTGCCATAAGAAAGTCAGTTGAAGCGGCTAAAAAAACTTTGATTGTTGTTCCTCTGATTGGTAAAACCATTCCTCATGAAATAATGGGCAAGCTTGGAGCGAGTTCTGTTTTACTTAAACCTGCTCCTTCTGGAAAAGGAGTTATTGCCGGAGGATCAGTCAGAATTGTTTTAGAATTAGCCGGAGTTCATGATATTGTTGGAAAGTCTATTGGAGCCAGTAATGCCATAAATACAGCAAGAGCTACAATCAACGCTTTGAGCAAGTTAAAAACAAAAGCATCAGTTGAATTATTAAGAGGAAAAACAGTAGATGTGAGGTATGTACAAAATGTTTGATTTAAAATCTTTAAAACCAAAGCCTAAGAAAAAACGCAAACGTGTCGGCAGAGGGACAAGCTCGGGTCATGGTAAAACTTCCTGCAGAGGGCACAAAGGACAGAAAAGCAGATCCGGAGGAACAAAAGGAGCCCGTTTTGAAGGAGGCCAGACCCCGTTTTACAGAAGGCTGCCAAAAAAACGAGGATTTAAAAATTATCCATTTCGCGTGGTTTATATTCCTATAAATGTGGAAAAATTAAATAAATTTGACGGAGAAGCAGGTCTTTCACAGTTTGAAGCTTCCGGTTTTTCCGGTCATGGAGATAGAGTTAAAATTTTAGGAAATGGCAAGTTGGAAAAATCACTTATTGTTACAGCGCATGCTTTTAGTAAAAAGGCTAAAGAAATTATAGAAAAGGCAGGGGGAAAAATCGTTAAATGTTAGATGCTTTAAAATCAATATTTAATATTGTTGATTTAAGAAAAAAATTTATATTTACCGCCCTGATGATTTTGGTCTTCAGATTGGGATCTCATATTCCCGTTTCAGGGGTTGATACGGCAAAGTTGGCTCAGCTTTTCGGGCAAGGAAATCTTCTTGGTTTTTTAGATCTTTTTACCGGAGGAGCTTTGCTGCGGTTTTCTATTTTTGCAATGGGAATAGTTCCGTATATCAATGCTTCTATCATAATGCAGCTTTTGACTATTGTTATTCCTCAGCTTGAGGAATTGGCAAAAGAGGGAGACGCAGGGCGAAAGCAAATTTCCCAATATACCCGTTATCTTACAGTTATTCTTGCTGTTTTTCAGTCTATGGGAATGGCTTTTTGGTTGAGGGGAGTTTTGTTTGAAGGAGTTAATTTCCCGATATTTCTTGTAGGTACAGTTGTTTCTTTAACTGCCGGCTCAGTTTTTGTTATGTGGCTTGGTGAATTAATAACAGAAAGAGGAATTGGAAATGGCGCATCTATGATTATTTTTGTCGGGATTATATCTAGAATCCCTTCTTATATCGGACAAACAGTAACTCTTGTAAAAGGAGGAGCAAGTTTGATAGGTGTCACAATCCTTGTTGCTTCTTTGATCCTGATGGTTGTGGCGATTGTTTTTATCCAGGAAGGGCAAAGAAAGATACCTGTCCAATATGCAAAGAGAGTAGTGGGGCGTAAAATGTACGGAGGGGGAAGTACTTTTATTCCAATGAGAGTAAACCAGGGCGGCGTAATCCCAATTATTTTTGCTTCTTCCGTATTGCTTTTTCCAGCTACATTGGCGCAATTTATCCCAGTTCCATTTATGCAAAAAATTTCGCAATGGTTATCGCCTAGTGGGAATCTTTATTTATGGCTTTATTTTATTCTTATATTTTTCTTTACTTATTTTTATACTGCCATTAGCTTTAATCCTAAAGAATTAGCAGAAAATATGAAAAAACATGGAGGTTTTATAACTGGGATCAGACCTGGAGAGCCGACAGCCCAATATCTTGAATATGTTGTTTCTCGTTTAACTCTTATTGGCGCGTTGTTTTTAGGGTTGGTGGCGATAATCCCTAACTTCATGGAAGGATTGACTCGCATAACCACTTTCCAGGGGCTAGGTTCAACCGCTTTGTTGATTGTAGTTGGCGTTGCGATGGATCTTGTTCGACAAATCGAGACACATCTTGTGACAAGGCAATATGAGGGATTAATAGCTTGATATATATATTTTTAGGGCCACCGGGAAGCGGGAAAGGAACCCAGGCAAAAAAACTTGCTGTTAAGCTTAACGTGCCACATGTTGCTGTTGGAGATATGTTAAGAGAAGCTGTGAATAAAGAAAGTGAAATCGGAAAACAAGTAAAATCTTTTATGGAAGAAGGAAAGCTTGTTCCTGATGAAGTAACTATAAAATTAACAGAAGAGAGACTTAAAAAAGATGATTGCAAAAATGGATTAATTTTAGATGGGTTTCCAAGATCTGCCAAGCAAGCTCTTGCTTTGGATTTGATTTTGGATGGGAAAAATTTTAAAGTTATTTATTTTTATGTTTCTTTAGAGGCTGTTGTAGAAAGAAATTCAGGCCGCTTAAGTTGTAAATGCGGAGCAGTATTTCATATTAAATACAATCCTTCCAAAAGAGAGGATATATGTGATAAATGCGGGGAAAAACTTTATCAAAGAAATGATGACAATCCGGAAGTTATAAGAAATAGATATAAGGTTTATGAGGAATCAACACGTCCTTTGATTGAATTTTATGAAAAGAAAAATAGATTAGTGAAAATAGAAGCGGAAGGGTCAATTGATGATGTTTATAAGAGATTACTTGAAGTTATCGATAAATGATAACAATTAAAACTCCTGCTGAGATTGAAAAAATCAGGCAGGCTTGCAGGGTTGTTGCGCAGGTTTTACAGAACATTGAGAAAGAAATAAAAATTGGAATTACAACCGAAGAATTAGATCGTTTTGCGGAAGATTTGATTCTTAAGTGTAATTGTAGCCCCGCATTTAAGGGGTATAGGGGATATACTCATTCAACTTGTATTTCTGTGAATTTTCAGGTTGTACATGGAATCCCTTCAAAGCTTAAACTAAAAGATGGAGATATCGTAAGTTTTGATGTAGGGACTGTTTTTGAAGGATATTATGGAGATGGGGCAAGAACCTTTCCTGTAGGAAATGTTTCCGGTGCTGCAAGAAAGCTTTTATCGACTACAAAAGAAGCGCTGAAAAAAGCTATTTCTCAGGCTAGATACGGAAAGAATCTTGGAGATATTTCTTATACAATTGAAAAAGTTGCTGCTGATGCGGGATTTTCGGTTGTTAAAGATCTATTTGGCCATGGAGTTGGGAATCATTTACATGAAGATCCTCTAATTCCTAATTTTGGAAAAAGGGGAACAGGGGCAAAGTTGAAAGCGGGAATGGTTTTGGCAATTGAACCAATGTTAAACATGGGTAGAAGTAGAGTTATTACTTTAGATGATGGATGGACAGTTGCAACTGAAGATAGGATGCTTTCGGCTCATTTTGAGGATACTATTGTGGTTACCGATGGTGATCCGGAGATTTTAACGAAAGCTTTTAGCAATAAAGGATAAATAATGGGGAATAAAGACGTAATTGAATTAGAAGGTGAAATAGTTGAGGCGTTGCCTAGTGCTTTGTTTAGAGTAAAAGTTGAAACAGGACAGATAATTCTGGCTCATGTTTCTGGAAAAATAAGAAAGCATTTTATACGTATTTTACCTGGGGATAAGGTTAAGGTCGAACTTTCTCCTTATGATTTGACTCGTGGAAGAATAACATATAGATCAAGGTAGGATTAAAAATGAAAGTTAGAGCGTCAGTTAAAAAAATGTGTGACAAATGTAAGATTATACGAAGAAAAGGTGTTGTTAGGGTTATTTGTGAAATTCCTAAGCACAAACAGAGACAGGGATAGGAAGGGAAGTGTACAGTAAAAAGGATGTTGTTTTTCTTTACTGTAAACTGTACACGGTAAACTGTTAACTAAAATAAGAAGGAGTAAGTAAAAAATGGCAAGAATAGCTGGGGTGGATCTTCCACCGGAAAAAAGGATTGAAATTGCACTTACATATATTTATGGAATAGGCAGGTCTTTGTCTGTCAGAATTCTTAAGGATTCCGGCATTGATTTATCAATGAAATCGAAAGAATTAACAGATGATCAAATATTAAGATTAAGAGAAGTGCTTAAGGATTATACTGTGGAAGGTGATTTGAGAAAAGATATTTCTCAAAATATAAAGCGTTTAAAAGATATAAATTCTTATCGTGGAAACCGCCACAGAAAAAATTTGCCTTGTCGTGGGCAGAGGACTTGTACCAATGCTCGTACAAGGCGCGGTGTCCGTAAAACTGTTGGCGGTAAAAAACAAGAGGAAAAGAGAGGTTAAAATATGGCAGAAGTCGTTAAAAAAAGAATAAAAATTAGAAAAGGGATTAGTCGAGGAGTGGCGCACATAAAAGCTACTTTTAATAATACCATTATTACAATAACAGAACCAAATGGATCGGCCATTGCTTTTTCTTCTGCTGGAGCCGTTGGCTTTAAGGGAACTAAAAAAGGGACTCCCTTTGCGGCTCAGTTGGCAGCGGAAGGAGTAGGGCGTAAAGCTCTGGAAGCTGGGGTAAAAGAGGTTGATGTTTTGGTTAAGGGACCCGGATCAGGAAGAGAAACAGCAATCAGAGCCTTACAGGCTTCAGGGTTGTCTATTTTATCTATTAAAGATGTTACGCCTATTCCGCACAATGGGTGCAGACCTAAAAAAAGGAGGAGAGTCTAAAAATGAGCAGATCATCCTCTTCATGTAGACAGTGTAGAAGAGAAAGGCAAAAGCTTTTTTTAAAAGGGGAGCGTTGTTTTACTGCAAAATGCGCGGTTGAAAGGAGAAATTATCCTCCCGGCCAGCATGGAGCAGCAAAGCCTCGTTTTACGGAATATTCTATAAGGCTTAGAGAAAAACAAAAGGCCAGAAGAATTTATGGAATTGTTGAAAAGCAATTTAGAAAATACTTTGAAATTGCGGCAGAAAAATCCGGTGTGACTGGCGATATTTTATTAGAATTATTGGAGAGAAGATTGGACAATGTCGTTTTCAGGCTAGGATATGCTCCGTCAAGGCAGGCGGCAAGACAGCTTGTCAGACATGGGCATGTTAAGGTAAACGGCAAAAAAGTTAATATTCCTTCATATCAAGTCAAGATTAACGAAGAAATCAGTTTATCTCTTAAATTATCTGTTAAACTGTTGGATTTAAGGCGTGAAGCTTTGAAAGAATATGTTCCGCCAGCATGGCTTACAATAACCGGAGATTTTCAAGGAAAAGTTGTTGGTTTGCCGACAAGTGATGATATAGAAAAATTGATTCAAGTTTCATTGATAGTTGAGCATTATTCTAAATAACTCTCATCTTGTATCAGGTAATTTGAGGGTTAGTCAGTATGATCCCTCTTCCAAAGGGAGATGGGAATGGGAAAAAAGGAGGAAGGCTTGTGATAATGTTAGGTGATAAACCGTGGGTTAGATATGAAGAGGAATCAGAGACCTATGGGAGGTTTGTTGTTGAGCCCTTGGAGAGCGGTTATGCGGCTACTTTGGGGAATGCTTTAAGGAGGGTTTTGCTTTCTTCCTTGCAGGGTGCGGCTATTACATCTGTCCGAATAGAAGGTGTGCCTCATGAGTTTTCGACCATTGAGAATGCGAAAGAAGATGTTTTGCAAATAATTCTTAATTTAAAGGAAATTTATTTTAGATCTCATTCTGATATGCCGAAAGTTGTCACATTGAAAGTTAAGAAAAAAGGAGAGGTGACCGCAGGCGAAATAGAACACGATGCGGAAATTGAAATAATCAATCCGGACAAAATAATTGCGACTCTCGACAGTAATACAAAGCTTGAAATGGAAATGATAATAGAAAAGGGAAAAGGCTATATTCCTTCGGAACGCAATAAAAAACCTAATCTTCCTATAGGATCAATTCCTATTGATTCTATTTTTACTCCTGTCCGCAAGGTGAATATGATAACAGAGGAGGTTCGTGTTGGGCAGGAGATAGATCATGATCGTCTTATTCTCCATGTCTGGACAAATGGAGCAATTAAGCCGGATGACGCGGTCAGAGAGAGCGCAAAAATATTGGGTAAACATATAGATCTTTTTGTTAATTTGGGTGAACCAATGGAAGTTGTCGCTAAGGCTGTTGAGAAAAGAGAAGATGTGGAATCTTCAGTGCTTGAAATGTCGCTTGAAGACCTTGAGCTTTCTGCCAGATCTCTTAATTGTTTAAAAAGGGCCAATATTAATACAGTTGGGGAACTTATTTCATTTAGCGAAGAAGAGCTTATGAAATTTAAGAATTTTGGCGGAAAGTCATTGGTTGAAGTTAAAGAAAAACTTGCTGAGTATAAGTTGAATTTTAAGGGGGGGAGTAATGAGGCATAAGCGTAAACTAAAAAAGCTAGGTCGCCCTACTGACCAGCGTTTAGCCTTGCTAAGAGACGGAGTTTTGGCTCTCATTAAATATGGGAAGATTAAAACTACCGTTACTCGCGCAAAAGAAATTAGGAAAATGGCAGAAAAGCTTTTAACTTTAGGCAAAAAGGGGACAGTAGCGTCAAGGCGTGAAGCTTATAAAAAACTTGGGGACAGAGATTCGGTTGGGAAATTATTTGAGATAGCTTCCCGCTTTGCGGAGAGAAACGGTGGATTTACTAGGCAGACAAAAATTGGGGTGCGGCGTGGAGATGCGGTTGCAATAGCGTCTATTGAATTTGTTGATTAATTAGGGGAGATAATATGAAAAAAGGGAAAACTTTTTCAGCGAAAGAGAAAGATATAAAAAGAGAAACATACGTTGTGGATGTAAAAGATAAAATTTTAGGGCGTATTGCTGCAAGGATTGCGACAGTTCTTCGCGGCAAGCATAAACCTATATTTACGCCACATGTTGATGTCGGAGACAATATAATTGTTATTAACGCTAAAGACATTAAGGTTACAGGAAAAAAAGAAGAGAAAAAGATGTATTTTTCACATTCCGGATATCCTGGGGGAGCTAAACTTTTGGCATTTAAAGATGTTATGGCTCGCGATCCCCGCAGGCTTTTAACTTTTGCTGTTAAGGGGATGCTGCCAAAAGGGCCATTAGGCAGAAGAATGATAAAAAAAATGACTGTATATCCCGGCTATAAAGAGATCTCTGGTAAGCCATTAGACATTTAGGAGGAGACATGACTGAGAAGAAGATTATAAAAAAGAAGGATGTTGCTGGAGTCAAAAAACGGAGTTCAAACCTTAAGCAGGAAGATAAAACGGATGAGAATTTTGTAGAAGAAGATATAAAACAGGATGCTTCTGCTTTAAATAACGACAAAGAAGGCCTGCCTGCTTTTGTCATGAAAAACGAGAAAAAATTTACAGGAAAACTTCCAAAAGTGTTTCATCGTGGGACAGGAAGAAGAAAAACAGCTATTGCATCTGTTTACATATACGCGGGAAGAGGAGATATCTTTGTGAATGCAAGGCCATGCAATGAATATTTTTGTAATAGGCCTGTTCTGATTACTACAATTTTTAAACCTTTGGAAGAAGTAAAAATGAAAACCAATTTTGATATTAATGCGAGACTTAGCGGAGGAGGGCTTTCTGCCCAAGCAGATGCCTTAAGGCATGGGATCGCAAGAGCATTAATTAGTTTTAATCCTGAGCTCCGTAAAATATTGAGGCCTCTTGATTTGCTAAAAAGAGATCCTCGAATGAAAGAGCGTAAAAAGTACGGTCTCAAAAAAGCTAGAAAGGCCTTCCAATATACAAAGAGATAGCCCTCACCCAATTCTTGGCATTTTGTAGATTGGCAGGTAATAACCCTCTCCCAAAGGGAGAGGGAGCGTGTAGTAAATAAGAGGGGGATAAGAATATGTCAAAAAGAAAGCAGATTAAGTATAATTTGATGATTCCTGGTCCTACTCCGATTCCAACAAGAGTTTTGTCCGCAATGAATCACGATATGATAGGGCACAGAGGGCCTCTTTTTTCCGCTGTCATGAAAGATGTCATGGAGAAACTAAAATGGGCATTTGATACAAAAAATGACATTTTTATTTATCCTTCTTCAGGTACCGGTGGCATGGAAGTTGCAGTTGTAAACACTCTTTCTCCAGGCGACAAAGTTATAGTTTTGAATATCGGAAATTTTGGTTCCCGTTTTGTTAAAATCTGCAAAGCTTACGGTGTTGATGTAAATGATGTTAAATTTGAACGAGGAAAATCGGCTGATTGCGAGACATTAAGAGCTGAACTTAAAAAAGGAGCTGTAAAAGCAGTCCTTTTTCAACAAAATGAGACTTCTACCGGAGTTATAAATGATGTTGAAGCGCTTTCTAAAGTTGTAAGAGAAATTCAAAAAGATGCTTTGATTATTGTTGATGCGGTATCAGGCATGATGGCGGCTCCTCTTAAAACTGATGAATGGGATTTGGATATTGTTGTTGCAGGATCACAAAAGGCATTTATGGTTCCTCCGGGTGTCTCTGCTGTTTCTATTTCACAACGCGCGTGGAAAGCTCATGAAGCGTCAAAATGCTCCAAACACTACTGGGATTTTTCTCTTATGAAAGAGCAAGCTCCCAAAGGGCATACTTATACAACTCCTCCCGAATCACTTATTTTTGGTATGCAAGAAGGGCTTAAGATGCTACAAGAAGAGGGGAAAGAGAATGTATTTGCACGGCATAAGGCCAATCGTGATTTGGTAAGGGCGGCGGCAAGGGGGCTTGGACTTCGACTTTTAGCTGACGACTCATGTGCATCACCTGCCGTAACCGCAATTTTTCCTCCAGAAGGGATTGATGGTGAAGAAATAAGGACTCTTATGAGGGAAGATTTTAATGTTGAAGTTGCCCCTGGGCAATCGGAGCTTAAGGGAAAAGTTTTCAGGATAGGGCATCTGGGCTATGTCGATTCACTTGATATTATAGGAGCTTTTGCGGCGCTCGAAGTTTTATTTAAACGCTTAGGAGCCAAGACTAACTTTGGCGCAGGGGTTAAAGCCGCGATGGAACTATTGTAAGCCTGTTTTTGGGATATAAAAGCTTAGTTTCAGATATGAGTAAGGTTCTTTTAACTATTCAATATGACGGCTCTTCTTTTTCAGGATACGAGCTTCAGCCCGACAAGCGTTCTGTTCGGGGTGAGCTAGAAAATGCCCTTTCAAAAATATTTGGCCAAAAAATTGATATAAACGCGGTTTCTCGCACAGATGCAGGTGTTCATGCTATTTCTCAAATTGTTTCTTTTTCTGTCGACCACAAAATGCCAGCTCAAAAAATCGCGTATATTTTAAACGCTTTTTTACCTCCTGACATAAGGGCGATAGATTCAAAAGAGATAAAAAGCCGAGAAAAGATCCGTCATCTGGTTAAATATAAGGAATATCAGTATCTTATTTTTAACGGAAAGATACTTCCTCCTTTTTTTAGGCATTATGTCTGGCATCTTCATCAAAAACTCGATCTTAAAAAAATAAAAAAGGCCGCCAAATATTTTGAAGGGAAATACAACTTTAAATCTTTTTGTGCTTCACGATCTAATTTATATTTACGAGGAAAAAAGCTTAAAAATTCTGATTTTGTAAGGACTATTTATAAAGTTTCAATTTCAAACAAAAAGATAAACTTATGGGACGGTTGTTCTATTCCTGTCATCAGCCTTAAGTTTAAAGGGGATGGCTTTTTGTACAAAATGATTCGCAATATTGTGGGGACTTTGGTTGAAGTGGGGCTTGGCAAGAGAGAGCCGTCAGATATTAAAAAGATAATCGCTAAAAAGAGCAGGAAATATGCGGGAAGATGCGCGCCGGGGGAGGGATTGTGCTTGGTGAGGGTTTCATTTTGAAAAAACCTACTAATTTGTGGATGTTCCATGCCACAGGGTTATAAGAAAAGACGGTAATATTGGCGGATATGCAAAGGGGAGTGCAAGGAAAGTTGAGATTTTAAAAACAGAAGGATATTTTTCTCGCGTTTTTCACCACAGCTGTTTTTGAAAATAAAATACGGTTAAACAAATTCCTCAAACACTAGATTTGCAAGCATAAGTCCGCGTTTTGATAGTTTTATATTGTTTCCTTCATGTTCTAAAAGGTTCGCTTTTATTAATTTTGACATTTTTTCTTCATAGCCTTTGAATTTTTGAGTTGGAATTCCATCGATAAGGCGGAGACCCATAAAAAGGGTTTCGGATGAATCTTTTCCCGTTGGGGTGGTTCGCGAACCACCCTTACAATCGAGGAGAAGATATTCCTCAATCGATTCCGTGTTATTCCATCTTTTTCCGTCTATGTGCGAATGCGCGCCTGCGCCTATGCCCAAATAATTGCCGTTTTGCCAGTAATTTAAATTGTGCTTGGATTCAAACCCTAGTTCTGCGAAGTTTGAAATTTCGTAATGTTTATAACCATGAGATTTCAAGAAATCCATTGTGTATTCATACATTTCGGCATCAAGGTCTTCTTCGTAATCTCGCCTTCCTTTGAATGAGAGAGTTTTAAATAACGGCGTTCCTTCTTCTATCTGGAGGTTGTAAGTTGAGATATGTTTAGGTTCAAGCTTAACTGCTTGTTCCAAGTCATGCTTCCATTCATTAAGTGTTTGGTTTGGAATAGCGAAAATAAAATCTATGCTGATATTTTTAAACCCTGCCGATTTTGCATCTTCCACGGCTTTATAAATTTGTTTTGAATCATGAATTCTTCCTAAAGTTTTTAAATGTTTATCATTAAAGCTTTGAGCTCCGAGAGAAATTCTATTTATTCCAAGATTATGCAAAACTTTAAGATATTCTTTGTTTACAGTGCCTGGGTTGGCTTCAATTGAGATTTCAAGGGAAGAGAAATTAGGAATTAGAGATTTGAGATTAGAAATTAGAGATTGGAAATTAGATATTGAAAGAAGAGAAGGAGTCCCGCCGCCAAAATAGATTGTTTTTAAATCCGCAATCCGTCCCGATCCGATCGAGGCTAAATCCAAACAATGTATTTCATATATTAATTTATCAACATACGCGCCGATCAATTCTTCTTTGCCCTCATATGAAACAAAATCACAATAACTGCATTTTTGTTTGCAGAAGGGGATATGGATATAAAGACTTAACGTACTATGCTCTTTCATTTTTAAATTGATTATAAAGCAAATACTACTGCATAAAAAGCTGTTTTTGATTGTATTACAAGTTAATTTTGTAAATTGACTTTACAAGCTTGTTTTTGCATTGTATGATTTTTATCACTTAAGGTGAAAAGGAGTGGATAGCTATGACGGTTGAGACTACTGTTTCTAAAAGAGGACAAACGGCTGTGCCTGCTGATATTTGCAGGAAATATGATATAAAAGCAGGACAAAAAATAGCATGGCTTGATTTAGGCAATATAATAACAATAATGCTATCTTAGTTCATAGGGATCCCGAGTTTGATGAACTAAAAGATATTGTTCGATGCATACATTTGTCTTATACATAATTTAGGAGGCTTTTGTGAAAAGAGACAAAATTATGGGATATTTGTTGATTCTAGTTGCTTTATCTGTTTTGGTTTGTGGAATTATTGGTATTATATTAGTTAAGAAATAAAAAAATGGAAAAAGAAGAAAAACTTAATAATTTATTGATAGAAATCGACCGAAAAAAAGAAAAGATCGATAAAGCTCAACCTTTGCCAAAAATCGTCTTGGATAAATTGACCGAATATCTAAATATTGAATGGACATACAATAGCAATGCAATAGAAGGGAACACTATTACCCGTCAAGAGACGATGCTAATCCTAAAAGAAGGGTTAACTATTTCCGGCAAGAGCATGAAGGAACATCTCGAAGTTACTAATCACAAAAATGCTATCGATTATCTTAAAGAATTATTAACTAAAGTTGAGCCTATTACTCAAAATGATGTAAAAAATATTCATGGACTGATTTTAGAAGGGATAAACAATAAATATGCCGGTAAATATCGTGATGTTGAGGTTTACATATCTGGTTCAACCCATAAACCACCAAGACCTCAACATCTTGATGTTTTAATGCTTGAATTTTCCAGATGGCTTGTTGAGAAACAAGAAAATAATGATGTTCATCCTGTAATATTTGCCGCAGATACCCACTTTAAACTTGTTGATGTACACCCTTTTATAGATGAAAATGGTCGTACAGCCAGATTGCTTATGAACCTTATTCTAATGAAATATGGATATCCTATCGCGGTTTTTGAATGCGAATCAGAGAAGCGCCAGAGATATTATTCCTCTTTAGATTTAGCACATAAAGGAGACCTCCTCAATTTTAAAGTAATGGTTGCTGAATATGTGAATGTTACGGCTGATAAATACTTGGAATCGATTCCTAAAAAGTGACTTTCTCTCAATTACGGCAAGGGACAATACATTAAATACACATATCTCATCTCGTAACCTTCCGCGACATTCCGCAACCTCCCGCATCTTTTATAATTGTGATATAATTTGACCAAAAAGGAGAAATCCATATGAAAGTATTAGCTTCTGATAAGATTGCGGAAATTGGTCTTCTGATGTTTAAAAACGCGGGGATTGAGGCGGATATGAAGACGGGGCTTTCTGAAGATGAAATTGTAAAAATTATTCCACAATATGACGCGCTGATTGTCCGATCCGAAACGAAAGTTACTCCTAAAATTATTGAAGCCGGAAAAAACCTTAAAATTATAGGAAGGGCAGGGGTTGGCGTCGACAATGTTGATCTTTCAACTGCTACAAAAAACGGGGTTATTGTTGTCAATTCCCCTGAAGGAAATACTGTTGCGGCGGCGGAACACTCGTTTGCAATGCTCCTTTCCATGGCTCGCCAAATTCCTCAAGCTTACAGCAAACTTAAAAGTGGCGTTTGGGATAA
>MEUB01000021.1 GCA_001771535.1 candidate division WOR-1 bacterium RIFOXYB2_FULL_37_13
TTGGAATTCATCCTGATGCCTTAAAAGCCATTTACCTGAAACCGCGATTCCTACAGGTAGGGGTTTTTGCGTCTTCTTGCCCAGCCTATCTAAAAAAACAAATAATTCTTTTTCATATTTTTTGCTGGAAGGGCATAAATCTATTGTAATAACTATAATTTCGGAAGTTGGATCTCCCCTATTTTGTGAAATTTTTATATCGACTTGGTCTATCTGCTTTTTTGGCTGAAAGTATAAAAATAAGGAAATTAATACCAATATAAGCGATAAGAATAAAATAATTTTCTTTAACAAGGCAACCCTCTATAATTTAAAATCACTTAGATACTCCTTAAATAACTGTCCCGAAGTTGTCGGCGTATAGGTGAAATCCCAATCCTGCAATTTTTGTATTTCCAATGAATGTAGGATTGTATATAATTTCAAATATAAATTAAGCCTTCCTATTTTCCATCCAACTATTAAGGTATCCTGGGTCTATACTATTTTGTTCATCAGTTCTCTGATCAACAATCTTAATCTCCCTTTCAATTCTGCCAGAAACCAAACTATAACTGATAGCTGTTCTTTCGTAAATATCTGCATTTCCAATAGCGACACTATGCTGTAGTCGTGTTCCGTCTCTAACTTCAATTGTTTTTCCAGTACTTCCAACAACCGCGCTGCCTTTTGGTTTAACAACTCCTACAAACATCGCAACATGTTTTGGTGGAAAGGTTAGTTCTCCTTTTCTTGCTGATTTTTTTAATTCTTCTAAAAACTTAATAGCGCTATCTGGTGCTTCTCTCCCAAATAATTGCAATAAAACATTTCCCAAATCAGCTTCATTATCAACCGGCCTCCCAATTCTAAGCAAAGCCAACATTGCTATCTGAGGAGTAATACCATACGCACTTCCACCCAAAGCTTCCGCACCTCTTTTTGTAGATAGAGAGCCAACAAACATTGGATAACCTACACTTTTACCATAATTATAAGAAGTGCTAATAACTCCTCCGCCATCTCCTCCCAGATCACAGTTATTCCCGATATAAAGCCATCCGCTAAAAAGTGTTCGCACTGCTAAATTTGGATTTAATTTATTATTATTTCCAATTTGAATCCCTTCTCCAGTATTATCACTTATTGAGACATGTCCTGTTACCAAATTCAAATCACCAATAGTAATTTGGCCAAAAGATAGTAATTTTTTATCATTTTCGACAGTTAAACCTTTAATAGCATTATTTTTACCAATTAATGTAGGCTGCAATATTTCAGACTCACTAATTTTTGTCCCTGTACCTATTTTGCAGTTTGGCGCTGAGATAACAACTCCATTCCCTATAACCACGCCTCTTTCTATTATTGTAGACCTATGTATTTTCACAGAAAATGGATTTTCAATAGTAAAACCATTTCTATTTGCAAGAGTTGCTAATTGAGCAGAAGTAAGATAGCCCTCGTTTAAAAGCGCCAAATCTCTGGCGCAAATAGCAGATAGCCCAGGAATGCCCAATCTACTTCCTAAATTAAAAAGGCGTTTTCTAGTAGCGGGAACACGGTCACCCCAAAACTGTACTTTATTCATTGTCATTTAACTCAGTTGTCATATTTCTAACTATATGGCCATCCATTAGAGCATCTAACCAATTAGCTTCTAACGGACCAGCTTCTATAGGGACAAAAGAAATAATTGGTTTATTATTTATAACCTTAAAATCTTGTTGTAAATTTAAAAAGACAGAAAGAGGAACAGCATATGCAGTTCTGGCAACATTTATCCAGCCAACCCTATCACTTGCTTCTTTTCCATGTTGCATATTAATTCCAACAGTTTTTAAACCGGCACGAATATTTCCAAAATAATTACTTTCCTCCGGACAAAGTAAATAGTATATGCATGATCTGCCAATAAAAGGGCCTTTAACTGTTATTCTTGTTTTAGGCGCCCATTTCCAAAAAGATTCAAACTTATAAAAAGTTTGATTGTCAGGATGTTCCCCTAAAGCGCCAAGCCCTGCAGAATATAATAAAGGATGAACAAATCGGAAATCATCATCTTTAACAACCGTATCTGCTAATTGCATAAAATGATTATAAATAGCTTCTCTCACATAGGGGGGAAGAAAAAGCTGTGTACCAAAATCATTATGCGGGAAAAATTGAGTCATTTCTCCCGCAGCCATAACGCTTCTAGCCATAGGATCATAATAAACTGATTTATGAATAGCATCATATGAAGGAGTAAAATTCGGTTCTATTCTTTTATGAAGCTGATAATTCCCCTGAGGTGTAATTGATGTAGTTGTTGCAAAAAGAGGCATGTAAGTTTCTGGATCTAATATTTTCCCAACAACCCTATTCTCATTTCCACCATTTGTAACAGCTTGTCCTGCAGGTGAAACAAAAAATACTTGATTTTGAGTTCTTGGCTCTGCCGGCTGCCATACCATTGTAATTTTGCCAAAAAACATTTTGAGCAATTCTTCTTTTACTTTATTAAATTCTTTTTCTCCTAAGAAAAATTTATCGTGCCACATACGATTTTCTCTAATCTCATAATATTGATCAATTTTCCAATTTTTGACACCAAGTGAAAGAAGCCTGTTCCCGACATCTAAAATCCCATCACCATTTACCTTGCTTAATACTGACTCCACCACTAAACCAATCGAAGTATTCTTAAGTATGTATTTAAAAACTTCTTCCATTCTAGTTAAATGCGATTGTGTAGCGTATGATGTCATTTGCATAGCTATTTTGGGATCTGTTGAGCTAAAAGGGATCATTATTTCGTCAGTTATTCCATCAAGTTTTTGTATTACCTCCTCCGTTAATCTAGTCCCATTGGTACATAAAGCTGTTACCAATCCACGATCATGGGCGTATCGCAAAATATTCAAAATATGTGGATATAGCATAGGTTCTCCTCCAGCGAAAGAGATTCTTTTAACATCATGAGAGGCGACGATATCAACAACACGCATCATATCTGCAAGAGGTAAAGATCTATTCCGATCAACAAACGCAAGGCAAATATTACACCCGCCATTACAAGCATTTGTAACATTAACAACTAATGAATAAATTCGTTTTATAGTTTTTAAGGCTTCAGTTATTCCAGCAGATCCAAGAAGGAGATTTCTTGGCATATCAGCTGAATGTTGCTTCCCACTAGTGATTAAATTTATTCTAATCATTATTTTTTCTCAGATACCCCTTAAACAACTGTCCCGAAGTTGTCGGTGTATAGGTGGAATTCCAATCCAGCAACAGCGCCGGATACCAGACAGGGCTGAAATGCCATACTGTCCAGCTTATCTTTTTGTTTTCAAGATAGTTTATAACTTCATTGCCATAACTTGTGTCTGCCTGATAATGCTGTCCGTCTGCGTTAGGATCAAACCCAAACTCTGTCGCAAATACAGGGGATGTCGCTTTTAAAGCTCCAAAAGCTTCATCATAAGATTTTGACTGGTTTGGATACGGATGTGTTCCATAAACAATATTTTGCCTGTTAACAGGGTTTGCCAAAACATATGATAAATCATAGGACCACAATATTCCGCTTACTATAATTTTTGCATCAGAATCATAGCCCCTTATAATATCTACAAGCTCCTCCGCCTTGCTCTTCCACTGCCCCCAAGACTGTGAATCAGAAAACCCTGTTCCGTATGTCGGTTCATTAAAAAGCTCATAAAAAACCACTCTGTTATCGTCTTTGTAATGTTCTGCAATATCTCTCCAAAAATCTTTCATGCTCTGATCGGTATATGCGTAAATAGATTGTCCTTTACCCCAGGGGACACTACTGTCTTCCAGATACATATAAGTTCCGCTTGGAGGAAATCCTATTGAATGGAAATCTATTATCGCGTATATTTCATATTTTTTCGCAAGAGCAAGAATGCTGTCCAAAATTTTCAAATATTCCGTCTTTCCATAATACGTATAACCCGACGGGTGGATAGGAATCCTTATGATATTTACATTCCAACTAGCTAACGCGCTAAAGTAAGCATCATTTATTTTGTTGTAATAACTTTCTGTCATCCAGGCAGGATCCATTATATTTACTCCGCGAAAGACAAATTCATCTCCATCACTGTCTAAAATCTTATTCCCGCTAATTGAAAATGATTTTGGAAATACAGGTGTTGACGCAGGTTCAGGAGTTGGCTCCTCTGGGGTTGCTTCTTTTGTTCCTGTTGCAGGATATGCGATTGCTTCATCCGGCAGGACTGTTACATCAGAGATTGCTGTTATATCTTGATAAGTGGTCACTATCGCTCCCTTTGTTTCAATTAAAACATCTGCCGCAGTATAAAGTCCATTTACTGTTATCTCCCCTATTGCATCATTTGAAACCGACCATGTCGGAGAAAAGGCTCTTGTCGTCCCGTCACCATAAGTTGCCGTACATGTAAATTGCTGTGATTGAGTCGCAAAAAGTGTAACTTTTGCTGGCGTTATTGTCAATGATTGAACAGAATATTTATTTGCTTGGGTAGAGCATGAAGAGAAAAAAAATCCACACAACATGACAAACAAAATAAAAAAAATATATCTAATATTTTTTTTCATAATAAATGAATTATGACACTGTTTTATCATTGTCTTGTTGAGCAGGCAACTGTCCAGCATGAAAACTTAATTCCATTGTCATTCCAATAGAAGGAAGTTCTTTGCGCGAATATACATATATATAACCACAAACTTCTATTATTTTATTCCCGTTTCTATTCTGGACTTTAAGTTTTATATCACAATCTATTGAGCCTAATTCCTTGTTAAGAACCTCTGCCATATATTCTAATATTTTTTTAAAATATATGCTTTTTTCTTCTTCTTTTAAATTGGCAAAAGACATATCAATTCCCGCGATAAATTCAATTTTATACGGATCAAACCCATTAGAAGGGGTCTTTCCTACCACTCCTATAAAATCAACACAATTGGTAATATAGGTAAACAATCGGCTTGGATTATTGGGATGGAAGAGTATTATTTTTTTGGGGGCGTACTTATAAGTGTATTCATCTTTATCTTCCTCAATAAGAGGAATATCCTTATCCTTATTTCCAAACATTCTCAAGACTATCTCTCTTACCTCTGCAAAGGTGCTCCGTTTGTCGGAAACGGAAAGTTGGGATAAAACGGCAATTCTTCTTTCTGGCTCATGTTCGATAGGATTTCCGTTTACAGGAGAAACCACCATATTTTGGTTTGGTTGTTTTTTTAATACTGGGTTCCCAGGATGATATATTGAAGCTGTCGCAGCTGTTGTTAATAAAGGCATCTTAAATGAATATCGGAAATTTTAAAGTGGAATTTCAGTTTAATGCCTGATGTTTAACGCGCTTTCAATGCTTTTAAATAGTAACAAGCCATCTTCCGACCCCAAGATAGCCTCTGATGCTCTTTCAGGATGCGGCATCATGCCAAGGACATTGCGTTGTTTATTGCAGATGCCTGCAATATTAGCCATACTCCCGTTTGGATTGTTTTTATAATAAGTAAAGACTATCTGCTTATTCTTTTTTAGTTCGGCCAGTGTCTTTTTATCGCAGGTATAATTGCCTTCTCCATGCGCTATTGGGATTCTTAAAACCTGGCCTTTTTTGTATTTTTTACTAAAAGAAGTATGATTGTTCTCGACTTTTAAATTTACATGCTTGCAAATAAAATGCATATTCTTATTCCTCTGCAAAGCGCCAGGCAAAAGGCCTGCCTCGCAAAGAATTTGGAACCCGTTGCAGATCCCTATTACCAGTTTGTTTTTGTCTTCGGCAAATTTCTTCAACGCGTCCATTACCTTTGCAAACCGGGCAATAGCGCCGCAACGGAGGTAATCGCCGTAAGAAAAACCTCCGGGGAGAATTATACAGTCAAAAGTATCAAGTTTTGTTGTTGTATGCCAAAGGTAAGAAACAGGCTGTTTTACAACCTTTTTTATAACATCGTAACAATCATGATCACAATTGGAACCGGGAAATACAATAACTCCAAATTTCACTATTGTTCAACCTCAAATCGATATTGTTCAATTATTGGGTTAGACAACAACTCATCACACATTTTCTTAACCTGCTTTTCCGCTTCCTCTTTGCTTTTTCCGTCAATTTCAAGCTCTATATATTTTTCTATCTTAACACCGGAAATATTTTTGTATCCCAACGAAAGAAGAGCAGTTTCAACTGTTTTCCCTTGAGGATCCAATATCCCTTTCTTATGAGTCACATATATTTTTACTTTCATTAGTTAGCTATCCTTTCAAATATCTTTCCTATGTTCCTTAAATAATAACTTATACTGAAGACATCTTCAATCTCTTTTAGTGATAAGACTTTATTAATATTGCTGTCTTCCAATGCGATTGTTTTTAAATGCTTTTTCAGATTTCTTGCTTTCATCGCAGCCTCCTGAACTATCTTGTAAGCAGTCTCTCTTGTTTTCCCTTTGTTGATAAGAGAAAGCAAAAGCCTTTGGGAAAAAATAATCCCGCCGCTTTCATTGATATTTCTTTTCATGCTTTCTTCTTTTACAACAAGCCCGCTTAACACCCTAAATATAGCGTTTAGCATATAATTTAATAAAATAGTACTGTCAGGAATAATTACCCTTTCGGCAGAAGAGTGGGAAATATCTCTTTCATGCCACAAGGCCATGTTTTCAATTGCTACCATTGCGTTTCCCCTTAAAATCCTTGCCAATCCGCAGACCCTCTCACAGGTTATCGGATTTTTTTTATGAGGCATCGCGGATGATCCTTTTTGCCCTTTTTTAAATGGTTCTTCCACTTCATCGATTTCTGTTTTTTGCAAACCCCTTATTTCCAGAGCTATTTTTTCAAGAGTTCCCCCTATTATCGCAATTGTTGAAAGATATTCCGCGTGCCGGTCCCTTTGGATTATTTGCGATGAAACTTTTGCAGGCGTTAATTTTAATGTTTTGCAGGCAATATCTTCGACTTTTGGGTCTATATTGGAATATGTTCCAACTGCTCCCGAAAATTTACCAACAGAAATATTGTCAATTGCCTTATTCATACGCTCTAAATTGCGTTCCATTTCGCACATATAGAGAGCCAGTTTTAATCCAAAGGTCATTGGTTCAGCGTGAACTCCGTGAGAGCGACCCATCATAATTGTATTTTTGTATTTTTTTGCCATGTTTCTCAATAATCCTATGATATTTTGCATGTCCACGGCCAGTATCTTTCCAGCTTCTCTCATAAGAAGAGACAAAGAAGTATCTACTACATCGGAGGATGTCATTCCCATATGTATAAACCTGGAATCTTTCCCGACTTTTTCGGCAACTGCTGTTAAGAAGGCTATTACATCATGATCCACTGTCTTTTCAATTTCATCTATCCTTTTAAGCTCGAAACCGGCTTTTTCTTTTATTGTCTTTAATGATTTTACAGGTATTTTTTTCAATTTGGCCCATCCTTCACATGCAGCCATTTCAACCTCAAGCCATTTGCAGAACTTATTTTGTTCTGACCAAATTTCTTTCATCCCGGGCAAGGTATACCTTTCAATCATATGAGCCTCCTTATTTCTTCAAGCAGCGCGCTTGTCATCCTGGATTCAGGAACCTTTTTAACAATTTTCCCTTTTACAAAAATAAGTCCTGACCCATTTCCTCCTGCCAGACCAACATCAGCATCTTTTGCTTCGCCCGGTCCGTTTACTTCACAACCCATTATGGCAATTTTAAGCGGCTTTATTATATCACGGGTTTTTCTTTCTATTTCAGAAACAACTTTTTCCATTTGTGTCTTGCATCTTCCACATGTTGGGCAGGAAATTATAGTAACCCCTTTTTTCACAAGTTCCAACGCTTTTAATATTTCGTATCCAACCCTCACCTCTTCTACAGGATCACCTGTTAATGAAACTCTTAATGTGTTTCCAATCCCTTCCGCAAGAAGCGCTCCTATTCCGACAGATGATTTTATGGTTCCTATTTTTGGAATACCGGATTCTGTAACCCCTATATGAAGGGGATAATCGACTTTTTGAGACAACAGGCGATACGCTTCTATTGTTACAGGGACAGAAGTAGATTTGACAGCAACTATTATATTATAAAAGCCTAATTTTTCGAGGATTCTGACGTTTGATAATGCACTTTCCACGAGAGCTTTTGCTGTAGGATGTTTATACTTTTTTTCCAAAGAGCCTGAGTTTACTCCAACCCTGATTGGAATCCCCCGCTCTTTTGCGGCAGAGACAACAGCTTTTATTTTCTCCAAGCTTCCAATATTGCCAGGATTGATACGAAGCTTATCTGCGCCCATTTCGGCGGCTATTATTGCCAGTTTATAGTCAAAATGAATATCGGCAACAAGTGGGAGGCGTATTTTCTTTTTAATTTTATCGATAGCATAGGCCGATTCTGTATCAGGAACAGCACATCGTACAATCTGGCATCCTGCTTCTTCCAATCTTTTGATTTGTTTAACAGTTTCCGCGACATTTGAGGTGAAGGTTTTTGTCATCGATTGGACAGCAATAGGATTATTGCCACCTATTGCAACGGTTCCAATATTTATGGTTTTAGTTTTTTTGCGAGAGATCATGGCTTTCTAGGACTACGATATTATAACAAAAAATAGCTGAGTATGGAATCAATGAAGGGAAACATTAGCTATACAAGATCAAATTTAAAGTTAATCTCTGATAAACAATTCGCCTGTTTCAATTAATTTGATAGGCATTGATATCCCTCTCATGAAAAGATATTTTCCAAAATCTCTTGTATTATACAAGCAAAGTTTCTCTTGGCAAATATCCATATTTTATTCCTACGATTCTATTTGCTTTTGCAATAGCGGCAGTTTCGCTGTCTCCCTGTTCCATGAACACCTCTTTCCAGCTTGCATAAGCTAAAAGAATGTTTCTTGGGATACAAGGGGAAGAAAAATGTTTTGGAAAAATGTTTCTGTCTATTTCAGGCACAAATCTTTCGAGTCCATCGGAAATTATTCTCATAGACCTGCTGTTCATTAACCCATTGTTTAATATTTCTACTATTGGATGGTTTGTCAAATTGCCAAATTCTTCTGGAAGAGCGTAAGCGTATTGGCAAAAACCGGCTTGTCCATTTCTTATCCTTATCTTACCAAGAGAAAAATAAGGAGTGTCCAACCCGCAATCAAATAACCGAAACGACAAAGAAGAAGAATAATAATCAAAAGAAAAAAAGCTGTTAGTCTCATAATCTGCAGCATTTCCAAGATTAGCCCAAGATCTGTCTGATAAAGTCAGATGGTCAACTTGAAAACCTAAAGATCTCGCCGTTTCGGTAAACTCTATCACTTTATCATAAGTGCCGGCCATTCTTCTGGTCTGATCTGTCTTTTGCTTATCATCGGGATAATCCAAACTAACAGAAAAGCTGACTAAATCTGTCAAGCCTAAAGCTCTAATTCTCTCAAGCAGTTCAGCGCTTTTTCCATATGTGCCATTTGAATTAATTTCTATTACATCAAAATATGGGTCAATACTGTTAGTATTTGCGGTATCTGCAATATTTCCAAAATACATATAATCTTTTACATAGGCTAAAAATCCGACCAATTTATCCGGTCTTAAGGTGGGTTCTCCTCCAGTAATTTGAATGCGTCGAATTCCCGCTCTCAACAATGGATGAATCGCCATTTTCAACATATCTAAAGACATTTCTGTTTCATCCCTCCACGCTTCACCTCTGAAACACTGTTGACAACGCAAATTGCATAAGCCTGTAAGCTCAACAACCACACCATCTATATTTATTATAGGGTTTTTTTCAATTGCTTTTTTTATTTGAGTTAAAAGTTCCTGCCGTTCTGTCTGATTTGTACTCTCTGGAATACAAACAGGATTTATCAGCCCTACTTCTTGCCACCAGTCAAGAAAGGGTTCAATGGCTGGCTTATTATGCAGATTCAGATCAAAAAATATATTTCCTTCAAATGCATCATAGAAAGCCAGTAATGACTCTTTACTTGGCCACAACTGTGCCATACAATCAAGTTTATCGTCAGAATATCTTTTTGGATATTCCATTATTGTGCTTATGCTGTTTGCGGCAAGCGCTCCATAAGCTGTTTTATGAAAAAGCGTTGGTCGTGATGTTCCTGTTGAAATAGACGGCATAGCATATCTTTATCGTATTCTTTTGATTGAAATTGCAGGTTTTTTTATGTCAGAAGAATTGAAACCGTATTTTTTATTGATACATTAATAAAAAGAGGTTGGTATTAGTTTTTGGATTTTTGTTTTGGATCAGTTTTGTAGAAGTGAAATTATTTTTTTGAGTTTTTATTTTTTTAGAATTTTATAAAATCCGTTTTAAGTTTGTCTTATGAAATATTTTTGTTTTTGGAAATGGTGGATACTTCCGACATTAGCGATACGCAAGTTTTGTTTTTGGCAGATTATTTTTAAATTAAAAGTTTTGGTAGTAGGGTTGAAATGTTAAGATTGAATTACACAAGCAAGGTTTCTCTTGGCAAATATCCATATTTTATTCCTACGATTCTATTTGCTTTTGCAATAGCGGCAGTTTCGCTGTCTCCCTGTTCCATGAACACCTCTTTCCAGCTTGCGTAAGCCAAAAGAATGTTTCTTGGGAGACAAGAAGGATGAAATTTTCCAGGGAAAATACTCCTATTTATTTCAGGAATAAATTTTCTGAGTCCTCCTGCAATTATTTGCATAGACCTGCTGGTTATCAATTTATTGTTTAATATCTCAACCATTGAATAGTTAGTTAAGTCTCCAAATTCCTCTGGAAGAGCATAAGCAAATTGACAAAACCCAACCTGTCCATTTCTTATTCGTAACCTATTGAGAGAAAAAGAATCTCTTCCTAATCCGCAATCTACCAGTTCACTTTTTATTTGCAAATCAAAATCATCAAAAGAGACTTCTCTATTCTCAACATGAGCGTCGGCAGCATTCCCAATATTTGCAATTCCCCCTACAGGCAAATAATCTGCCCCCATACCAAAAGATCTTGCCGTTTCAGCAAAGTTCCTTGCTTGATTAAAAACCCCGCAGCTTCCTCTATTAGAATCTGTCGCTACAGAATCTTTTGGATAATCTAAACTAACCTCAAAATCAACTCCCTGAACTAAACCTAAAATTTTTATTTCTTCAGACAAAGCAATCGGGTCTTCATATGTTCCATTGGTATTAATAACAATACTATCCGTATTAACTCGCACACCTGCTTCTCCATCTTTTATTGCTTCTCGTTTTATCTCCAAAAAAAGTCTTTTCCATTCTTCACAAAATAAAAAGACCGCTTCTGGTGTTATTTCTTTCAAGTTTAATCTTTTTGAAATAGGATTTTCAAGATCAAGAACAGCCATGCCAATATGCATATCCTTTTCATCTGCATATAAATTAGCCAACATCTCTTTTCTCATCTCTTCTATTCCTGTTTCTATTTGGACAGATATATCTTCAAGCGTATAACGTTTAAAATACATATAATCTTTAACAAAGCCTAAAATTTTAAGTAATTTATCTGTTCTTAAAGTCGGCTCGCCACCAGTGATTTTAAAGTTGCCAATGCCAGCTCTTAAAAATGGAATAAGAGAATCTTTTAAAAGATCAAAAGGAAGCTCTTTCTCTTCAGGCCGACTTCCACCTCTAAAACAGTGTCTACAGGATAGATTACACAAACCTGTCAATTCAATAATAATTCCACTTACGTTTCTTATGGGACTTCTATCTATTGCCTCTTTTATTTGAGTTAAAAAAGTTTCTCTTTCGTTTGAAGATGTTAAGTTGGAAAAATTGACAAAATTTATTAAACCGGCCTCTTGCCACCAAGGGACAAAAGGAAGAATAGAAGGATTAGACTCTAAATCCAAGAATACATTGTTAGCAAAAACTTCATGGAAAGCCATCAAAGATGCTCTGTTTGGCCATAATCTGCTCATGCATCTTATTTTGTTTTCAGAATATTCGCCGGAAGACTTCAAAATATCATTTATTCTCCGTCCAGCAATATTCCCATAAGCTGTTTTATGAAAAAATGTTGGTCGTGATGGTCCTGTTAACATAAATATGTTCCAATAAATAATCGGGATTAATATGTTATGCGTGACGAATCAATCATTACACCAGCGCCAAACATAAGGGACATGTCATTTGTCCTCTCTAATATGCCAACGTAATAAATATTTTCAGCCTCGGTCATTGAAATAACAAGAGCGTCCTGCCCTCCTCTAGTTAAAACTCCATTTTTAGCAAGGTGATAAGAGTTATCTACAAGATTCATTATTCCAATTTGATTTTGTTCTCTCATTAAATAACGCGCGGTTTTTTTAGGATCATCAAAACAAATCAATATTGAATTAACAACTTCTCCTCTAGGCCTTGGATGTCCAAAATGTGGATGCAGAGTCAATCCTCCAATTAATCTTTTCATTAATGGTGAATCTGTCTCTCTAGGCATAACAGGAAACTCCAACCCATCACTGTTTCGTTTAAAAGTAGAGACTGGACTCTTTCCAATGTCTGTAGACCTAAAACTTGAATTAATTTGTATTGACATAATTAGCTCCTTTTTTATATTAACCCCTCTTTTTAAGTTTTCGAGATTAATTAAGATAAATTTCAGGAGATTTTTTGTTTTTTTGGGGTATATGGGAACATCGTGTGAAGAGAAAGTGGTAGACGCATTGAGAGCAATACCAAGGGATTAAATTCTAACCGAAATACCTTTATCCTGTAAATATTCCTTTATTTGCCGGATGGTTAATTCTTTATAATGTAAAAGCGACGCTAAAAGTGCGGCATCGGCGACCCCTTCATCAAACGCGGCATAAATATGTTCAAGATTGCCCGCCCCACCGGAGGCTATAACCGGAATTGAAACCGCGTCAGAAATAGCGCGCGTCAATTCCAAATCATAACCATTTTTGGTTCCATCTCTATCCATTGATGTCAAAAGAATCTCCCCAGCTCCAAGCTGCTCCCCTCTCTTTGCCCACTCAACAGCATCAATTCCAGTTGCTGTCCTGCCACCATGAACATACACTTCCCATATATCTGCTTTCTTTTTCTTTGCGTCTATCGCAAGAACTATGCATTGCGTCCCAAACTTTTCCGAGGCCTCTTTTATAAATTCCGGTCTTTTAATTGCGGCGGTATTAATTGAAATCTTATCGGCACCTGATGAAATTAACTCTCTTATCGTTTCAATATTGTTAATCCCTCCACCAACTGTAAACGGGATGTAAATACTTTCAGCAACTTTTTTAACAACATCAAGCATTATGTAGCGTTTTTCATGAGAAGCTGTAATATCAAGAAACACAAGCTCATCGGCTCCTTCTTTATCGTAAATGATCGCTTGTTCAACAGGATCTCCCGCGTCTTTTAAGTTGACAAAGTTGACCCCTTTTACAACGCGGCCTTCTTTAACATCAAGGCAAGGAATTATTCTTTTGGCTAGCATGTATATCCTTTTTTAAAAGCATGAAATTTCCTATGTAATATAACGACATTTTAACAGATCGCAATCAAGAGGTCGAGAACCTTTATTTTTTTAGGAGGAATAATTTTATGACTCAAATTTCAAAAATAAAACCTTATGTAATGGGTTGTTCAGGAAAAGTTAAAAGAATTGTTAGTAATCCGCTTTACATGCATCTTGTCAGAGAAACTCCGGATCTGCAGGTAAGAAATGCAAAGGGTGTTAGGATGGCTATAACCCCTGCAATGAGAGCAGAAGCAGGCTCCTTGGCAACTGCCGAGGGACTGGTTCAAACACAGCGAAAGAATTTTTCTGCCGCGTTTGATTTATTTAAGAAGGCCGTTTCTTTGAATCCAACAAGTTTGGCATGGATTTCAATGGCTGATGCCTATCATAGAATAGAAGGCGACAATCAAACAGCAGAAAAAGAAGCAGTTGCCAGAAGTTACTATTATCATGGATGCGAATACTTAGAAGCAGGCGACACAGCTTCAGCTATTGACGCGTTAGCCTATTCGCTTGAGCAAAATCCTGATGCTTTTGATGTTTTGCTTCAATACGGCAGGGCATCACAGCTTGAAGGGCTTAAAATATATAAAACTATGGGAAACTCTGAGCCTTTTGATCTTACTACTGTAACAAAAAAATTTACGGAAAGACAACCTACCGATGCGGAGGAGCAAGCCTTTTTGGCTATTTTTAATGCGGTTACTAGCTTTCGGCGTGTTTGTGAGGGAGAAGCACCTGCTAAGCTCAAAGCTCAAGCCTATCATTATATGACAGATTTTTATAACACCATCAAGTTAAAACTATATTTTTATGAGCAAGCGATAGATTTTGATCCAGAAGATTCTAGGGCATGGCTGATGAAAGCGCGTTTAATATTAGGATCAGAGGAGCTTAGAGATATAAAAGAAGCAGAAAAATATTTGGACAGAGTTATAGAAATTAATGACAATGATCTTTTGGTTGTTGTCGCTTTAATACAAAAAGGAGGCATATATCTTACTTCAGACACTGAAAGAGCTATTGCATTTTTTGATGAAGCTTTAGAATTTATAAAATTAATGCAAAAATCGAAAAAACATAATAGTATCTCCCATGAATTAAAAATATACAAAGCTGACGCTTTATATGCTAAAGGATGTTTATATCAAATCAACCCTAGAGATATAAGCCAGAAGGTTGTAGTTGATTCTCTTCTTAAACTTCTCGAATTGAAAGATCCAAGATATTCAAATCTGGCGGCTGTAAACTTGTTTAACATGGCAAAAGCAATTGCAGAAAATTCCCCAAGCAAGGCAATTGAACTCCTTGACGCAATTTCAGTAAATGATGGAGTTGATCAGCAAAATAGAGCTGCGGCAGTAAATTTTAAGGGGATTATGCTTTTGACAAGTTATGATATTAACAATGCAATCAGCTCTTTTGAATATGCTGTTGCATTAGATTCAAGTTCGCCTGCCCTTATTTCATCCCTTGTAATAGCCTATTCTCTTTTAATGGAGAAAGAAAGTAATAAATCTCAAAGAGAAGTGCTTGCAGAAAAAATAATAGATGACTGCTCTAAAATTTTAGAGTTTCCTTCTATAGAAAGCATGATTCCGCCTGAAGTGCTTTTTGGCACACGAATGCATAAGGGGAACGCTCATCTGGTTTTAGCTGAAAGAAACGAAATTGAAATAGACCCAAAAGAAGTGGCAAAGGCTAAATCAGAATTTGAAGTAATCGCTAGAAGTGGAGAAGATTTTTCTCACGTAGGCAAAAAAGCACTTAGTCTAATTAAACAACTTTATGAACCAAATGATGCTGATTGCATTGATCAATCCCCTGATTTTTGCATGCCATCAACTTGGGGGACTCTGCCGTCTTAACCGGCTTAATGTATTTTTTAATCAATTCTTCCGAATAATTGATTATATTCTCAACAGGGAAATCAACCTCCCTGCAAATGGTAAGCGCGTAATCAAACTTTCCGACCATTGTTGCAATATGAGAATCAGTCCCTAGGCAAATATTCCCCCCTACTCTTTTTACTTCTTTTAGTATTTGAACGATTCTATCCTTTGTCCCCGGACGGCTTAGATAGGAGCTATTGTTTACTTCTATTAAAATATCTTTCTCCTTTGCCGCTTCCGCCAATCTTTTAAAATCAACAGGAAATTGCGCGTTTTCCGGATGGGCAATCGCGCAGAGATGGGGATTGTCCATCGCTTTTATCATTGTGTCCGTATTTTTCTCTTCACCTTGATTCTCATAACCGCATCTT
>MEUB01000022.1 GCA_001771535.1 candidate division WOR-1 bacterium RIFOXYB2_FULL_37_13
GTATTATTTTTGTATTCATAATACAAAGAATCATGGCACATCTCTCTCAAATTAGCCAGCGCTAATTATGGGACATGATTAGCCTCGCGGGAGAGGGCAAATCACCAGAAAGGCAGTTTTATATCTTCAATTTGGGTGAGGGCATAGCTCCATTTGGAGATACTGAACAGTTACAGGCTCTTTGCAAAAAACTCGGGAGCTTTTTCAATATACAGAGGCAAAAGCGTATAAGAAAGAGAAAAATAATGAGAAGAGTTTGTTTTTGCTAAAGCATCTACCGTGTAGGCATAATCAAAATCAAATCCGTTAAAATTTAAGCCCAAGCCAAAAGAGCTATTAACCGCCATTTCATTTATACTTACAGGAATCCCTTCAACTCCAGCTCTTACAGAAACCAGTTTTGTCGGCCTCCATTCAACTCCCGCATGAATACAACGTGAAGACTCATAATCAAAAAGGCAGGTTATATCATCACGCACCATAAAATCTATTCCCATTTTAATATTTACTCCTGCCTCTTCGTGTGTTTTTGTTGACCATGTAATTTGTTTAAATAAAAAATTTTGCACTAAAAGACCAATTTTCAGTCTTTCTTCAGGATACACCATAAATCCCAAGTCAAAAGTAGTTCCATATGAAGAAGCTCCTTCGAGGGAAGAAAAATTTTCAGCACAAAATTTTGCCGCAACTCCAAAATCAAGATAATTTGTAACTTTATTTCCATAACTTAGAACCAGAACGCGTCCGCTATAATTCGATGCGGAAAGAGGGCTGGTTCCAACTTCAGAGGTTGTCACAAAAATGTCATCTGTAGCAAGAACTAATTGACCCACAGCAAAACAGCCATAATATCCTTCATTCACAGGGAAAGCACCTCCTAGCATAGAATAAGGAGTATCTTCCGATAAATTAGTATAAAGGCTTGTCAAAGAGAAATTTTTTATTCTTGCAAGCCCCGCAGGATTGGCAAAAATAGCTCCCACATTTCCCTGTGCAACCTGAGCGCGGCCTAGAGCAATACTGCGCGCTCCATATCCAATTGCCGGAATATCAAGAATCTGGGGATAAGCGCCATATGACAATAAAAATAAAAAAGTTGAAACAAACAGAAATAATCGGATTGTTCTTAATTTAGGATATAAATTCTTTGGATTTTGACATTCATTTATCATTTAAGTATTGCAATTTTGCCTCTCCCAATCAACGCTCCGTCAGAGACGACATTGCAAAAATAAACCCCGTTAGGCAAAATTTCTCCAAAATTTGACATACCATTCCATACAACCTGATTAGCCCCGATTTTCCCCCCTTCTTCGCCTGCTGAAGTGCTAATTTTTTTTACCAGCCTGTTGGCAATATTAAATATATAAATTTTCGTGTCAGCGTTTTTTTCAAGGAGATAATAAATTTTTGTAGATTCAAAAGGAGGGACAAATGGATTTGGATAATTCAAAATTGTTGCATAAGCAAAAAGAGAATTTGCCCAAAAGAACAAAACAATCATTAAAAGCAATAACTTTTTACTCAAGGCAATCAAAGTCTTTTAATTATATAGCTTTTCAAAGAGTAGTCAAATTAAATGGGAACATTGCTCAAGTTTTAAATAATATACGGTGTCACAAGAAAGACTATTTCTGTTTTTGACTTTTCAACAGTACGGTTCTGAAATAAAAGATTTAACAGAGGGATTTGCCCTATTATAGGAACTTTTGAAACATTAACTCTTTCTGTTTCTGAGTCCAGCCCGCCGACAACAACAGTTTCTCCGTCTTTGGTCCTGAGCGTAGCAGAAGCATTTCTGGTTGAGATTACAGGAAATTCTCCTGCGGGGGTCGTTTTCCATTCTGATATAGATGAAACCTCCGGCTGCAAAACCATTACAATCTGCGAATCTTTTCCAAGGCGGGGAGTAATCTTTAATTTCACTCCGGCATCTATATACTCAACCGTCCATTGAGTCGCGCCTGATGAAGAAGAAACAGGCACCGCGTATGGTATGCGGCTGCCAATATTTATTATTGCCTCACTATTGTCAAGTGTCGCAATTCTGGGAGAGGCAACAACATTCGCGCTTCCGTTAGAGATCAAGGCATTTATTGTGCTTTTTATGTCATCACAATCGTCGTTAACAAACCTGAAAATCCCGTTATTATAATCAATTCCAATCCGCCCTGAATCATTTTTTGATATTTCCACAACCTGCCCTTCCAATAAGATTTGAGGAACAGGTATATCTATTTTTTGTATGAGGCGCTTGGCGTCGCTAACTTCACTATCTTTTCCGCCTATTATTAAATGATTAGCTCTCCCTCCGGCAACAACAGAAAGAGACGGAAATATCTTATTTAAAATAACAGAAACCTTGTCGGCAGACAAAGATTTTAATTCAACCGCCCATTCCACCTTTTCATACCCTGTTTGAGCCAAATCCAAAGGAAGATTTGAAACAAGAATCGAGTTTTCTTTACTCTCATAGCTAAAACCGTTTGTTCTTAACACATAATCAATAGCTTCTTTTGGGAGAACATTTCTCAAATGAAGAGATACCTTTTTTTGTAAAGACGGATCAGAAGGAAGAACAATATCCAATCCCGCCTGAACGGCAAGAGCTTTAACAACATCCAAAACATTCGCATTATCAAAATCAACTTTCCTTATTATCTCCTCCGCAGAACACTTGCTCACAATCAAAATAATAATAATAATAATCGTACAAACGCGATTTATCGCGTTTCTCCTGCGATTTCTTATTTTTTCAAACATAAAATAACCTCCTTTTCAGAAATTTTTTCAACTTTATATGGCCCAAGAGCTTCACCCCTAGCGATCAAAACTCCTTTCCCTCCTATTTCAAGTAAAGCTCTGGCAGGCGCTCCTGACATAACCCCGGCAACACGAACAAAGCCAAGCAAAGTTTCGACAGGCTCATTGTTTAAAGAAATGATAGTTCCCATTTGTTTGGAATATAAAAATACCGGTTTTTGAGAAACGGCTTCTTCCGATGATTTTTCGACAATTATTTTTTCCTGGTGCCGCAAAGCTTCTTCTTTTTTTTCTTTGCTGTTAGGCTGTAGACTGGAAGTATCGCAGGCAGAAAGAAAAAGCGGCAAAAATAAGAACAAAATAAATCCTTTAGATTTCATCATTTTATAAATCCTATTTTTTCTTTAGGGTTTTCCGGCGGCGCCATAAGTCTTCTGATAGCCTCAAAAATCGATATTATTTCTTTATCATGCTTGCCAACCTTCATCTCAAGTTCTTTAAATTTCTGGACAAGATCTTTATGTGTAGCTAAAACTTCTCTTAATTTTACAAAAGCTCTCATGATAAATATATTCATTTGAACAGCTCTTTTGCTTTTCAATACTGAAGAAAGCATAGCAACTCCTTGCTCGGTAAAGGCATATGGGAAATATCGTCTTCCTCCTTTTTTTGAGGTCGCAAATTGCGACCTCAATTTCTTTTCTTCTGTATCGCCAAAAACAAGGACAGACGACAATAAAATTCCACACTCCTTTTCAGTAAGTTGAAACATAAAATCGCCAGGGAATCTATCTATATTTCTTTTAACCTGTTCATTTAATCTTTTTGTAGAAATCATATATAATTCCGCTAAATCAAAATCAATCATAACTTTCTGGCTCCTTATTAAGTAAATTTTACTTTCTATTCTCTCGACAGGCATAAAATTTTTCATTTTATAACTCCTATAAAATCGCAAATTGCAACTTTATAGTTTAATCTAGCAATTTTCATGCCATAATTTGCTTCATAAGCTCAGATGAATGATAAAAAGAGGTTTTTATGACAAGAAGTGTTTAAGTTTTCGTCGAAAATGTTTTAAAATTCGTCAAGATTAGCATAATATAAAATTGTGAGGGCTTAAATATTACCTGGCTGACAACGCTTTTTCTGCGGCTTCCCACATAATTCCAACAGGAGGTTCTTCGTCAGTAAAAACAGAAAAGGCAAGCGCTCCCTGACGCACCAGCATACCAAGTCCTGAAACAGTTTTTGCACCCGCTTTTTTTGCCTCTTTTAAAAGGGTTGTCTCTCTGGGGTTATAAACAAGATCATAAACCAAAAGATCAGAATGAAGCTTAATTCCACGAGGAAGAGGTGAGTTGTCTGTATTTGGATGCATACCAATAGGTGTTGCATTTACCAAAATAGATGCTTTTTTTATGTGTTCATGCAAATCATCCGGCAAAATTGCCTGGCAGTTGCGTTCCAATTCAAAATTTATATAATCAGAAAGATCTTTTGCTTTATTAAAATCCACATCCGCCAAAATGACTTTTGATGTTCCGCTTTCGGCAAGCATAACAGCCACCGCACGACCAGCCCCCCCCGCACCCAAAACAACTGCAATTTTATCTCCGGGATCAATCCCTCCCTCTTCTTTCAGCGACTGGATAAACCCGGGTCCATCCGTATTGTGTCCAACCAAAACACCTTCGCGATTAACAACCGTGTTAACAGCCCCTATTAATTTCGCGAAAGTTGTGACCTCGTCAACATATTTAATTATAGTCTCTTTATAAGGAATGGTTACGTTAAAACCTAAAGATTCTTTTCCTCTAAGGTCGCTTACCAAATCGCCCAACTCACCGGAACGCACTTCATAAAGCAAATATTCGGCATCTATGCCAAATATTTTAAAAGCCGCATTATGCATTGCGGGAGAAATACTATGACCCAAAGGAAAGCCTATTAACCCTGTTTTTTTCATTGGTATTTTAAGTATATCACTGCTCAAATAATTTAGCGACAAATTTCTATTTGCCGCACCATTTGACCTTGACAAAGTTTCTTTAAATAAGTTATCATTTCAAAGAATTTAAGGAGATTTTTAAAATTTGCTCGGGACTTCTGCGATTAAATAAAAAACTTTAAACCATCCTGCTTAATGGTAGGGTGGTTTTTAAATTTAACAAAACAAAAAAAGGAAGGTGAAAAATGACAAAGACCCTATACGTTGGGAATCTCCCTTGGAGCACAAAAGAAGAAGAGCTTGCTTCTTTTGTTGAACAGCATGCTCCCGTGAAATCTGTTCGAATAATAAAAGATAAGGAAACAGGAAGGTCGAAAGGATATGGTTTTATTGAAATCCCGAAAGAACACGCGGAGAAAGTGACAACGAGCTTAAACGGAACCGAATTTGGAGGTCGTTCAATAAATATCAATGAAGCTAAAAGAAAAAATATTGATGGACAAGCATAAAATAAAAACTTTGCTTAAAAAATGGCTTCCGAAAGATCGTTTTGAACATTCTATAAGAGTTGAAAAAACGGCAGTTAAACTTGCCAAAATCCATAAAATTGATGAAGAAGATGCCTCTATAGCTGCCATTTTGCACGATTGCGCGAGGTATAATGATATAAACCTGATACAAGAAGCTGAAAAGCTGGGCTTACCGATAAAGCCCATAGAAAAGGTACAACCAAAGCTTTTACATCCAAGATTAGGCGCTATAATAGCACAACGAAAATTCGGGATTAAAAACAAAAACATTCTTGCCGCTATAAAAAAACATACTGTAGGTTCGATTAAAATGACTCCCCTTGAAAAAATAGTCTATTTAGCTGATCATACCGAACCGGCTAGAGACTACAAAGGGGTAACAAAAGTACGGAAGCTTTCTTTTATAGATTTAAATGCCGCTATTGTTGAATGCGCAAGTTCCATGCTCCAAGATTTAATACAAAGAAAATTGCCTATCTCAGAAGAAACACTTAAAACCCGTAATTATTATTTAACAAAAGATGGATAAAAATAATAGCGAGTCTGACCTTGATCTAATAAAAAGAATATACCAACAAAATTCTTCAAAAAAGATCGAAAGTAAAAACCCAGGAAAAAGATTAAGAAATATTCTCTTGGCTGTTGTGCTTGTTTTAATAATTACCTTTTCCTCATTTTTGGGCATTGGAGCCGCCCTTTTTTCAAAATTCATGCTTTTTGAAACGCTTTTAACTTTAATGCCGGGGGAAAAGCTTTTAGGAGAAACAAACCTGTTAATACTCGGAATTGATGATGCAGGCTATGGCAAACGCGCTGACACTCTAATAGTAGCAAATATTAACCCGACAAAAAACAAAATCGGCGTAATTTCAATTCCAAGAGACACAAGAGTAATGATAAAAGGACGAGGGCTGGACAAAATAAATCATGCCTTTGCTTATGGAGGGGTATTACTGGCAAAACAAACAGCTGAAGAATTATTAGGCATTAAAATTCCTTATTATGTGGTAATAAATTTAACCGGTTTAAAAGATTTAATAGATGAGGTTGGCGGGATTGAAATAAACGTGGAAACAAGGATGTATTATGTTGACTATTCGCAAAATCTTTTTGTCGATTTACGTCCCGGGCTGCAAAAACTTTCAGGGAAAGATGCGATGGGGTATGTCCGGTACCGTTCTGACGGCAGTGATTTTACAAGGATAAAAAGGCAGCAGGAATTTATAAAAGCACTGGCAAGCCAGATCTCAAGCAAACAAAATTTTTTGAAGTCGCCCAAATTACTTTTCAAGCTGTTCAGCTATCTTGATAGCAATTTAAATACGAAGCAAGTTATGGGGTTGGCTCTGAATATGCGGAAAATTTACGACTACGGCGAAATTAAGATGACCTCAATTTCAGGGTATGATGATATAATAAATGGTGTTTACTATCTAGAACCTTTTCATGACAAAATCAAGGAGCTTGTGCAGGAGTATATTTTATGACAAAAAAAGATTCAACAGATAAGCTTTTATCAATTATAACAAAAAGTGCTGAAGACAAAAAAGCAACCGATCCTGTAATCTTGGATATTACGCGTAAAGGAAGAATTATTGATTTTATGGTCATAGTTTCGGGAGAGTCAACTCCCCATCTAAAAGCCATTGCCAAAGAGATAGAGGCTCAAGTAAAAAAACTTGGCATAGTAGGAACTATCTGGGAAGGAACAGTAGATTCAGGATGGCTGATTTTTGATTTGGGTTCGATTTTGGTCCACATAATGTCTGAAAAAGAGAGAAAATATTACAATCTCGAAGAGTTATGGGGCAAAGAAGCAGTAGTTTATCATTAGGGACGCGATTAATCGCATCTTTACGTCGCATCCTTATGTCGCGTCCTTGCGTCGCGTCCTTGCATGGGGCCGTAGTTCAGCTGGGAGAACGCTTGACTGGCAGTCAAGAGGTCAGGGGTTCAATCCCCCTCGGCTCCATTTAAGTCTGTAGTTTGAGTATGTGTCGTTAGTAGTTAGCGCAGCCAGAAAATAAAAAACTAAATACTAATTACTCAAACTCAAACTCACACTTTTTTTGTAAGCACTATGCCTCGAGCTTATTATTAATTCTATTCCAGATATATCTATATCGATCGAAGCATTGCTATCTTTGTTCTTCTGTAAAAAAATCACCTGAAATTTTTTATTTATAATAACGAAGAAAAATGCAGCCAACGTAGAACTTGGTAAATAGGCAAAAGAGGGATTTTATTATGACAAGATTAACTTTTATTCAGCAGTTTCAATGTAATAAAGAGTTTCGACGGCCAAAGAACACGAATCCTGAGGATCATTTGGCCTTGGTTGTGACATTAAATGGTCGTACGAAAAGAATGACCGATGTTCTTGGTAAATCTGCAGATATATTAAAAGCTACTGGATATGATATTCAGCTTTTCACATCACAAGGGAGACCTTTTAATAGTAAAGCAGATCTATTTCGACTTATTGAACTAAATACAGCGGAACAACTTGATATCATAGCCGCTGAGATAGATACATCTCATGATTGTGGCGCGGTGAGAAATGATGAGAGTCGTTCAGATGGAAGAGAAAGAGAAGACGGTTTACAAGCCTCGACATTGAGGGAGGTAAGTTTACCTTTAGATACAGATCGTTTTAACCCTGACGCAATACAATTATTAAGCGGCGATACAATGCTTAAGCAAATAGGCATTAATATGCTCTCTTTTCCTTTGCCATTGAGCTCTAAGTTGGCCGACACCCCTATTACTCATGCTCAATTCGCAAGGATTTTCAAATTGAAAGAAGCAGAGCTGTCTCAAATTATTACTGACCCTATGATTCAACTACAACAATCAATTCGGGAATCTATGGAAAAAGAATTCTCAGAACAGATGAACTCTCCAATGGTATTTATTAATCATAAAGAAGCTAAGGCAATATTAGCATTGTTAGGACTAAGGCTTCCTATGAGAGCAGAATTTTCAGCTGCTATGGGCAATAAAAAATATCCATGGGGCGACGAGCAGCCTACAGAACAGATTATATATAACAAGGGGAAAAGAGTTGGAACAAGCAGTGTCTATCGTCAAAGAAAAACAGGGTTAGGATTTTATGCGTTAACAGGAATCGTTAGCCAATGGACTTCTGATAAAAATGATAATAAGCCTATCCTGATAGGGACTTCTTGGTTTAATTGTTCTGACGATAGATTAAAGAGTTCTTTCTATTCATATTATGAAGCAGGGGAGAAGCGAAGAACCTTTGGCTTTCGTCCAGCGCTATAATTGTGTCCAATGCGATCATTCCAATTTGAGCGTGTTGCGAAATGACACCAAAATATTTATTTCCCGACAATATCTCTCTACTTTTTTCTGCTTGATCAGAAAAAAGTAGCAAAAAAGAATCAAGACGCCGCAAAACGCCGCATCCCCTCCTGTCCCACACCCAGCGCGCCCCTATGCCAACTTCTTAGTCAGGCATATTTTACAGTCAGTATAGAAAACTAAAGGTAAAGGGCATAAGCCCGCTCCGCCTCCCTTTTGTTGCGGCGTCACTTGCCTACTGGGGATGTTGCAAAATACCGTTTTACAGTTGTGTGGCTAGAAACGGCTTTTGTTTTTCGGTTGCGTAATGCTTCATAGTTCAATCTCCCTCATTCGTTCCCTTGAAACTAAGCTTTCCTTTATGATAAACTTATATTTTGTGGACAAAGAATTATAATCAAATTCTAGTTAGTTAAATTTATACCAAGAAAGGAGTGCTCTGTCTCAGGAAAAGTGAAGTGTCTTAACGCAGTAAAGGAGATGTAGTAAAAATGGCAAAGAAATCGGGAAAGAATACAAAATACATTTATAAGTTCGGCGGGAAGAAAACAGATGGTGACGCAAAGATGAAAAACCTGCTCGGTGGTAAAGGCGCAAATCTTGCGGAAATGGGAATGCTTGGAATTCCTGTGCCGGCAGGATTTACGATTACTACAGAGATGTGCACGGTTTATTATAAAATGAACCGCAAATATCCAAAAGAGCTTGATGCCCAAATAAAAGAAGGGATTAAGCATATTGAAGCTACAATGGGAGCAAAATTCGGAGACAAGAAAAATCCTCTTCTTGTTTCTGTCCGTTCCGGAGCAAGAATATCGATGCCTGGAATGATGGATACTGTTTTAAACCTCTGATTAAACGACGAAACCGTTTTAGGCTTAGTTGAAATGTCTGGGAATGAAAGGTTTGCTTGGGATTCTTATAGAAGGTTTGTACAAATGTACGGAGATGTTGTATTGGGTCTTAAACCTCAAACAAAAACAGATATCGATCCTTTCGAAGAGATAATGGATAAAGTAAATGAAGA
>MEUB01000023.1 GCA_001771535.1 candidate division WOR-1 bacterium RIFOXYB2_FULL_37_13
AGCTCAAGCTCGGAAAAGCCTTTGTCAATTTTTTCTAGAATCAGTCCTTTGTAATACTCTTTTATCTCTCCTTTCGAATGCTTATATAGAAGAGTCCAACCTTCTATACTTTTTTTATCATGCAAATCTCTCTGGTTTAATCTCTGTTGCGAGTGAGCGGTCAGTCCCGCAAAAAGATGTATATCCGATTCTTCCCAGGTAATTCCGGTAGTTTGTTGCACTTCAACCCAGGTTTTTGGAGTAGATGGAGAGGCAACACCTATTGCCCTAGCAGATAATTCGTCAACTGAAGAAAACAGCTTTCCGGTAGAATGGCCTGTCACAGGCAAAGCACGTGCTTGCTGTAATCTGGAAGATATTTGCAATCCACTCAAGGATGACCCGACTAATTTAATGCCTGACAATAAAGACCCTCCTTTGACATTAAAGAGGCTGTAATTTCACACATGTATATCGCTAAATTTAGAAGTGAATTTCTTATTATCCAGAAGAAGAATGGGGAAGAGCCTTGTGACAAACTACAGGCTGTTTAAGTATTTCCAAAAGCTGAAGAGACTAAGACCCCTACAAAGTAAGTAGCCAAAAGGACGACAAACGTTATGCAAAGATGCTCTAAAATAACTCTAAAAGGTTTATCGCCTTTGCTTTTAGCAATAAACAGGCTAAACAGGCTCAAAAGTAATAATCCCCAGAAAATACTTATATAAATAGCTAAGTTTAAATCAAACAACAAAAGAGGAATCACAAAAGTAGAAGCAAATATAAATTTTGAAAAGAAGGTGGCAATTGTAGCTTCCCAAACATCTTTATGGCAATTATCTTCTTTTGCTTCTTCAGACATATGTATCCCCATCGCGTCAGAAAAAGCATCAGCAATGGCAATAGTTAACACCCCTCCTATAACAGCTATTCTTGAATGAGTTCCGGACGCTAAGCCGACCATTAATCCAAGCGTCGTAATAATGCCCGAAGTCAGACCAAACCCTAGCCCCGTTAAAAACGATTGCTTAAACATAATTTTGATATTTTATCACAAAATATTATTAGCGTCGCCTGAATTATTCCATACATATGCTAAAATAGACCTATGCAAAAGAAACCGATAGATCTTATAATTTTTGACTTTGACGGGACGCTTACAAACTCCATTCCTCCGGCAATTGACGCGATTCAATCGATGATAAAAGAGCTTGGGTATCCTTACAAAACAAAAGAAGAGATAAATTCTTATGTAGGTTATGGTGAAATATATCTTGTTGAAAATTCCATAGATAAAAAAGATATGAAGACAATTCAGCAGGCGATGGATGTTTATTTTGGTTATTATAAGAAAGACGGCATAAAAAATGTAACTTTTTATCCAAATGTCATCAATACGCTTCAATTTCTTAAAGAAAAGAAAAAGGCTATAATTTCAAACAAGAGATATGAGCTTATGAAAATAATTTTAAAAGATCACGGGATAGAAGATCTTTTTATTGAAGTTTTTGGAGGGGATAACGCTCCTTGCTTGAAACCCGATCCATGCGCAATCATAAAAATAACAAATGAGAACAAAATTCCAAAAGAAAGAACCCTTTTTGTAGGAGATATGACAATTGATGTAGAAACAGGTAAAAACGCGGGGGTTGCAACTTGTGCTGTAACCTACGGGTTTGACCCAATAGAAAAACTGAAAAGATCAAACCCTGATTACTTAATAGACGATTTTTCTCAACTAATAGAGATCCTAAGCTAAAAAGCGGAAAGTCATCCTCTCCGCTTTCTGCTCTCTACTTTCTAATTCGTTTTTCCGCTTTTTTGCATGTCCTCCATCATATCTTCCATCATATTCTCCATCATATTTTCCATATCCTTTTTATCCATTTTCTGCATTTTGTCCTTATTCATCATATATCGCCCCATCCCTTTTTTCATCCCCATCCCAGGTTCCTTCATTCCCATGCCAGAAGGAGAAGATACAATTTTAACTGTTCCATAAAACAAAGTAACAAGTACAACAACGGCCAAAACTCCCGATAAAATTTTGCCGATTAGACTTTCAATCCCATCCCCTTTTTTAGCCGAAACCCAAACAATAAAAGAAAACCCCAACAAAACAAGCGAGACCAAAAGCAAATCCCAAAACATAAAACTGTTCATACTCCCCATCATTCCACACAGACCCTGTTCCATCATCATAATAAACCGCCTCCTCTTTTAATATCTTCAAATTGTATCTTTTAAAAAATAAACTTGCAACGGTTAAAAATACCTTTAAATCAGATTTTTTTCTGCTATTTTTATTGCTTCATATTATTCATTGCTCTTATGATAAAAAGTGAAATTTTTCAAAGTTCTGTACGACAACTACACAGATATTTGTCAAATTAAAGTAGACAAACATCAATATAAGAGTAAAATATGGGGTCAGAAACCCCATCAGGAGGTTCGATAAATAATATGGACGGAATTTCAGGGATAAGTTGTTTTAGTTGGTCAGCACTTAGTTTCTTTCCTTCTAGTAGTTCAGAAGAAATCCAAAATGAAACACCCATGGATGCAAAAGGAATATTAAAGGAATTTAATAAAAACAAAAGAATACAAGATATTAAAATCGGTCAGGTGTCTTCTTTAACCCAAGAGACAATGGCTGTGACATCCATAAACACAGATTTTATGATCATTATTAATAAAGCTCTCTTCTTTTTAGGATATTTAACGACTGCAGAGACCTCTGTTCCTAATTGGTCTTGGAAAGTTTATAGCAATGATACTGTAGTAGCTCTTTCACAATTTGAAAGAGACAACTCTATCACGCCTGGTACGATTGCAGGAACCCCCGCGCCTGGAAAAGTGATAGGGAAAACAATCCTAAATACCTTAGAAAGAGAGTTAAAAAAACCCGCAAATTCTTAATTCTTAAGAATTAGGGAAATAATCAGACCATCAATATCTTAGCCGGTGGGAAGCCGTTAAAGTTTGGAACCGCAGAGGCACAAGAATACGCGCCTATATTTCTCACATAAACAATATTGCCAACCTCAAGCTCGGGGAGATCTTCACTTAACGAAATAGTGTCAAGAGAGTCGCATGTAGGCCCGGCTAACGCACTTAAAAATCTCTGCCCTCTTCGCAGTGTCTTGTATTCATACTTGCAGTGATCAAAAATAATTCCTGAAAAATCGGCATATACACCGTCGTTTAAATAATAATAATTCCTGTCGTTCCTATAGCTCCTACCCACAACCTGGGTAACAAGCGTACCCGCAGGCCCCGCAAAAAATCGCCCCGGCTCCGCGATAAATATTGTCTCCTTGGGGAAAAGCCTCTTCATCTTTTTGCGGATATGCTTGGCCATCTGCTTGAGCATTACATGTTCATCCCTATCAAAATGCCTGATGGGAAAGCCTCCGCCAATATCAAGCATTGTCAGGTTGATTCCGACCTTTCGCGCCTCACTAAATATCATAGATGATATTTCCAAGGCTTGAATATAATTTTCCACATTCAAACATTGCGACCCCACATGAAAACAAACCCCTTTTGGATAAAGCCTCAAAGATTTGGCCTTCCCCAAAAGAAATATAGCCTGGCTTGGATCCGCGCCAAACTTAAGCGACAGCTCAACAGTACTGCCGACATTTGGAACTTTAATTCTTAAGAGGACTTCCGTCCCCGGAGCATGCTTTGCTATCTTGTAAAGCTCTGCCTCATTGTCAAACGTCATGAGATTGACATTATTCTTATGTGCTTCTTCTATATCTTTCGCGGATTTTATGGTATTGGCAAAAATAATTTTTTCAGGTTTTGCGCCAAGACTCAAAACCTGTTTCATTTCGTTGGCACTTGCAACATCAAAGCCGCAACCCAGCTTTATAAATATTTTTATGATGTCAGGATGCGGATTTGCTTTAATGGCATAATAAGGCTCGATATTTGAAAGATGTCTCCGAAATAACCCAAACTGGCGCTTTAAGGTTTCTTGGCTTATAAGCATAAGAGGTGAACCGTGTTTCTTGACAAGCTCTCTTATTAGTTTTTCAATCGACACGAGTCGCACCAATTTTATGCACCGGGTTTACCAAAAAAGTCAAAAACTGCCAAACATCTTCTTCTTTTGGCGCTTGCATGTCAAAAGAAGTAAATTTTGTATTTAAATTTTTAAGTGGAGTCCAATCTACCGCTTTTGAATAAAATGGCTTTAAATATTCCATGGAAATATCAAGAATTTCCTCATGATCCAAATCGTCAGGCAGTAAAAATCCTCGCTTTGGATTTTTGATCATCCATATGCTTGCCGCAACAACAGATATCGCGACTTGAAGAGTTGTTGCCTGTTGCCCTGGGACTAATTTTCTTGCAGAGTGGATATCAAGAAGACTGCCTGTCCACCATGATTTGAAATCGTGCCCCATGAGAAGAACGCCTAATTGATCTTCTCCACCAATAATCTCATCATTCATAATCCTCTGTTTTTCTTGTATATGAAATTGCCTCATTTCAAGCTCATGGAGTGAGTTTATCGCAACATCGCTCGGACAGTAGGCATAATGAACTGTGGGGCGATAAACCGCTTTCCCGTTTTCCCAAACCGTCAGCCTGTCTGAAATACTAAACGCTTCACCATGGCGAATAACCATGCCGGTTATCTCTCCGCAAGGAACCCAGGATCTAACCCATGTTCTCATCCCAATAGTTGAAAGGCAAATCTGGTTTTGAGGACCCTCTTTATGGAAAAAAGCGTCTCTTGGCACATATCTTTCGTGTGTCCCCCAGCCCAACTCCGCAGGCGCAACCCCTTCCTCATAAAAACCTTCTATGCTCCAGGTATTTACAAACTCATTAACCTGTTTTGGTTTATTTGTAATTTGTGTATCTCGTTCTGATATGTGAATGACTTTTGTTCCGGTAACTTGAGAAAGTTTAGAAAAGTTTTTATCTTTTATATAAGTTTTTAACTCATCAATTCGAGAATCTTTTGGTTTTTCATCAACTATTTTTTGAGCAATTTCAATAAGAGCCTTTTTGGTAAAATGCGAAACAAGCCCCGGGTTTGCCCCATGGTCGACAACCGCAGTCGTACCATTGTTTTCTCCCCAACTTTTTATTTTTTTTCTCAATTCCATATGCCTTGCATAAAGGGTATATTTTGTAGGATCGTTGCGTCTGCCATCTTTGTACGGATCCCATTCTTCAATTGAGGTATTAACATAAAGAATGTTGTTTTCACGGCAAAAATCAAGTATTGCCATACATTCTATATTCCAGGCAAGATCAATTATAAGATCGCCACTACCGACAAATTTCAAAAAAAGTTCCTTGTAGTTCTCTTTTGTCATTTTGTGGTTTACATATTTAACACCTTTTGCGATAGAATCTTTTACGCGATGCGAATTATCAACAAAATCCATAATTGTCACATTCTGCGGAGACACGTCAATATGCCTTATGACAAGGGGAATAGCACATTGCGAGACAGAACCACAACCAATGATCAATATTTTCCCGTCAAATTTAACAAATTTTTTATTTAAAATATCTACCATTCAAACAACCTCCACTTTTTTTTATTTTAACAGATTAACCGCATTTTTGAAAGTTGATATTGTAATAAAAATCCTATATGTTACACTTTTTGAATAAACTATGCCATTTTTGGATAACAACGGATTACTTAACGAAACCTCTTTTTTATCAAGCAGTGCGAGCGAGTTTATAAAACAGATGGATAATAATTATATTTTTGAATTTGTCGCAAAACAAATTTACAGACTGGAACCTGATTCAAGTATTATCATAACAGAATTTGATCCTTACAAAAAAAAATATATATAAAACATGTAGTCGCAGAAGAGAAAAGGCTTAAAATTGCAAGCGGATTGTTAAAACAAAATCTAAAAAACTTTGGTTTTAAAATAAATACCACCGATTTTATCAATCGGGTAGACAGGCTTGGTCTTAAAGAATCAAAAAACCTTTATGAGCTGTCATTCGGTAAAATTCCAAGTATTATATGTTTTGCCATAGAAAAAGCAGTAAATATCAAAAGGATATATTCCACCCCCTTTGCTTTAAAAAAGGGGGATGTATTAGGCAGTGTCATTATTATAAAGCATACAGATTCACCGCTTAACCATGAAAATGCGCTAAACACATTTATCAACCAAGCGACGGTGGCTCTGCAAAAATGGAAAGTGCAAAGCGAACTTATAAATGCAGAAAGAAAATACTACCAGATATTTGAAAACGCCATAGAAGGCATTTTCAAATGCGCGCCAAACGGAATTTTTTTAGGCGTAAATCCCTCTTTTTGCAGGATTCTAAGCTATGAATCTACAAAAGAATTCCTGGGTTCTGTAAACAGCATAAACAATTTAAACAAGGCGCTTCTTGAAAAAATATTAAAACACAAGGTTAATTCCATTTCTGATCTTGAAAAACAGCTCCTTAATAAAAACAAAAATCTTGTCTGGGTTTCAATGAATATAAACATAATAAGAGACGAAAAAAACAATGTACTTTCATTTGAGGGGATGCTAACTGAAATAACCACACGAAAAAAATTTGAAGAAGAGCTAAAAAAAGCAAAAGATAAGCTGGAATTGGAAGTCAAAATAAAAACAGACCATCTCATTCTCGCGAATAAAGAACTAAATGATATAAAAAGGCTGTCGGAAATAGGAAAACTTGCCGCAAGCGTAGCGCATGAGCTTAGAAATCCTTTAGGAGTTATTTCTGCCGCTATTTTTAACATAAGGAGAAAGGCAAAAGACGAGAGTCTTGAAAAACATTTTGCGAATATAGAAAAAAAAATACTGGAAAGCAACCATATAATAAGCAATTTGCTTAATTATTCAAGGATTAAGATGCCTGCATACGAAAAAACCTGCATTTGCGAGCTGATTGATGAATGCGTTGATTCCGCACAAGCAAGGTTTAATGAAACAGAAATAATAGTCAGGGTTTCTTGTCTTCCGATAAAAGACATATCAATCGAAATTGATCCTTATCAAATAAGAGAGGTTTTAAACAATATTTTAAACAACGCCTTTCAAGCCATACTCCAAGATACGGGCAAAACAGGTGAAATAAAACTTGATGCGCAAATAGATGGGAATAAACTTTCAATTTCTATAAAAGACAATGGATGCGGAATTGATAAAGAAGACTTGGAAAAAGTTTGCGATCCATTTTTTACTAGAAAGACAAAAGGGACGGGACTTGGGCTGTCGCTTGTAAAAGAGATTGTAAAACTTCACAACGGAACAGTTGAAATAAAAAGTGAAAAAGAAAAAGGGACAGATGTGACCATCTCACTCCCTTTAAACAAGACGAGCGTGTTGCACAGGGAAAAAAGTCAATCATAAGCAGCTTATGCCTCTGGTTATGCCTACCTAAAAATGAAAGAATAATTTTATTAAAAGGAGGAACTCATATGAAAAATATATTTAAAAGTCTTGTTTCTTTTGTAACTCATAGCAAAAAAGGAGGAGGAATGGTGAAAAAAAACATAATTTTTGTAATTGTTTTATTTATTATTTTATTTGGATCGGAGTGTCTTGCATACAAGCCTGCCATCATAGGGGGAATAAGGGGTGGTGCTGCGTTGGGGCTAATGTTTGAAAGCGGCATTGCAACTAATGCAACTTTAAGATTGGGAGTTGAAGGCAATACATCAGATCCATCAGTGCTTGCTTTTATCGGAGGAAAATGGTTTCTTCATGAAGTAAGCAGCAGATTCCCGATGTTTTTAAGCGGTGGTATTGTGGGATATCTGGGAAATTCTTCAAATGTCGGTCCATATATTTCCGTTATTTTCGAACGGTTTATGGATGTGCCCCCTTTGTTTCTGGAGTTTGGTATAGATATGATTAATTACGGAAGAATGCAACTTCAGGTCGGATATTATTTTTGAGTGGAGGCGTATAATCGGGGCTTCAATTCTTTATAATCCAGAAAAAGCTCCATAGCTTTAATTTTAACGCCAGTGACACGACCGAGCCATATTCTCGCATCTGTATCATCTAATTCAGCCATCAACCTAAGCAATTTTATGGTTGCTATAGGCCTAAGCAAAGCAAGCATACTCCATGATATTTTCCCCAACTCTCCTTCTGTTGCCATTCCCATGCCCCAAGAATCCTGATCTATGTAAACGCCTTGGCGAAAACCCTCTTTAGTTATACTAAGCTCCTCACATTTTAAAATATTTTTTTCTATAACATCTAAAGCTTCTTGAATAAACGGCTTAGAATAATCCAAGATAAGCCCCAGATGCTTGTATAATGACCAGATTACAATCCAATTTTGTGATTGAGTAGCCAACAAAACCTTTCTCTCTGCAGCCTTTTCATATATAGATTTTATTATAAGATATGCGACATAGGTTTGAAGCCCTTCCTTCTTATGCCCATCAGCAATTGCCGCACCTTCCATCCAGATAAGTTTATATTGCCGCTGGGTCTTTCTCAACAATCCTTCTTTAACAGAAAAATCAGCTTCAATAGCAGAAAGCCCTCCTACCAATTTATTTTCAG
>MEUB01000024.1 GCA_001771535.1 candidate division WOR-1 bacterium RIFOXYB2_FULL_37_13
GTTATTTCTGAGGTTTTTTTTCAATTTGCTTCAAAAAGGCCTGTCACGGTATCGGACGGAAGCGCTGTTGTTACAGGCCTTCTTTTAGCGTTAATACTTCCATCTGGCCTGCCGTTATGGATAGCGGCGATTGGATCTTTTTTTGCTATCGTTATAGCTAAAGGCCTTTTTGGCGGACTTGGGTTTAACATCTTTAATCCCGCCCTTGCTGCCAGGGCTTTTTTGGTTGCTTCTTGGCCTGTTGCCATGACGATGTGGCTCAAACCTTTTTCTACTGTAACTTCCGCCACCCCTTTATATCTTTCAAAAATAGGGGAAGCTGTCCCGGGATACCTTGATCTCTTTTTAGGGAATCGCGGGGGCTGTCTTGGAGAGACCTCTGTTTTAGCAATTTTAATAGGAGCGGGAATCCTTTTTTATAAAAAAATTATCGATTGGCCGGCACCTATCGCTTATATCGGAACAGTTTTCATTCTTTCTTTTCTGTTGGGGAAAGATCCTGTTTTTCAGATTATGGCAGGGGGGCTTATGCTTGGAGCCTTTTTTATGGCGACCGATTATGTTACAGCTCCCGTTACGACAAAAGGGAGATTTATTTTTGGATTGGGTTGCGGCATAATGACAATTCTTATAAGGTTTTACGGCGGGTTTCCTGAAGGGGGAAATTATTCAATATTGCTTATGAATATTTTAACGCCTTTAATAGATAAATACTCAAGACCAAAATTGTTTGGGGCGAGATGAGGGTTTATGGGTAAAATTTTAAAACTAGGGTTTGTACTCATGGTTTTTTGTGTAATATCGGCAGGCGCATTGGCGTATGTTTATCTTTTTACACAGCCTAAAATAGAGTTGAACGGAAAAAGAGCTTTTGAAAGCTCTTTAACTGAAGTATTGCCAAATGCTTTAGTTTTTAATATTGTTAAAATTGGAAGCAAAGAAGTGTATCAGGGGCTTTCAGGAAAAGATATTATTGGAACTGTTTTTTTTGCATCCCCTCGAGGATACAGTAGCAATATAAATATGCTTGTCGGTATTGATTCAAATGCTAAAATTAGCGGCATTAAAATTGTAAGCCAAAATGAAACGCCGGGACTTGGAACAAATGTTGCAAAACGATCTTTTTTGGATCAATTTTTGGGAAAGACGGCAAACGATCAGATAGAAGCAAAAAAAGATATCGATGCGATTACAGGAGCTACAATATCAAGCAGGGCTGTTTGCCGGGGAGTTCGTGAGGCTCTTAACGATTTTGAAAAAAATAAAAAGGTGAAACAATGACGCTTTGGAAAGATTTTAATCAAGGTTTAATTAAAGAAAATCCGGTTTTGCGCTTGATGATAGGGCTTTGTCCCACGCTTGCCGTGTCAAATACGGTGATAAACGCTTTAGGGATGAGTGCGGCGACCGCATTTGTTATTATATGTTCAAATATTGTGGTTGCCCTTTTACGTAAAATTGTTCCTGATGAAATACGAATACCGATTTTTATTATAATCATTTCAACTTTTGTAACGATAGCAGATTACATAATGCAGGCTTTTACTCCCGATCTTCATCATGCTCTTGGTGTTTTTATCCCTCTTATTGTCGTGAATTGCATCATTTTGGGGCGCGCCGAAGCATTTGCCTACAAAAATCCTGTTTTAAATTCCGCGCTTGACGGCATTGGCATGAGTTTGGGTTTTGCGCTTGCTTTGGGAAGTATTGCTGTTGTAAGGGAGTTTTTGGGGGCGGGTTCAATTTTAGGCATAACACTTTATAATACAGCGTTCGCGGCTACCATAATGGTTTTGCCTCCTGGTGCTTTTATAACAATCGGTTTTTTGATGGCATTTTTAAATAAAATGGAAAACAAGGTGCAATAACTATGGAATTGTTCGGTATATTTTTTGCGGCATTTTTAATCAATAACATATTGCTTATAAGATTTATAGCACTGTGCTCCTTTTTTGGGGTCTCAACAAAAATTGATACATCAATTGGCATGAGTTTTGCCGTTGTTTTTGTAATGACTATTTCTTCTGCTATTTCATGGATTATTTATCATTTTGTCCTGACCCCTTTTCATCTCGAGTTTTTAAGGACGGCGACTTTTATATTGACAATTGCTTCGCTTGTTCAGCTTGAAGAATTATATCTGAAAAAAGTTATTCCAAACCTTTATCGCGCAATGGGAATTTACCTCCCTCTTATTACGACAAACTGCGCTATATTGGCTGTTGCCTTTTTGGCCATTGATTATAAGTTTAATTTTATGCAATCAATGGTATATTCTTTGGGGGTATCGGCAGGATACTCTTTAGCAATTATACTTTTTGCTTATATTCGGGATAGAATGGTACTTGCCAAAATCCCAAAATGGTTTCAAGGGTATCCGATTGCTTTTATAACAGCGGCACTTATGTCGCTTGCCTTTTTGGGATTTACGGGGCTTTTTGGGTTATAAATTATGTTAATAATACTTGCGACATTAATACTTGGAATACTGGGTTTTGTCTTTGCGGCATTGCTTGGCCTTGCTGCGCAAAAATTTCATGTAGATGAAGATTCCAAGGTTGGCACAATAATGGCAATCCTTCCAGGAGCCAACTGCGGAGCTTGCGGAAGTGCTGGTTGCCATGATTTTGCGGAAAAGCTTATCAAGGGCGAGGTTGCCGTGAGCGGGTGTACTGTGGGAGGGCATGAGGTGGCGCAAAAAATAGCTCATATTATGGGAGTTGAAGGTGAGGATATCCACAAAAAACTTGCAACAGTCCATTGCGGTGCTAAAGATTCCCAAAGAAAGAAGAAAGCAGAATATTTTGGCGTTAAAACCTGTGCGGCTTCCAATATAGTTGATGGCGGCGGGTTATCCTGTCGTTATGGTTGTTTGGGATATGGGGATTGTTTTTGCTCATGTCCTTTTGATGCTATAACAATGAAAGACGGCCTACCTGTAGTTGATCCTGAAAAATGTACAGCTTGTGGAAAGTGTGTTAGTGCGTGCCCAAGAAGCATTATTTTTTTAAGGCCTTACGCTGCAAAGGTTTACATAGCTTGTTCCTCGCATGATAAAGGTGCCGATGTCAGAAAAATTTGTCCTGTCGGTTGCATAGCCTGTAAGATCTGCGAAAAACAAGTGCCAGAAGTTTTTAAAGTTGAAGATAACCTTGCCATGATGGATTATTCAAAGTTAGACATATCTTGTGATATCGCGATTGAAAAGTGTCCTACGAAGTGTATTATGAAAAATTAGGGTTGTTTTTTTTAAAAAATTGTATATAATTTGTTTAGAACTCAAGATTGAAAAACTATGAAAGAAAACCTAAAAAAAGAACACTTTGAAATATTGTTGGAAGAAATGAAAGGCGATGTAAAATTAGTATTGGAAGGGCATTCTGTTTTAGATAAAAAAATTAGTGATGTAAAAGAAATGATAAAGGTTGTTGATGCTAAAGTTGAAGATACAAGAATGGTTGTAAAAGAAATAAGCCGTGAATTAAAGGCTCATGTTCGTATGCCGGCGCATGTTTGATCTTTTATATTTATGAATAAATATGAATTTATAATTTTATTGTTTTTTATTGTAGGTATACTACTTATGCCTTCTTTTGCATTCGCGGCAACAAGTAGCAGTTATGATTTGCCGAGTGAAAATGTTTTTATTGGCGGTGGAGATTCTACATCAGGCAGCTATTCGCTTTTAAATTCATTTGGATTGTCATCTCAAATAAGCACGGAAAGTTCAACATATTTATTAAACACGGGTTTTGTATACGCAAATGCTACATCTCTTGCGGTGTTGGTAACCTCAGTTACGCCAAGTTCAGGGTATAATACAGGCTCCATAAACATAAGAGATATAACAGGAGCGGGATTTGATACTGGATCAACAGTTAGGCTTTCTTTAAACGGAGAAACGATAGAGGCGACAAATGTCAGCGCGGAAAGCTCGTCAAAAATTACTTGTACTTTTGATTTGACAGGTAAAACAACGGGAACATGGGATCTGATAGTTGAAAATTCTTTAGGCCAAAGTGATACGCTCCCGAGCGGGTTTGAAATAAAAACATGGTCAACCCTTTCCCTTGGGGTAAACTATCCTAATCCGTTTAATCCTGAAAGAGAAAGCACGACGATTGTTTACAAGCTTTCGCAGGATACACCGACATCAATTTTGTTATTTAATATATCCCATGAACTTGTATATAAACAGGATTTTGCGTCGGGAGTAAACGGAGGAAAATCCGGAGATAACAGTGTGTCATGGAATGGCTTTAATACATTCGGAGAAATGTCTGCGAACGGGCTTTATTTTTTGAGAGTAATAAACAGGAATAATGGTGCTATTTTGGCTAAAGGCAAGATTGCGGTATTAAGATGAGAAAAATGATAAAAAAAGAAAAAAAGAAAAATAAATACATGATAAACAGTTTTCAAAAGTTAGTTGCTGCCTTTCTGTTTATTTTATTCTTTGGGATTTCTTCATTTGCCGCGTTTACTGAAGATTTAATGAAGATAGGCGTAGGCGCAAGGCCTATGGGGATGGGTAAGGCGTTTGTAGCGGTATCGGATGACGGAAATTCGGCTTTTGTTAATCCCGCGGGGCTTGCCGAATTAAAAAAGTGGCAGGTTACAAGCATGTATGTGAGCTTGCTAGAAGGAGATTTGCCTTATACGCTTGTGAGCGGTTCTATGCCGTTTTGGAAAGGAACTGTCGGATTAGGGCTTATATACACAGGGGTATCGGATATTCCGTCGCCGACATCAGAGGGGATTTCCTACTTTAATTATTACGATAAATTGATGTTTTTATCTTATGGCGCGGAGGCTGGTTTTTCAAAAAAATTATCGTGGGGCGCGAATATAAAATTTTTCAATAAAGGATTCAGCGGAGGGGTAACAAGCAGCGGATCAGGTTTTGGTTTGGATTTGGGGATTAAATATAAAGTAAAAGAATGGATCAATATAGGAGCAAATTTACAAAATATTTTATCGACAAACCTTACATGGACAACGGGAGCGGGGGATTCAATGCCTCTGCTTGCGAAGTTTGGGGCGGTAGCATATTTTTTAAACAATAAACTTTCTTTATCGTCAGACATAGATTTTTCTCCTACAAGAAAAATCCCATCGCCTCTGCATTTTGGGATCGAATATCTGCTGAATAATTATTTTGTATTAAGAGGGGGAATCGATCAGACAATAAGCAGCGGAAACGGGTTGTCAAATAATCCGGCATTGGGGCTGACATTGAATCTTGCAAACTTTAATTTTGACTACGCGTATCATCCATATATTGATATTTCAACAGGAATTTCACACTATTTTTCGTTTGGCTATTCGCCTAAAATCGAGAAAGAAAAACCTTTGCCTGCGCCCGTAAAAATAAAAGTGCAGTTGAAATCATTTGGAGATGTTCCTGCCGATTATTGGGCAAATAAGGAGATCGAGGAATTGGCAACGCTTGGAGTGATAACCGGATACCCTGACGGGACATTTAAGCCTGAAGGAACAATAACAAGAGCAGAGTTAACAACAATGTTGTTGAAGACCGGAAATAAGGAAGAGATGGCAGAAACGCCAACATACACAGACGTTACTCTTGAACATTGGGGTTCGAAATATATAGAAGCTGCCGCGAAAGAAAAAATAGTTACAGGGTATCCTGATGGCACATTTAAACCCAAAAATAATGTCAGCCGAGCGGAAGGGATAGTTATAATAGCAAGATTTGCAGGACTTCCCAAGGATTCATCAGAAGTCTCTCCTTATGAAGATTTAAATTCTACTCATTGGGCATACAGCTATGTGATGGCGGCTAAGAATGCGGGATATTTGGAATATATAAAATCAAATAATTTTGAACCAAATAATGAGTTAACCAGAGCAGAAACCGCCTGGATTATAGCAAGGATTAAGGAGATAAAGAATAGAATCGATATATTAATGAATGGTAAATAAATTTTTATTGGGGAAGATTGAAATACTATGAAAGAAAAACTAAAAAAAGAACATTTTGAAGTATTGCTTGAAGGAATGAAAGACGATATAAAATTGGTATTGGAAGGACATACAATTTTAAACAATAAAATTGATCTTGTAGAGATAAGACTAACAAATAGAATTGACAGTGTTGATTCCAAGGTTGAGGATGTGAAAATGATGGTAAAAGAAATGAGCCATAAATTAGAAGAACACATTCTTATGCCTGCGCATGTTTAGGGAGACAAATTAAGGAGGCTCGGTTAATGAAAAAACTTTGTTTTTGTATTTTATTTCTACTGCTTATGGTTTCAATTGTTTTTTCTTTAGTTCCTACAAAAATCAGTTACCAGGGGGTATTAAAAACCAGTTCAGGATCAGCATTGACAGGTTCATATAATATGCGTTTTTCAATAACATCAGACAGCGCGGGCAATTCTGTTGTCTGGGGTCCGGAAAGCCACAGCGCAATATCTGTTTCAAGCGGTATTTTTACGGCAACGTTGGGAGATACGACAGCTTTAACCCCATCTGTATTTTCAAGTGATACCAGATATCTGAAAGTAGAGGTAGCCACTCCGTCTGATTCTACAAGCAATTATGAGACAATGTCTCCATTGACACAGCTATTGAGTGTCGGTTATTCGTTGAGGGCATCTACTGCGGAGGGGGTAGTGGACGGATCGATACTTGAATCGAGTATAGCAGACGGGGCAATTTCAAATGCAAAAATAACAGACGGAACAATAACAAATGCCAAGGTTGCAAGCGGTAATTTTGTGAAACAGATAGTTGCGGGAAACAATATAACAATTTCAGGAGGGACCGATACAGTTGTTATAACGGCAGAAGGGGCAAGCGGAACATTAACAAGAGTAGACAGTGGGGCGGGATTAACAGGGGGACCTGTTACGAGTTTTGGAACACTGGAAGTAAAGTATGATAATTCTACTATAGATTTGAACGGTTCAGGGTCGTTGGAGGTAAAAAATTTAGGGATAACGGGTGGAAAGATAGCAGCTACTGCTCCAAATGAGCCCTTATTTTTAAGATACGATGGGACATCTCTTGATTGGGCTAACCCTACAGTAGTAACAGGTAGTTTTGAAGTAGATAATATTACGATAAGATTTAATGCTAATGCGTCAATAGAGGTTAAAAATAATGGAATATCTACAGAGAAAATATCGGATGAGGCTGTTACAGATGCAAAAATATCATCAATTACAACCGCGGGTAAAGTATCAGGAAATGCGATAATATCCGGGACGATAGGTGGGAGCACGGCGATAAATACGACAGGAGGGATACAAACTACAGGAACAGTTACAGCCGGCGCTTTTAAAGGTGATGGATCGCAGTTGACAGGAATTACATCTACTACTGGTGGCTGGATAAAGAGTGGCAATACGATTACATCGGAGGCAGGGATAAATAAGGTTGGCATAGGGACAGCCGAGCCTGTTGCCTCTTTTGAAGTTGCCGGCGGGATTTTGGCGCAGGGGACAAATGGAGATACGCCTGTGACCGGGCCCGGTACAAGACTTATGTGGATACCAGCAAAAGGTGCGTTTAGGGCTGGATCTGTTAATACAACTCAATGGGATACAATAGGAAATTGGTCTTTTGCAGTAGGCAACTCTACAGGAGCAAGCGGAGAAGCTTCTACGGCAATGGGAGATCGTACAACAGCAAGCGGGAATTATTCCACAGCAATGGGAGCTTATACAATAGCAAGCGGGTATTATTCCACAGCGATGGGAGCTGAAACCACAGCAGGCGGAACCTATTCTATTGCAGCGGGACAGTGGCTGACAACAGAAGCATTTCATGCAATTGTCTTAGGCGCGGGAGTTGGCAATGCCAGTGCTAGCCGATTAAACAACAACAAAGCCAACTCATTAATGGTAGGATTTGGCGGGACAAGTCCTATATTTTATGCAAGCGGTGAAGCTGTGAATGGAAGGGTTGGAATAGGGACGACAGAGCCGACATCAAAACTGACTGTTAATGGAACTATTGAGATTAAGTCAGGCTCAAATGGGACTATTAAGTTTTCTGATGGAACGAATCAGACAACAGCATATACGGGCAATTCAAGCGCGGGTGGCTGGATAAAGAGCGGCAATACGATTACATCGGAGGCAGGGATAAATAAGGTTGGAATAGGAACAGCCGAGCCAGTAGCCTCTTTTGAAGTTGCCGGCGGGATTTTGGCGCAGGGGACAAATGGAGATACGCCTGTACTTGAAGCAGGAACTACAAGACTTATGTGGATACCATCAAAAGGGGGAGCATTTAGGTCTGGAACATCAGGGATATTAGGGGATGAGGCGTCGTTAATAGGACAGTTTTCCTTTGCCGTGGGATATCATGCATTAGCAAGCGGGAGTTCTTCCACAGCAATGGGGAGTAATACAACAGCAAGCGGGAGTTCTTCCACAGCAATGGGAAACAATACAATAGCAAGCGGAA
>MEUB01000025.1 GCA_001771535.1 candidate division WOR-1 bacterium RIFOXYB2_FULL_37_13
CAATTAATAATAAAAATAATATTTCAATAAAAGGATCAACACAACCAAACACGGAATCAAACAATCCTTATGGTCCAAGAATAGAAATCGTGAGAAATTCGTTTTATTCTCCATATTCAGCTTTCAATTTAAGCTCTTCCTCAAATTGCACAATTGAGGGATTTGCAATAGGCGGATTTTACAATACAGCAGGATATCCCGCGGCAATAAAAATAACAGGCGGAGGTTATAACCATATTTATGGCTGTTATTTAGGAGTTACCGCTTCAGGAGAAGGGACATTACAAGCTTACTTTTCTACTTCATATAAATCCAATTACTATGGCATTTATATTTCTCAATCAATCTACAACACCATAGGAGGAGATACTGTATCACAAAGGAACATAATTTCAGGAAACCAGAATTTAGGCATTTATATTACTACCGATTCAACAAATAATAAAATAAAAGGAAATTATATAGGAACAAATTATTTAGGAGAAAAGAGTTTGGAAAATGGGGCTTCAGGTATCTCTATATCGGGGAATTCTCATTTTAATTCAATAGAAAGAAATTTGATATCTGGAAATCACGGAACAGGGATATTCTGTTATAGAGTTGACAATGTTTATATAGCAAACAATATTATAGGACTTTCTTTATTGGGGGTTGCTATTCCAAATGCAACAGGAATACACTTAGAAGGGTCTCTTTCAGCAGGCGGGAAATATCCTATAATAATAAATAATACAGTATCCGGGAATAAAACCAATGGTATTACTTTATATAGATATACAAGTTTTGAAGTAAAAGGAAATTATATAGGGACTGACCCTTCAGGGACGTATGCAATAGCAAACGGAAGCTATGGCCTTTACCTTGACGGTTCACAATATGGCTTGGTAGGCGGGTCAATTTTAGGGGATCAAAATGTTATATCAGGAAATACTTTGTCGGGAGTTGGTTTATTAAGTGCAAATTGCAACAGCAATGAAGTAACAGGCAATTATATAGGGGTCAATAAAACCGGAGATACGGCAATCCCCAATGGAATCAGAGGGATTTATTTTATTGATTATAATCCGAAAAATAACATAATAAAAGAAAATGTTATCTCGGGTAATTTACAGCAAGGAATTCTCGTATATCAAGCTTCTTCTAATATCTTTTCAGGCAACTACATAGGAACAAATAAAAACGGAACCACAACAATACCAAACGGCATGGAAGGAATTTATATTGCCGGAAATAACACATCAAGAGGGATGAGCAATACAATAGAAGGAAATGTTATTTCAGGAAATTTGCAGGACGGTATTTACTTGTATGGGGCGCTTTCAAATTCAATTTACGGCAATTATATCGGTACAGATAAAACCGGCAATTTAAATCTTGCAAACCTTTATTCAGGGATAAAAACCACAGGAAATTCAAATATAATAGGGCCAAATAATACAATTGCATATAATGGAAGCAACAGCGGGAATTATGGTATAGCAATAGATACCGCTTTTTATAATACAATAAAAGAGAATTCCTTATTTTTAAATTATGACAAGGGAATTGCTTTAATAAATAACGGAAATACTGGGATTGCTTATCCTATAATAACTTCTTCAAAATATTACGCGTCTACGTCGACAACTATTGTACAAGGGACTGCTCCCGCAAATGCAACAATAGAGGTTTTTTTCACAGAAGCTGTTCCCGATTTAAGCGGCCAGGGGGAAGGGAAAATATATCTTGGGAAAACAACTTCTGATGTAAATGGCAATTGGTCAATCGAATTGTCCAACCCTTCACTAAATGTAGGAAGCAACTTATGCGCAACTGCGACAAGCTCAAACGGCAATACATCTGAATTTTCGATAAACAAAGAGACAATTCTTTATGTGCCGGCAGGTGAAGATACAACCCCACCCTCTATTTCAATTTCAAACCCAAACAGTGTCACAAAAGTAAAAGGAGGGGTTTCTTCTAATATAACATTTATTATAGAAGACGCTTCAGGCATTGAAAATGGAACGGCTGCTTTTTATTATAAAATCGGAAGCGGAGAATGGATATTAATTGCCGCAAACCAATCGGAAACCTCCCCTTTTACATGGCAAAATATTCCGCAAATAACAAGCAATCAGATAAAAATAAAAATAGAAGCCTATGATGCTTCTCCATCCCATAACCTTGGCACAGGAGAGAGCGAAACCTTTACAATAGACTCAACAGCTCCAACTGTTTCTCTTGTACAACCAAACGGAGGAGAAAGCTTAACATCAAATACAGTTTATTCTGTGCAATGGACAGCAGAAGATATTCAATTTACACCATCGGAAAATATATTAATTAATTTGTACTATTCTTTAAATGAAGGAGCAGATTGGACACCAATGCCAAGCGGAACAGGCATATCCAATACAGGGTCACTATCTTGGGCAGTGCCTGATGTTGAGACAAATGAAGCAAAAGTAAAAATAGAAGCTATTGATAACGTGGGGAATATCAACACAGAGGAAAGCAGTAATTTTACTATAAAATCAAATATTGCCCCGTTAGTACAAATTCTTTCTCCTTTATCATCTGCAAAATGGAAAGGTGGAACAGTTCAAAGCATAACTTACACCGCGCAGGATTCTTCCGGATTAAAATTAAATTCCGCTTCCATATATTATTCAACAGGTGAAACATGGATACAAATTGCAACCAATCAGCCTGTCTTTTCGGCAACAAATACAAGTTATAGCTGGACAGTTCCTATAATATCAACACTGGAAGCAAAAATCAGGGTAACAGCTGAAGATATTTATGGAAATATTGGAACAGGGGAAACTCCCTCTTTTTTAATAGACGGGCAAGGACCGGATGCTCCTATTCTGCGTTCACCTGCAAATGGAACTTTAACAAACGACAATTCTCCTGAGCTAAGATGGGATGCTCCGTCCATTTCCGATATATCAGGAATTTCGACATATACTATATACTTAAATCAAAGCCTGTTTGCCGCAGTAAATGGGAACACAACAAGTTATGCCTTACCATCGCCGTTAAGCGACGGAGAATATTCATGGGAAATCAGAGCTACAGATGGAGTAGGAAATGTAGGGAATTTAAGTGATAAGTGGATTTTTACAATTGACACCACTCCTCCATCTGTCCCAATACTAAATACACCAAGCGATGGATCAACAATAAATGATCCTAATGTTTCATTTACTTGGGAAGCATCTGTCGACAACCTGTCTTTAGTTGCTGGGTATGAAATGGTTATTGATAATGCCGTTACTCCAGTTTCTGTCGCAACAAACAGCTATCAATCCAATATGGCAAATGGCACCCACACCTGGAAAGTAAGGGCTCAAGATACTCTTGGGAATATAAGTAATTACTCGGATGAATGGACTTTTACCATAGACAATTTACCTCCAACTATTGACAGCATCACTCTAAAAGACAGAACTTCCACCAGCACTCAATATAGCAATGAACAAACAATTTCTGTCGAAGCAAACGGAGTTGCCGGCGACCCTGCCTACATGAAAATGGCAAGAACTGATGCAGCGCTTATTGCCGCAGCATGGATCCCCTACTCTCAAAAGTTTGAATATACATTCAGTACGGGAGATGGAACTAAAACGCTCTTGTATAAGCTAAAGGATTCTTTTAACAACGAAAGCGGCACTGTACAAAACTCTATCATCGTAGATACAACTCCTCCATCTGTCCCAATACTAAATACACCAATCGATGGATCAATAACAAATGATCCTGATGTTTTATTTACATGGGAAGCATCTGTCGACAATTTGTCAGGAGTTGCAGGGTATGAAATTATCATTGATAATGCCGTTACTCCAATCTCTGTCGCAACAAACAGCTATCAATCCAATATGGCAAATGGCGTCCACACCTGGAAAGTAAGAGCTCAAGATGCTCTTGGAAATATAAGCGGTTACTCCGATGAATGGACTTTTGTTGTTGATAATTTACCTCCAACGATAGATAGCATCACGCTAAAAGACAGAACCTCCGCTAACACTCAATATAGCAATGAACAAACAATTTCTGTCGAAGCCAACGGAGTTGCCGGCGACCCTGCCTACATGAAAATGGCAAGAACTGATGCAGAGCTTATTTCCGCAACATGGAAACCCTACTCTCAAAACCTTGAATATACATTCAGTACGGGAGATGGAACTAAAACACTTTTGTATAAGCTAAAAGATTCTTTGAATAACGAAAGCAACACCGTACAAAACTCTATAATTGTCGATACTACCCCTCCAACCATTGTTATATACAATCCTATTTTAAATGAAGAAATTACAGGAGGGACAAACTATCAAATAAAATGGCAGGCAAACGATGAAATCTTTAACATACCAGGAACTCTGGCAATAAACGTATATTACTCATTAAATAACGGAATAGATTGGTCTTTATTATTAACTAGCAATACAAACAATAGCACATTTAATTGGAATCCAGTCCCCAACCAAGCAACAACTACCGCAAAAATCAGAGTGGAAGCAATAGACGGAGTACAAAACATAGCAACAGCAGAAAGCGGAAATTTTACTATAAAAAAAGATGAAGGATATGTCCCTACAGGCCCTTTAACTCTTTCAATACAAAGGGAAAATGATTCTATTGGAAGCGCCATAAAAGTATTATGGCAGGAAACAGGAGAAGAAATAATTCCTGATTTTTATATATTAACAGGGACAGGATCGGGTTCTTATGTCGAAGATCCAAATAATTGGACACAAATTTCTTCCTATGGGGGAGATTTTAAAATTGATTATACAAACAACTATTTAACCCATCAAAATCAGGTAAGAGCTGGAGAGGTAGAAGTATACTATAAAGCTCTTTACACAGGAACCCCTTTAGCGGATTTAGCCTCCGCGGTTGCTGTTGGAAAAGTAAACATCAGTTTAGAAGCTTCCTCTTCATATGCGAAATTGGCTTTAATTTCGCTCCCTTTAATACCAAACGACACATCAATTGCAAACGTTTTGGGAAATCAATTTGAAGGGGCAGAAGGGAATGACTTTACATCTGCCGACTACATCTATTATTTGGAACCAGGAGAAAACAGTCCACAATCTTTTTACAATGGAATAGCCTGGCAGGGTAAACTTACAGATATTTATCCTGACAAAGGATATGTTTTTATAACCCAAGGAGGGCATCCGGCAAGGACGATAACAGTTGTCGGCGCGGTCGCGCAAGAAAGCAGGGTAATATCCATAAAACGAAAAAGTTATACAGGATTAAATTTGCTGGGGACAGCATATCCTGTTTCTGTCTTTTTGCAGCCTGATAATACAGGATTATCTGGAACATCTCCAAAAGAAGGGACAGGCTTTGATAACGCGGATTATATTTATACTTTTGAAACAAATTCTGCTCCTCAGGCTTTTTATAACGGATCAAATTGGTCAGGAAAACTGAACAAATTAAAAATCGGTAAAGGATATGTTTATATAAAACAGGTAGACGGAGAGGTTAATTGGACGTATCCAAAACAGTATTAAAGGAGGAAATTAAAATGTATAAATTAAAATATTTTAAAAAGAAGGTGGATTGGATTTTAATAATTCCTGTTCTTTTTCTTCTGTTGATAAATTCGACATTTGCATCCAGTACTTTTGATGTGGGTTATACCTCCTCAAGCACTCGTTTTTGCAAAGATTCATCATCAGGACCAAATATAGCAGTCAATTCTCTTGTTCAAATAATTCTTTTAGATAGTGCAGATGGTGTTATTTATGGTCCTTCATTGTCAGGAAACGTTGCCACTCAACACAATGAGGTATTAACCTCTTCTTTAGGTGTCACAAATGGAGATAGAATGGGTTATGATACCGTCGGTTCTACTGAAGGACAAGCCGGACATTTCTTCCATCAAAGGCAGGCAATCGCGCCTGACAATAAATGGTATATAGCACGGGTATGGAATAGTTTAAATACTCATTTTGGAGAGTCCTACCCTTTCCAGATAAATTTTAATTTTGAAAGCTCGGATATTAATTATCAGTATTTTGAAGAAGATATTTTGGCAATATTGCCAAAAGCAGCCCCGATCTTTACAACAAATGATATAACAGCTGAAGTAATCCAAGGATCAGGATCTACCTCTCCCATCATAACGCTTAAAGGAAAGACAAAGCTAGGAACAAGATTTTACAAGTTTGATTTGTATAAACAGGGAGCAACTACTGCTTATAAATCGTCAGGATTAAAATATCAGGAATCTCACCATATGGCTTATTATAATGATAGTTCAAGTTATAATATTCTTCAGCCATTTACTTTGTCTTCAGGTGATGATAATCAAACCTATACATACAAAGTAACACTGGGAAACAGCTTTGGGCTTACAACCGCAGAAGGAACTATTACTGTCCCCGAAAATGGTGACCCTTCCCTTCCCTGGGCAATAACCGATCTTAGAGCTTATTTAAACGACAGGACTGTAACTTTAAAATGGACGGCGCCTTATGATACAAATAAAATAGGAGCTCCGGCTGCCTGTAGGGAATATGATATAAGAGTTTCAACTGAAGCCATTCTTGACGCTCCTGCTTCTCCGTTTAGCGCGCAAAATACAAATCCGGAGGGAACAACTACTTGGAGCAATGCGAAGCCTATCGCGAGCTATTTTTCTTCTGTTTCTGCGCTTCCTGTGCCCGCTAATTTCACAACAGAACAAACTATAACAATTTCAGCCATAGCAACTGATGGGGCTTATTATTTTGCAATCAAATCAAAAGATGAGTCAAATAATGAATCTTATATTTCAAATATCGCGGGAGTAAAAATAGGCACATATGAAGCAGCAAAAACAGAACCTGTAACCCTAAATTATACACTTACATTCTCAGATGAAATAGGGCTTGGAATAAATACAATTGCAATCCCTTTTGATCCGTTTAATGTAGTTTTGGAAAATGGCGCGTCAAATTTAACTTTGCTTAGCTTGATAGAAACAATCAATAAACAAGCAGGAGCAAATGTAGTTTACGCCATAGGTTGGTGGGATACGGCAAAAATGGATTCTGCAGGATATGAAATAAAATATAACACTTCAGGAATCGTAAATGATTTTAGTGAAATAACACCAACAACAGGGTTGGGAGACTTAAGGCAGGCTCCTCCAAATATAATTAAAAATCAGCCATATCAGATATCGGTCATTAAGGATGCTGTTTTTGAGCTTACAGGATATAAATAAACTTTGTGGAATAAAAGAGGATTGATGAAAATGAGATTGTTAAATTTAAAAAAATTAATATCCGGCTATATTTTTATAGTTTTATTTCTATCTGTTTCCTTACTGGCATTGCCATTACACGCTCAAACTGTTTATAGCCCTTTTTATTGGGTAGACGGCAAAATATTGCCTCCCACGCAAGAATCCGGCGTATCAACAGACAAAAGGATTGTTGTCTTTTATCAAACAACAGTAGAATCCGGTTATGCGTCAGATGTATCCGGACTTTCCGGCAGATCTGGCAGATCTGGAGAGTTTATGATAAATGCGATGCAGGATAACCGGTTAAAAATTACTCCCGGAACATATAAAATAACTGTAATAAAAGCCGATGACAACTATGGCGTGAACCCGACGGATATGATAATTACAGGCAAGGGATATGATGCCGCACCAAACCTTGTCTTGGTAAAAGAAGCAGGAATCAGCAGCCCACCCGAGCCTCCAACCCCTTTTACGGGAGAAGCTCCTGTTATAGAAAGCATAAGATTTGACGATAGGCTCTATCAAAAAAATCTTATAGGCAAAGGTTACGAATTTATTGCTTCTTCTAAGCCGAAAATAGAAGTTAAAATAACCGCGGATGATACAGGAATTGACCTGTCAACTCTTGCTTTTTCAGTTGATAAAGGAAGCGCGCTTGAAAATAATCATACAATAAGTGAAAATGATATACTTACAAAAGTGTTGGGAACCAATGGCCCGACTGAGGTAGTTTATATATTTAACTTTAAGGATAAAGGAGAGACTCTTTCTGATGGATCGCATTTATTTGAATTTACAGCCGAAAATTCCGTAGGTTCAACAAGTGAATCTTCTAAGGTAAGTGTTATGTCAGGGGATACAACCGTTATTGGCACGCCAATTACTTTTCCGTCCCCTATTCTTTTAACCGAAGATCCGAAGGTGACATTACAATATGAATTGTCAAACGACGCGGACATTGATATTTATATTTTTGATATTACGGCAAAAGTTGTTAAGAAATTATCATTTAACGCGGGAGAGCCCGGAGGTTCTTCGGGAGGATCGGCAAATCCAAATAAAATCGACTGGGATTTAATGTCTGATCATGGCTATAAAATAGGCGCCGGCATTTATGTATGGAATATTGTTGACAAAAATAAGGGAAAGATTATAGGCAAAGGGAAACTGGCAATATTCCCATAAGCATAAGCTTTAAACTTTTCTCCATTTAGTTCCGTATGCTGTATCTTCCAGAATTATTCCGCGGGCTAAAAGCATTTTTCTTATTTCATCTGCTAACGCAAATTCTTTGATTTTACGGGCCTGATCTCGTTCCGAAATAAGTTTTTCAATATCTTCCGCGTCTATTTCCTGAGTTTTCTCATTAACAAGTAAAAGGCCTAAAATCCCACAAAGCTCAAACAATAATGCCTTATATTTCTTAAGAGAAATATAATCTATTTTGCTGTTTTTTATATGCTCATTTATGAAATGGATAAATTCAAAGATAACGGAAATCGCGGCAGCTGTGTTAAAATTATCATCCATTGCGCTTTTGAATTTGTCGTTAAAAACTGCCAGTTCATCTTCGGTGACTTTTCTTTCAACATCGTTTTCTGGTTCACCTACTTTTTCAATTAAAAAATCTATGTCCTGGACGGTTTTTATAATCCTGTCATAAGCGGCTTTGGTTTCATCCAACTGTTCGTTGGAAAAATTAATAGGGCTATGATAATGGGTCATAAGCAAAAATAAACGAATAACCATTGCGGGGTATTTCGCAAGAATATCTTTCATAGAAAAAAAATTGCCGAGAGATTTTGACATTTTTTGTGAATTAATGTTTACAAACCCGTTGTGCAGCCAATATTTAACCCATGGGATTTTGTTTGTCAATGCTTCTGTCTGGGCAATTTCATTTTCATGGTGTGGAAAGATCAAATCAAGACCCCCGCCATGGATATCAAACTGTTCACCCAGATATTTTTCCGACATGACAGAACATTCAATATGCCAACCCGGCCTGCCTTTTCCCCACGGTGAATCCCAGGATGGTTCTCCTTCTTTGGCTCCTTTCCACAGGACAAAATCAAGAGGTTCTTTTTTGCGGGAATCAATCCCAACCCTTGCCCCTGATTTCATTTCTTTTAACCTGCGTTTGGAAAGTTTACCGTAGCCCTTGAATTTTGAAACTTCAAAATAAACATCGCTGTCTACTATATAAGCGTATCCATTTTTTACAAGACCTCGAATCCAATTGACCATTTCTTTTATATGTTCAGTAGCTTTCGGATAGACAGTCGCGCGCTTAATATTTAACTGATCCATAACATCAAAGTAGGAATCGATATGTTTTTCAGTTATTTCTTTGCATTTTTCCTGTATTGTTTTGTTTTCGGACTTAGGATTTTGGATTTCGGATTTTTTGATTATCTTATCGTCTATATCTGTGAAATTTTGAACATAATCAACTTCATATCCGATATATTCCAAATAACGCCTGATTACGTCAAAAGCAACGTAAGCGCGGGCATGGCCAAGATGTGTTTCATCATAAGGAGTAATTCCACAAACATACATTTTTACCTTTTGCGGATTGATCGGAATAAATTCTTCAAGTAAAGAAGAAAGATCGTTATAAACTTTAAGCGCCAATTTTATCCTCTATCTTTTTAATCCTTTTTTCAATGTCCCCAACAATATCAGGCAGATCGGCATGAGCCAAAGTTTCAATCCTTTTGCCTTCGCGGACAATAACACGGGCAGGATTTCCGACAATGGTTGAATTTTGCGGAACACTTTTTGTAACAACAGCGCCGGCGCCAACTCTCGAATTATCAGCTATAACAATATTCCCCAAAATTATGGCAGAAGCGCCTATTACAACATTATTTCCAATTGTCGGATGCCTCTTGCCTTTTTCTTTGCCTGTTCCCCCCAATGTAACCCCTTGATATATAGTTACATCATCGCCTATAACCGCTGTTTCACCTATTACCACTCCATTTCCGTGGTCAATAAAAAATCTTTTGCCGATTTTTGCCCCCGGATGAATTTCAATTAATGTAAGAATCCGTGATATTTGGGAAATAAATCTTGGAACAACGGGAATTTTAATTGAATATAAAAAATGGGCTATGCGATGAAACGTCATCGCCCATAAACCCTGATACATAAGAACCTCAAAAATATTGGCCGCTGCGGGATCCCTATTAAATATTGCTTTTATTCCATCAAACATTTTTTTCTCCTATTTCATTAAATCCTGTAAAGTATTTAACTGTTTTGGCGAACCGAGCGCCACCAAAACATCGCCAACTTCAATTTTTGACTCAGCGATTGGCTGTAAATTAAAAGACCCGTTTGGCCGTTTAATCGCGGCAATATGGGCGCCTGTCCTTTTCCTTAACTGAGCTTCGCCAATTGTTTTGCCTGCGACATCGCATTTTTCATAAACATATAATTCTCTTACTTCAAATTTCAGGGAATCACCGTCAAGGGCTCTGTCGATAAAATCAGTCGCGACTGGACGCAAAACCATATCGGCCATTCTTTTTCCGGCAATCAAATATGGGGAAATAACCCTATTTGCTCCGGCGCGCAAGAGTTTGCCTTCTATTTCGGATGCGCCCGATCTTGCGACAATATAAATATTGGGGTTCAAAACTCTAGCGGAGATCGTTACAAAAACATTGTCCGTATCGGAATCAGCGGCGGCAATAAGCCCTTTGGCTGTTTTTATTCCCGCGATTTCAAGGTTTTCATCCGAAGTAATATTTCCTATTATGCAAGGTATTCCGTCCAAATCTTTGGCTGTATCCTGTTTCTCATCTATAACAACATAAGGAATTTTATAATTGTTAAACTCTTTTGCCACTTCATGCCCCACTCTCCCGTATCCGCAAATAATATAATGGTCTTTCATTTCCTTTATTTTTTTTTCCATCCTTCTCCTCCTTCTGTAACCTATAATCTCTCCTTCTATAATAATCTGCCCAATTTGGCTGATAGAATAACCCATCACGCCGACTCCGCCGACAATCATGCACATAGTTAAAATTTTTCCTGCTTGATTTAAAGGATGCACTTCACGGAATCCCACCGTAGAAAGAGTAATGACCACCATGTATAACGCATCCAGAGGCGGCCATTTTTCTATAAAAACGTAACCAAAAACACCGCCGCAGATAATGGCAAGAAGCATTAAAAATGGTACTATCAGCCTATTAAACGGATTTGACATATGGCAATCCTTTATTTTTTCATCAAATAAACAGTAAAATCGCCGGGATGATAATCGTGGCGTATTATAAAACGACTGGTCATCCCTCTTACACAGGACAGAATATCTTCTATCCTTGTATAAAAATACTGGGCAAGGTTTAATTCTTCATCCTGCAAATGATAAACAGCTTGGTAAGACAAAAAATTAACTCCGACTGCTATATTACACAATTGGAACATTCTAATCAACATGGAATTTATAAATTGCAGATGTTTTTCTCTGCTATCAAAAACAATATTCAAGGCTCCGCAACAAAAGACAAAATCAGCTTTTTTGGGGTTTTCGTCCTCTAATATATCATTAAGTTCAAATTTTGCTTTTGGATATTTACTTTTTGCAGCATCCAAGATTTTCGGGGTAATGTCATATCCCAAATAAGAAGCCTTATATCCTTTTTTTTCGAGATAATTGGATAAATCTCCGAATCCGCAGCCCACATCAATAACAGAAGTTTTTTTTGAACCGTAGTACATGTCAATAAGGTCGGTCAAAATTTTAAATCTTTTCTCCTGGCTGTCCGGACTTTTCCAGTCTAAAGAGAGATAATTATCGCCATATTTTTCAAAGAGTTCCTCATAATATTTAATCTGTCGATGTTTATCTATCATAGTCAAACAAGGGAATCTTCTATCATCTTTTCCGCGATCAAAACAGCATTTAGTGCTGCGCCACGGCGAAGATTGTCAGAAACAATCCACATCTCAATACCATTTTTCTGGGATATATCTTCTCTTATGCGACCAACCAGTGTATCGTCAATGCCAACACAATCGATAGGCGTTGGGTATTCCCCCATTGAAGGATCATCGACAATTTTGACGGTTGGGAAAGTAGCCAAAAGTTTCCTGACAGCTTCAACAGAAATTTTCTTTTTGGTTTTGATATTGACCGATTCAGCATGTCCTATCGCAACAGGCACCCTTACACAAGTTGCCGTAATCTGAATATCCTCATCGCCCAAAATCTTTCTGGTCTCATTTATCATCTTCATCTCTTCTTTTGTATAACCGTTATCGACAAAAGAGTCAATTTGAGGGACAACATTAAAAGCTATCTGTTTAAATATATATTTGGGAACAATTTTAGCTTTTGGATTTTCAAGCAAAGCTTTTGTCTGTTCATACATTTCAGCAATCGCCTCTTTACCCCAGCCGGAAGTAGATTGATAAGTTGAAATGACAAGCCGCTCAATTCCAACCGCATCATAGATCGGCTTCAAAGCCAAAACCATTTGGGCAGTTGAACAATTCGGATTTGCGATTATCCCTTTATGTGTTTTTAACGCTTCGGGATTAACTTCGGGGACTACAAGAGGAACTTTTGGATCCATTCTAAAATGGCTTGTATTATCGATGACAATACATTTTCTCTTCGCGGCTTCCGGCGCAAACTTTGCGGAAATTTTGGCTCCCGCGGAGAAGAGACCGATCTGCATCTCTTCAAATGATTCCGAAGTTGCTTCTTTCACTGTATATTCTTTGTTTTGAAATGTCACTTTTTGACCCGCGGTACGTTCAGAAGCAAGAGGAAGAAATTTGTCTACAGGGAAATTTCTCTGTTCAAGCACTTTTATCATTTCGCGGCCAACCATTCCGGTGGCACCCAATACGCATACATTATATTTTTTTGGCATAGCCTACTAGGCTCCTTTTACTTATGACTGTTGATAATTATAGCACAATATGTGGTTGTAAAAATCATACCTGCCAGAAAAAGGAATACCTTAAAAAAGAGAACTGGCGTCTTCATCTAACTGCAAATCACCCCCAAGCTTTTCAAGTATCGCATCTAAAAGAGCTGGGGTTGCAATCCTTTTTATTGTTGCCTCAATTCCATCAATGCCTTCCTCAATACTTCCTGAATTTGGAGATAATTCCTCAACATAAGATATTACAACAGCATTAAACAACGGAGTTCCTTTTGCAAAATCAAGATTTCGCTCCACAAAAAGATCTCTTGCTCTTTCGATTACAGCATCAATCAAAGTATCATCGATTTCTGCTATGCCAAGAGAAAAAGAGTATAACCTATTTAAAACATCATAGATACTTATGGCATTAAGTCTGTTTCTAATTGCATTAACAATTTTTTCTTCTTTTCCTGCAATCTTTACTATTGTACAAAAACCTGTTGATTCCAAACTTCCAGCAATTATTGCATTTGTCATTTTTGCAACATAAAAATCAACTAGTTTATTTTTTGATCCTTCAACTCTTTTTACAATACCTGCCAATTGTTTTAGAGCGGCAAAATCCATTGGGCTTCTTCTTGTAGTAAAGGAACATATGTATCGTGCCATTGAAGAAGTCTCGCCATCTAATGCATTTAATCTTCTTGCTAATATCTTAGCCAGTTTCATAATATTCTCCTCCTAAAATAAATTTTGATGCAACGTGCTTATTACCTCTTCCTAACAAAAAATAAAAAATTTCACTTTTTTTTGAGAATAATTAAAATTTGCAAATAAATAATGAATTTTCCACTTAAATTTAACGATATATATATATACAGGAATTATTTAAATAAACTCTGGTTTAATTTATTATAAAAGGACGTATTAAAAAATGAAGACTGGCTTAAATAGTGCTTTAACATTGACTCTCTCATTGTCTAATATAGATAATAAAATAAGAAGAGGAGACTATCTCCCAAGACTTATGGGGCAAACAAAATATCAAGCTACCACAGGTGTGAGAGGACAGCCTAGAAGAGGAGTTGTTTTAGTCGATATGAGACTTATCAGGTCAGCTGCTCCCTCATTTGATACGCTTGTAGCA
>MEUB01000026.1 GCA_001771535.1 candidate division WOR-1 bacterium RIFOXYB2_FULL_37_13
CAAGAGTCTTAACAACATCAATTGTCCTTGAATCACAACGCGGCAGCATAGAATTAGCATTGATATTGGGTTTGATTTTGCTTGTAATTTCTTTTTCAGTAAATATTGGATTGACGCTTATCCAGCAGAGGGTTAAAAAATTATGATAAAAGCACTACTTGGGCCTAATGGCGCAGGCAAAAGCACTTATTTACGGCGATTGATGGGTTTGGAATCAGGGGCAATTAACCTTGAAATGGCTATGGTTTTTCAGGAGCCACTTCTTTTTGATTTGACTGTTTTTGGAAATATTTCTTTGGGATTAAAAGCAAGACACATAAAAGATGTTAGAGAAAAAGTTGCAAACTGGATTGCGATTTTTGGGATATCGCATCTTAAAGACAGAAGAGCAATAACTCTATCATCCGGAGAAGCGCAAAAAGTATCACTTGCACGCGCCATGGCATTTGAACCTAAAATATTGCTTTTAGACGAGCCTTTTGCGAACCTGGATTTTCGATCTCAAATAACAATTAAGAATAAAATAAGAGAAATCATAAAAGAAAATAATATAGATACTATATGGGTTACGCATAACAAGAGTGAAGCGTTAGAGGTTGCAGATTATATTATGATAATGATTGATGGTAAAATAGTGCAGGAAGGGGAGCCGAAAGAAGTAGTAAAAAACCCATCAACAAAAGAAGTTGCATTGTTTTTAGATGTGTATAATGGAGATTGACTTTATTGATATTACCTAAAAAAGCATTAAATATAATTTTAAGCCACGCAAGAATTATGGAAATAGAGGAAATTGATATTTCAGATTCTCTAGGTAGAGTTCTTGCTGAAAAGGTTTATGCTGACGCCGACATCCCTCCTTTTAATAAATCTTCAATGGATGGGTTTGCTATAAAATCAAGCGATAAATCAGAAACATTTGAAGTAATTGAAGATATTCCCGCAGGTAAAATTCCTCAAAAAAAGATAAAGACAGGAGAATGCGCAAGGATTATGACTGGGGCAATGGTTCCTCAAGGTGCTGATAAAGTTGTTCCAATAGAAGACACAATACACATTACAAAAAACACAATACACATTACAAGATTTTCTGAAAAATTAAATATCTCCAAGAAAGGAGAAGACATTAAAAAAGAAGCACTAATATTAAAGCTAGGATATGAAATTTGCCCTCAAGAAATCGCAGTTTTCTCAACTATTGGAAAAACAACCGTTAAAGTTTATAAATTGCCAAAAATTTCCATTATCTCAACTGGTTCAGAACTTGTAGAGCCTAAAGAAATTCCACAAAAAGGACAAATAAGAAATAGCAATGGTCCAATGCTTCTTGCCCAATTAAAAAGATTAGGGATTAAGGGGAATTATTTAGGGATAGCAAAAGATGATTTTAAAGCTACAAAAAGCCTTATAGAAAAAGGGCTTGAGGAATCAGATATTCTTATTTTATCTGGCGGAGTATCGGTTGGTGATTATGATTTTGTAAAGGAAGCTCTAAAAAAATGCGAGGTTGAAATCATTTTCGATAAAATCGCAATAAAACCAGGCAAGCCAACAACCTTTGGAGTAAAAGGCTCTAAATATGTTTTTGGGTTACCGGGAAATCCTGTTTCTGTTTTTATTGTCTTTGAACTTTTTGTAACTCCCTTCATCAATAAATTATCAAACAAAAAAACCAAAGATAAATTTGAAAAATCAGAACTTTTGATTAGTTTTAAAAGAGAAAACGCTGATCGTGAACAATATTATCCCGTAAGATATTTCAAATCTATAGGAACTTTACCAATTGATTTTCATGGGTCCGCACACCTTCATGCATTAACCACAGCAAATGCTCTTATGCATATAAAAAAAGGTGTAAAAAAAATAAAAGAAGGAACAGTTGTAAATGTTAGACCAATTTAACAGAGAAATTTACTATTTGCGCATCTCTGTTACAGATCGATGTAATTTGAGATGCACATACTGTATGCCAAAAGAGGGCGTAAAGTTTAAGCCTCATAGCGAAATATTAAGTTATGAAGAAATAGAGAAAATTGTAAGAGTTGCGGTTAAGCTTGGATTTTACAAATTTCGTTTAACTGGCGGGGAGCCTCTTGTACGCAAAAATATTGTAAGCCTTGTAGAAAAACTTGCAAAGATAAATGGTGTAAAAACTTTGGCAATGACAACAAACGGACTTCTATTGCCAATGTATGCAAAAGATTTGAAAAAAGCAGGGCTTAACAGGCTCAACATTAGCTTGGATTCATTAAAGGCTGAAAGATATAAGATTATTACCTGTGGTGGGAATTTAAGCGATGCATTAGATGGTATAAAAGCGTCAATAGTTGCTGGATTTTCAGGCACAAAACTTAACGCAGTAATTGTTGACGGGTTTAATGACGATGAAAAAGATGCACTAAGAAGTTTTTCTCATGAAAATAACTTGAAAGTTCGATTTGTTAAAAAAATGGACCTTAAAAGCGGTGATTTTTATGGGGTTGAAGGTGGAGAAGGAGGTAATTGTTGTATTTGCAATAGAATTCGATTAACTGCCGACGGAAAGCTTCGCCCTTGCCTATTCTCTGATTATGAAGTAGATGTTAGAAAAGAAGGAATTGAGCAGGCATTTTTAAAAGTTATAAATCATAAGCCAGAAAAAGGATATAAATCAAATAATAGAGAGATGATACAGATTGGAGGGTAAACCTCGCCCTGTCCTCGCAAGCTTGGACATCCCTCTCAATGAAATGGAGAGGGATTATACGAAGGAGCTAACAAGATGAAAAAAACAAGGGGCTGAAATATTTCAGCCCCTGTTTTATCTGATTAATGATAAACCGAATTTATTTTTCGCACAAGTTTAACTGGAAATCTTTATCTCTAAGTACTGGAACCATAGATTCTTGAATATCAGAATTTCCAGCCCCATTTCCCAACTGATAATTATTATTATTACCAGCGGCATAAACATTGCAATCATCTTCAATAAATAGAGTATGATTCCCAGAGCTTACAAAATGAATAGTCTCGGATATCTTTTCAGGGACGTATATAGGCGAGCTTGTGCCATTCGCTCCCTGTCCATAATTATTTGCTCCCCATGCATAAAGGTTATCACTATCAACATGCAGTCCAAAAAGTTCGGTATTATTACCTAGAAAAAGGCGAGAATAACTCTGCATGAGGTATGGAACCTTTGTGCTATAACTAGTGTATGTTTTATAGTCAGAATCACTTCCGCAATAATAGGCCTTTCCTTCTACTGAATATGCAGTCTGATCTCCCCTTGCTACTGCGGGAGCATCTAGATGTCCCGTAAAATAAATATATGGATTAAATAGGCCAAAAGTATTTGGGTTACAAAGTTGGTTGGCATTTGCATCATTTGTACCCCAGAGAATCAATTCATTCGGATGCGACGGTGCTCCATTAACTCCAGGGATATAGCCTGTTAGCATCCCATGCGTACGACCTGAGCTCGGGATATAAAAAATAGGAGGAGTGGAGCTTTCGGGAACTCGTACATCTGTAGGCGTGCTATTACATTCGTTATCCCCTGTATATGTTGGGTGGCCTAATTGCCCAAATTCATTATTTCCCAAACTTTTAACAACTGGCTGACCCTCTTGATTAATTCCCGAAATAACTAAAGCACCGCCACCCATGGAAATAGAAATTGCCCGAAAACCATCACCATAAGGATCCAGCTCCAATTTTTGAAAGCTATTAATTGATGTTCCACATGTTCCTCCTATTTCTCCAAATAAATTATCTCCTAGAACCCAAACTTCCCCTCTATCTGTAAGCAAAGCAATATCACCGCCAAAAGCATCCGTATTCTCATCCCATGTACCAGCAACCGCTTGTACCACTTTACCTTGAATTCTATTAAACCCAACATTAAGAGACTCTAAAGAAGTTGCATAAGCGAGAGATCCACCATATGTCTCTTTTGCTATAGGAACCTCTCCTGACACAAGGACATCTCCATCTGTTACAAACATACTCATGTTGCCGGTAGCTAAAACTGCTCCGCGTTGGGATGTTTCTGTTTGTATTTGTATAGGTAAAGCAGGTCTTGTTTGCTGAGATTTTTTTGCAACAGCATGGGTCTTAACCTCTTTACTCTCCTCGACCTTTTTGCCTCCCTTATCATCTTTTTTTCCTATAATCTGGGGCGCACTAAAATACCTGGAACTAAGACCATTTGAAACTCCATTCAATCCTGACATTTTTGTTTTCTCCTTTTTTATTTTATTTCACGTACACACACAAACTTTTTCCAATTTAGATTACATCATATTATTATTTTTATTAGTTTACCCCCTTCTTCTTAAAATTAAGAAAAGAACTAAAACTTCTATGAGAGTTTCTTATTTATTGCGAGCCAAAGCAATATTCCTTTACCTCTTTTTACTCTTTTTATTTCTCGTGCACTAATGCAAAAAATTTCACTTTTTTTTAAAAAAAAGTGAAATTTGAATTTTAAGGGAATTTTGGTATAATTAACATAAATAAAGAGGTGAATTTAATGGGAGAAATCAGAACAATGCTCAAACTAGAAAATGACAGAATGGTAGATACAGGCGCAGTAATGCTTCTTCTCCCTCAAGATATTGTTGAAATGCTTGGACTTGAAATAATTGATAAAATTAAAGTAAAACATCGTGTCTAAAAAATTTTCTCACACAGACAAAAAAGGCAAAGCTAAAATGGTTGATGTTTCCGATAAAGCTGTTTCTAAAAGAGTAGCAGTTGCCAAAGGGTCTATTTTTCTGTCAAAAGAGACTATTAAATTAATAAAAGAAAATCAAATTAAAAAAGGCGATGTTTTAACTGTCGCAAAAATTGCAGGGATCCAGGCGGCAAAAAAGACATCAGAATTGATCCCATTATGCCATCCTTTACTATTAGATGATATTTCAATTGATTGCACAATATTTCATGATCACATAGAAATTACTTCTACTGTGAAATGCACAGGCAGGACAGGAGTTGAAATGGAAGCGTTAACAGCTGTTTCCGTTGCCGCATTAACTATTTATGACATGTGCAAAGCGGTTGATAAAAAAATGAAGATTGGAGATATATATTTATGGCAAAAGTTAAAGCGACCTGTATAAACAAAGAAAAGGGACGGAAGTTTTATGTCCCGGAGATTAACTTGATAAAAGATTTGGGAGTTTTGGGTGATTTTCATGCAAAGGGGGGCGATCGTCAAGTAAGCTTGCTTGCTTCTGAAAGTATTGATGAGATGAGGAAAAAAGGACTAAAGCTTGATGATGGGGCTTTTGGCGAAAACATAATTACAGAAGGGCTTGACCTTGTATCTCTAAAAATCGGTCAGCAGTTAAAAGTTGGCGAAACAGAGGTTGAAATTACTAAAATTGGTAAAGAGTGTATTACTCGATGCCAAATTTATTATCAGGCAGGCGATTGTATAATGCCAAGAGAGGGCGTTTTTGTGAAAGTTTTAGCAGGTGGTATTGTAAAAAAAGGGGATGAGATTGTAGTTATATGAAAGTTGGAATAATAACTGTTTCGGACAAGGGGGCAAAAGGGGAGAGGGAAGATTTAAGCGGCAGGGCAATAAGAGCCCTTGTTAAAGCGGATTCTTATGAATATTGTATTGTTCCTGATGAAAAAGAAGAGATATCCAAGGCAATAGTTGATTTTGTAGACAATAAATCCTGCAATCTTGTTTTGACAACAGGGGGAACAGGTCTTTCTTGCCGAGATGTTACGCCGGAAGCGACCAATGATGTTTTGGATCGTCAAACGCCTGGAATATCAGAAGTTATTCGGATAGAGTCTTTTAAGATCAATAAAAGAGCAATTCTTTCAAGAGCACTTTCGGGCACAAGAGGCAAAAGCCTGATAATCAATTTGCCAGGAAGCCCAAAGGCCGTAAAAGAGTGTTTGGAAATAATTTTATTCGTTATTCCACATGCCTTGGAAATTCTGGAAAAGGGCAGTGTTGAATGCGGGAGTTTGAACGTATGAAGATAGGCGTTGACATAGACAATGTTCTTGCAAATACTTTTGATGAGTTGAGCTCTCATTTTAACCGGTTTATGGGGAAAGAGTATGCCGCGGATGAAATAGTTTATGCCTTGCGCGAAAATAAATTTAAAACATTTTTTTATAATATTGACGCTTGGAAGAAAAGAGTTTTAGAGGGTGTTTCGCCGATTGAAGAAGCAGTCCAAAAAATTAAAAAATGGTCTCTTGAGCATGAAATATATCTTGTAACAAGCAGACTTTTTATATTAAAAAATCAGACAAAGCGATGGCTTAAAAAACATAATATCCCTTATAATGATCTTTTTCATTTAAAAGAGAGGACAAAATTTAAAAAAGCCAAAGAATATGACATTTTTATTGAAGACAATATTGATGAATGTGAAATCATTGCCGATTATTGCCCGCGGGTTTTTTAAATCGATAAGCCCTGGAACAGAAGAGCGACAACAAAAAATAATATTATAAGAATTAGCAATTGGATGGAATTTTCAAGACACAAACTTTGAGCGGGTAAGCGTAAAAAAGTCAATTTCATGGTGTAAATAGCCATTACCAAAAAACGATAAATTGATTAAATTAACTATTATAAATGATTGAAGGCTGTTAAATAGTTTTTTAGGAGGTATTATTCTTATGGCATATAATATTTTATTGGTTGATGATGAGCAGGCTTTTCGTGAAGAAATAAAAGAGTGCCTTGAAGAATATGAGGTTTTTGAGGCTGGGGATGGGGAGGCGGCTCTTAAAATTTTAAAAGAGCCAAACGAAATCGATTTAATTGTACTTGATTACATGATGCCAGGAATGAAAGGGACGGAGGTTTTATCCCGCATAAAAAGAGACAATCCTAATCTTCCTGTTATCATGTTGACAGGTTACGGTTCAAAAGAAGTTGTAATTAAGGCATTAAGGGAAGACGCGGAAGATTTTTTGGAAAAGCCTGTTAATGTGGAAAAACTAAAAAATACGATAGATAATATTTTTAGCAAAAAACAGATAGAACAAAACAAGGAAAAGGGAGAAATTGACAACGAAGTTGCGAGGGTTAAGCTGTTTATTGAACGTAATTGCTATAAAAAGGTTTCTTTAGAAGGGGCAGCTAGGGCAGTTTCTTTAAGTTCAAAATATTTGAGCCGGCTTTTTAAAAAAGAGGCGGGAATTGGCTTTAAAGAATATGTTCAACAAGTCAAAGTAGCTTCCGCAAAAGAGCTTCTTTTGAAAACCGGCATGACTGTCAGCGAAATCTCCTACAAGCTTGGCTACGAAAATCCGGAAACTTTTATCAGATTATTTAAACGAGTGACAGGTGGAAATCCTTCGGCCTTCAGGAAAAAGGGAAAGTCGCTAAAAGTGCCTGCTAAAAACAGAAAACGCTGAAGCCCCTATTGTATTGCCTTTGTTTTAAGCTATTTCTTTAAATAACCCCTAGCGTGAGTTTACTTTTCTTCCATGGGGTAAGTTACTTTAGGGCTTCTATAAGTAAAACTTTTCTGGATTTGTGATAGCCTGGGGTTTTCCGAAATTGGAGGTGGAAGCGCTATAGCTTTTGGGGGTAGAAGACCTATAGTAGATTCTACAATGTTGAGGTTCGCAATCATGGTGGATAGGTCACATTCCGATAATCTTAAGGATTTTTTGTTTATAATAGCATGTTTAGAAGGGCTAAATTATAAGCCTAGAGAGATCAGGACAATCATTATTGCAAAATTTACAGAGATAATTGAACAATATGAAATAAAAGAAAACGGCGTTAGTGGGAGTTCTTCTCCAAATATTGATGAATTGTTGAGTGATGGGATTGCTCGAAAAATAAAAACAAAAATTATCTCCATAATGACAAGAGATTTAGGCATATCTAGAGATAGCTTGTTATCTCGCGCTGGTAGAGAGAATTTAAAAGATTATTTTAACGAACTTCTTGATGCACATCTTCCTTTGGGGGATGAAACCATGTTTGGTTGTTTAGAAGAACTTGGATTGGAGTTTATTCCTTTTAAAGGCAACAAATATAAATTGGTATCTATAAATAAGGAAGAACTTGAAAAGCTGGCAAAAGATTCAAAGGCGCATATAGCATTGGCAGAAGAATTTGCATGGCTAAAAAAGAAAGAAAGCGATATTGTTTCCCATTTTTTGACTGATCCCGATATTACTGTCTTCATTTTCAATGCTGAAAATAAATTGGTAGGAGGGCTTTCTGCTATTGAA
>MEUB01000027.1:0-137827 GCA_001771535.1 candidate division WOR-1 bacterium RIFOXYB2_FULL_37_13
CAAAATCTCTAATTACTGTGTCTACTAAAAGGGGGGAGGGTCATAAGGCTTAGGCAGAGGGTTTTAATGAACATATTTCCGTTAATTTTATGGTATACTATAAAAAATAATAATGAAGAAATTTTCCAACAAACAACTAGATAGGATTTCAGAAATAGCAGGAAATATTGCTGTTGCATGGTTTTCAGCTGGTGTTATTTCTCCTTTATTTATTCATTCTCAAAGCTTATTGAATTTTATATTTACATTTGGGATGTCAATTATTATGGCTATTTCATCTTTTACTGTATCACTTGTCTTATTGGAGGAAACAAATAATGCTTGAATGGAACATCGTAAATGTTTATCTATTTGCGGCAATCGTTAGCAGTATCGTTCTTCTTGCCATTTTATTTTTTTATAGGAGATGACGAAACAATGGAAGCAAATATTTATTTAGCAATTATCGCTGTAATTTTAACGCTCACAACGGCGTTTCTGGCTGTTTACCGCTTAATCCATCATCATTAAAAAAATCAAGAGAAACACATAAAGGAAATTTAATAATTGCGACGCACTAACTTTTCACCAGCTCTCCAAATTCTTTTTCTGACAAAATTTTAACTCCCAATCGCTTCGCTTTATCGTACTTTGAACCTGGATCTTTGCCTGCTATAACATAATCTGTATTTTGAGAAACTGAAGATGAAGGGTGTCCCCCAAGTTTACGAACCAGCTCTTCCGCGTCAGGTCTTGTCATCGTCTCAAGTCCCCCCGTAAAAACGAATGTCTTCCCCTTAAATGGCTGGGGTCCTTTTGGCACATTGGATTTAATGCTCACCCCCGCATCCTTAAGCCTTTCTATGAGGCGGCGATTCTCTTTTTGCGAAAAGAAATGTTCCGCCGATTGTGCAACTTTAGGGCCAATGCCATCGATTTTTTGCAAATCAGCCTCTTTTATATCAAATAGATCCTCCAGGCTTGAATAATTTCGGGCAATTAAAGAAGCAACATGCCTCCCTATCATTCGTATGCCCAAAGCATATAAAAGCCTGTCATGAGACCGGTTTTTGCTTTTGTGTATTGAATCGATTACGTTCTGAGCCGATTTTTCGGCAAACCTTTCAAGTTTAAGTAAATCGGCTTTTTCCAGAGAATAAAGGTCTGCAACATCTTTGATAATATGATTATCAACTAACTGCTCAACAACAGCAGGCCCTACATGCTCAATATCCATAGCTTCACGCGTCGTAAAATGCCTTATCCGCTCTTTTATCTGCATGGGACATGAAGCATTTATACACCTAGTGACAGCTTCTCCCTCTGGACGATAAAGTTCGCCATGGCATACAGGACATTTTTTAGGCATGCGGAATTCTTTTTCCCTGCCCGACCTTTTACTTTTTACAACTTTAACAACTTCTGGAATAACCTCCCCCGCCCTTTGCACAATAACATGATCCCCTATTTTTATCTCTTTTCGTCTTATCTCGTCTTCATTATGGAGCGTCGCTCGTTTTACCGTAACCCCTGCCAAATAAACAGATTTTAGATAAGCAACCGGCGTTATCGCCCCCGTCCTTCCAACTTGAACATGTATATCTTCTATTATTGTTTCAGCCTGCATCGGCGGATATTTAAAAGCAATCGCCCAGCGCGGCGCGCGGGATGTTGCGGCAAGAGATTCCTGGTTGGCAAGGTTATTAACTTTAACAACAATCCCGTCTATTTCATAATTTAATTTTTCACGAGCCTTATCCCAGTGTTTAATATATTTTTGGACATCCCCTATCCCTTCACAAATTTTTATATTCGGATTAATTTTAAAACCCAATTTTTTTATGTACTCTAAATTCTCATAATGAGTTTTAAACTTTGAATGAGGAATAATCGCATAATAACAAAATATGTCCAATGGGCGAGCCGCCGTAACTTTAGAATCCAGCTGCCTCAAAGAACCTGCCGCGGCATTGCGGGGATTTGCAAATTTAGACTCATCATTGGCATCTCTTTCTTCATTTAACTTAATAAAATCATCATAGGGAAGATAAACTTCCCCTCTAACTTCTATATCTATAGGTTCATCCAAAGTTAATGGGATGTTATTTATGGTTTTCAGGTTTTGGGTAATATCTTCCCCATGTTGTCCATCCCCACGAGTCGCACCTTGCACAAACTTCCCCTTTTTATATGATAAAGTAACTGCCAATCCATCAATCTTCAACTCACAAACATATTCAACTTGATCCTTTACTAGCCCATCTCTTACCCTCTTGTCAAAATCAAGCAGTTCTTCTTCATCCATCGCGTTATCAAGAGATAAAAGCGGCACTTTGTGATTAACAGATCCAAATGCGACAAGAGGGGTTCCCCCTACTCTTTGAGTCGGAGAATCTTCTGTCACAAAATCGGGATACTCTTTTTCCAGATTTTTAAGCGCATTAAAAAGAGAGTCATACTCCGCGTCAGATATCCTGGGGTTGTCCAACACATAATAAAGATGGCTGTTCTGTTCTATTTCTTTGCGGAGCCGCCTGATTTCTTTTTCTGCCTGGAGTTTATTCATATCCTTTTTATTCTATTACACTAAAATCAGTATAGCAATAACTTTTGGATGAAATTATAAAAAAAATTACGCGATAAAGAAATAATAGGAATGTTATTAAAGTAAATGATTTACCCGATATGTTATGCGCAATATGAAGTTCCCCTTACTAAATCACAACAACAGACAAAAGCAGATGATGAAAAAAATCACATAAAAGATACAAAAGAATGCCAGCCTAATCCACTTACAATTTATCCTCCTTTTTTTACAAAAGATTATGATAGTAAGATTTTGGATTTTTTGTGCACCGTCGATAGGTATCAAAGTTTAAGAACTAACAGGAAAAAGCTGAAAAAAGAATACAGAAAAGAGCCTGACTCAGCCAAAAAGGCAAAAATTCTTAGTGAATTAAAGAAAACCCGCCAGGAATTAAAGAATTTAAAAATGGATATAATATTGGATTCAGAAAAATTCAGAAAACAGGAATTTACCACTTCAATAAGGCTGGGCAGGTTTTTACCTTTAAAAACAAAATTCAAAAAAATGATGGAAATTGATATTGACCTTTATAAAAAACAATCTCAGGGTGGAACTCCGATAGTTTTAATAGTTTATGACAGCTTAGCCGAAATTTCCCCAGCAGATGATATCTCCTATCAAGAACAAGGTCAACTGGATAATGATGGCACAAAAATAAGCAGGATAAAAAAAATAATTCTAGCTTCCTCTTATAGCGAAACACTCTCTTATCTATCAGACCACCAGGATATAAGATTACAATATATTGACATGACTTATACCCCAACATCTTTAAGAAACAATTATGGAGGAAGAAACGCCTTTGCCACAGTAATAATTGCAAATGGAAAAATAGTTCTTATGTCCAAAGGCATTTTAGACAAAGATTCAATTTTCAGCGTTTTAAATGAGGTAAAATCCGGAAAATTTGAATTTACTACATCTGAGATCCTTAATGTAAGAGACTCCGCTCTCAAATCCGTTTTGTTTACTATTAAAATAAAGGGTGAAAAATACTATGCGGCACGGATAAGGCAAGGCACAAGAAGTGAATGCGGGCTATATGATGAGGAAGGTGTTTTAAAATATCGTTTCAGCCTTTTTTCAATAAAAGAGACAGGCCAAGCAAAAGTATACAAGTTTGCAAAATATGAATATGGAATTGCTGAAGAAGAAATAGGAGAAATAAAAGGAAGAGTAAGATCTAAACATGGGAATATTATATTAAGCGGGATACGGTTTGATTCGGTAAGAGGAAATTTTCCAAGTTCAAAAGGACCTCTTTTCCCCGCTACTTACATTGGAAAACCAAAAAGCGAATCTCCTTTATTTTCTGCGGCTTTGGTAAGAGTACAAGATCCCAATACGGGGCAAAACACCAATAAGGCGCTGTTGTTTATAAAGGATATGGAACCCGGAATAGACAGCACAAGCACAAAGAACGAGGGCAAATCTGTAACTATAATCATTGAAGAACCAAATGGAACTGTCTATTTTAAAAAACAATATTCATATACTGAACTTGCTTATCCTGTAGCTTTGACACTAAGAAAAGGCCAAAGCAAAATCAGCATTACCCACGAAGACTCTTTTTTGGAAGAACCTGTTGAATACAGAGAATTGATAAGGTTATTGCAAACACCAATTACAAAAGAACATATCCTGCAAAAATTCCCACAATTAAGTGGAGAAAGCGAAGATCTCTTTGGATTGTTATTTATTCCTGATCCCAACAACAAGGATGCGACAAAAGAAGACGGCCCTTATATATTTTCGTCCAAAGTTAATCCGGAATATATAAAAAGAATGTTTAGAGAAAATCCGGAGGAACTCATTAACTTTTGGAGAGAAAAAATAAATTACAGATTTTTAATCGAGGCTTTTTCTGATTTAAATGGAGAATATTTTTTCTTTAGAGAAGGCGCAGATAAAGCAATAGAAAAAAACTTTCAGGAAAAAGATGAAAGAAGGGTCCGATTGCTTGATTTATACAACAAACAGGGACAAGGCAATAGTTCAATAATTGTTTTTGACCAAGATGGCAATAAAATCTTCGGGCTTTAATAATACTGATTCCAACTCTCCGATCTTTGCCAGGTTTATTAAATGTTCCATGGTTAATGCTTGTGAAATATGAAACGGGTGGCTGTAAAATCTTTCAAGTTTTGTCAAATGCGCGCCGCGTCCCAAATCATCGCCAATGTCCGAAGCCAAAACTCTGACATATGTCCCCTTTGAACATATTACTTCAAAAGATACTTTATCAGGTTCTATTATTTCTAAAAGTTTTAAGGAATGGATCGTTATTTCTTTGTCTTCTCTTTCTATTTCTATCCCTTTCCTTGCCAATTCATATAATTTTTTCCCATTAACTTTCTTAGCCGAAAACATTGGCGGCTTTTGTTTTATTTTGCCTGTATATTTTTCAAAAATTCCTTTAATAGCCTTGTCATTGGAAATTAGAGATTTGAAATTGGATATTGGAAACCTTGTCCCGAGCTTCTCGAGGGATTGGAAATTAGAGATTGGTCTTCCAGTACAATCCATCGTATCAGTACTAATACCCAACCGCATCTCTGCAACATACCCCTTATCCCCCTCCAAAAAATATTTAATCGATTTTGTGGCTTTGCCAAAAAAAACGGGGAGTATTCCGGTCGCAAATGGATCAAGGGTTCCTGAATGTCCGACTTTTTTTGTTCTCGAGAGGTTTCTTAGTTTTGCGCAAACATCAAACGAAGTCCAATCCTTGGGCTTATTTACTAATATTATCCCGTCCATTAAGTTCCTTTTTAACAAGTTCCAAAACTTTTTCCTGCGCTTCTTCTATTGACATATCAAGTTCACAGCCCGCAGCCAAAACATGCCCGCCACCGCCGCATTCATGAGCGATTTCTGAAACATTGATTTTCCCTTTTGACCTGAAATTTACTTTTATTCTTCCGTTTTTATCTTCCCTAAAAAGAAGAGCAACTTCTATTCCTTTTATGGACCTTAAATGATCAATTATTCCAGTTAAATCTTCTGCTTTTGCTCCGGAATCAACGATCATTTCCCTTGTAATATAAGTCCATACAATTTTTCGGTCTTCCGTATGCTTCATAAGCGAAAACGCGGCATTGCAAACTTTTACAGCTTCTATGGTTTTTGTGTTGTAAATATTATCGGCAATATAAGAAGGGTTTGCTCCTTTTTTTACAAGTTCTTTGGCAACAAGAAAAGTTGTCGGCTTTGTATTTTGAAACCTAAAGCTTCCTGTATCTGTCATAATCCCCACATAAAGAGGAATTGCCAATTGAGGGGTCATTTTAACAGAAAATTCTTTTGCTATTTTATAAACAATTTCAGCCGTAGAAGACAGCTGTTCAACACAATTAACATCTCCAAAATTTGTATTATCCGGATGATGGTCAATATTTAAAATTTTACGCGCCATAATTTTTGATTTTCCAATTCTGTCAATCCCTGACGCGTCAACCGTAACCATTAAATCAAACTCTTTTTTGGGCGCGTGCGTCATAATTTTTTCCGAGCCCGGCATAAACAAATAAGAAGGGGGAACTCCGTCAGGAGAATACATTAAAACATTTACACCCATATTGCTTAAAATTATCCTCATAGCAAGCATACTGCCCAGAGTATCTCCATCCGGATCAACATGACAAACAATAACCGAAGTTTTAGCCTCAGATATCAATTTTTTCATTGCCTGAAAAACTTTTTTCAATTTTTTTCACTCTCAATCTTATTCATTATTGATAAGACGTTACTGCCCCTTTCCAAGCTTTTATCATAAACAAAAAATATTTTTGGGACAAATCGTATTTCCAATTTATGAGCAAGCTCTCCCCTGATGAAGGGGGTAGCACTTTTTAGACCCTTTATTGTGTTTTTTTTTACTGTTTCATCGCCTAAAACGCTAAAAAATATCTTCGCGGTTTTTAGGTCGGGGGGGACATCAACATCGGTAAGGCTTACAAACCCAATACGGGGGTCGGAAACTCTTTCTCTTATTATCATGCTGACCTCTTTTTTTATAAGTTCAGCAATTCTTTCTGTCCGGCTCATTTTCTTGTTTTTTCTCTCACTTCAAAGGTCTCTATAATATCGCCTGCTTTAAAATTTTCATACCCTACAACAGCTATTCCGCATTCGTAGCCTTCTCCCACTTCTTTTACATCTTCTTTAAATCTTTTCAAGGATTCTACTTTGCCTTCGTATATTTTTTCTCCGTCACGGGAAAGCCTCAATCCATGGCCTCTTACCATTTTACCTGATTTAACAAAACAACCAGCGATAACACCAACTTTTGAATATTTAAATGTTTCTCTAACCTCAGCAGTTCCGACCTTTACCTCTTCGTATTCAGGTTTTAATAATCCTTCCATAGCGCTTTTAACATCATCTAAAAGTTTATAAATAATATTATATTTTTTTATCTCTATACCTTCAGCTTCAGATATTTCACGGGCGCGGGGAGCCACTTCAACGTTAAAAGCAATAACAAAGGCTTCGGATGCTTCCGCCAGCAAGACATCAGATTCGGCAATATTTCCAACTGCTCCATGGATTATTTTCACGCGGCGACCTGAAACATTTATTTCTTTTAAAGAAGCGCTTAATGCTTCCAATGACCCTTCAACATCGGCCTTAACTATCAAATTAAGATCAGCCTGTTCTCCTTCTTTGACTTCATTTGAAAAATCTTCAAGAGTATGATGATGGCGTGCGGCTGTGCTCTTTGTTTTATCTCTATTTCTTTCCGCAACAACTTTGGCTTCTTTTTCGCTATCCATTACTTGTAAAATATCGCCTGGAACCGGAACTTCCGAGGTACCAATAATCTCAACAGGAGTAGAAGGGAGCGCCTCTTTAAGCCTTTTGCCATCGTATGAAACAAGAGCCCTGACTCTTCCTGATGTCGCTCCAACAACAAAAGAATCTCCGACTTTTATGGTTCCTTTTTTTATAAGGACAGAAGCAACAGGCCCTCTTCCTTTTTCAAGTTTTGATTCAATTACAATCCCGACAGCCTGCCCCAACGGATTGGCTTTTATTTCTTGCATATCGGCAACGAGCAATATCATTTCCAATAGATCGTCTATTCCGGTTTTTTCTCTGGCGGAAATAGGAACAGTAACGGTTGTTCCTCCCCAATCTTCGGGTTGAAGCCCCATTTCTGATAATTGCTGTTTAACTCTATCCAAATTGGCGTCAACTTTATCAATTTTGTTTATGGCAACAATAATAGGAACGCCGGCAGCTCTGGCATGATCTATAGCTTCGATTGTTTGCGGCATAACTCCGTCATCCGCGGCAACAACCAAGACAGCAATATCCGTAATTTTTGCTCCCCTTGCTCTCAAAGCAGTAAAAGCTTCATGTCCCGGAGTATCAAGAAATGTTATTTTTCTGTTTTTTATCTTTACCTGATAAGCTCCTATATGTTGTGTAATTCCTCCAGCTTCAGATTCTGCAACCTTTGTAGACCGAATAGCGTCAAGAAGTTTTGTTTTCCCATGATCCACATGCCCCATAATTGTAACAACTGGAGGCCTGACTTGTAATTTATCCAAATCTTCTTCCAAAATCTCCGATTCTAGTCCCTTTTGCGCTTTTGGAGCAGGAACATCAATTTCAACATCATAATTAAATTTTAAGCCCAGTTCCTTGGCAATATCAGCCGAAATTTTTTGGTTTAAAGTTACAAAAACACCTTTCATCATAAGTTCTTTTATAATATCCGATGATTTAAGCCTTAACATTTCAGCAAAATCCTTCAAAACTATGCCATCGGATAATACTGTTATTTTTACTTTTGGCGGTAAAACAGGCACAGGAGGCACAGCCGGTTGAGCCAAAACGGGCAACGAAACGTTAGGCTGTTTCTGATCGACAACGACAGGAACTTCATTGGCTACTTTTATTTCGGGAAGTTCTTTAGCCACGGAAGGTTTAATAACTACCGGTTTGACCTCTGATAATACAAACTCACGCACTATATCAGCTGCCTCTTTATCAATGGAAGAAGCCGCTGTTTTAGCAGGAATATCAAGATTCTTTAAAATAACTAAAAGATCTTTAGTCTCTTTTTTTAACTCTTCAGCTAAAACACCAACTTTAATCTTCTTTGCTTGTGTCATCTACTCCCTCATCCTTCTTTAAAAGGTTTTCTTTATCTTTTTCATTCTGCTTTTGTATTCCTTCTTCAGAAACAATATCAATTCTGTAGCCTGTCAGTTTTGCCGCCAATCTGACATTTTGTCCTTCTTTTCCTATTGCCAATGAAAGTTCTTTTTCGGGAAGGACAACTCTTGCCGTTTTTGACTCTTTACTGATTTCAACTTTTGATATCTTCGCTGGAGAAAGGGAATTTGCTATAAATTTCGAGTCATCTCCCGACCATTCTATAATATCAACCCTCTCCGTGTCCAATTCTTTTGTAATATTTTGTATCCTCGATCCCATTGGTCCTATGCATGTGCCAACAGCTCCAACATTTTTATCATTCGAGTAAATCGCTATTTTTGTTCTGCGGCCGGCTTCACGAACTATGGCCTTTATTTCAATAATCCCCTGTTTAATTTCAGGAATTTCTTCTTCAAAAAGCTTTTTTACAATATCAGGATGAGCACGGCTAACTACAATAACCGGCCCTTTGGAGGTTTTTTTCACTTCCAAAATCAAAACTTTAATTCTGTCTTTCGGCCTCAAGTTTTCCGAAGGGATACTCTCTGAGAAAGAAAGAAATGTTTCAGCATATCCAAGGTTAATCAAATATCCGCCTGTTTCCTTGTTTTGCACTATACCATTTACCATCGTACCGACTTTACCTATATAATCATCATAAACCCTTTCTTTTTCGGCTTCCCTGATCCTTTGAATTATCACCTGCTTAGCTGTTTGAGCTGCCATTCGCCCAAAATCTTCAGGTGTAACCTCATACTGAATAATATCCCCTAATTTACTTCCTTTTTGCTTTTTTTGAGCTTCTTTTAATGAAATTTCCACTTCTTTGTTTGTAACTTCCTCAACAACAACCTTTCCACGAAAGATTTTTGCTTCTCCTTCGCTATCAATTTTTGTTTCCAGATATTCGGCCTCGGGAACACGTTTTTTATAGGCAGAGGACAAGGCATCTTTTATGGCATTAATAAGGCTCTCTTCTGTAATGCGCCTATCTTCTTTGATTTCAGTAAGCATAACCTTGAAATTTGCTATTTTCACAACAAAAACCCCCAATTAAAAAGAAAAGTGGGTGAAAATGCCCACTTATCCACAGTTTCTATAAGTTAATGTGATTATATCATCGCACTAAAAAATATGCAAGGCTTCGTTTTCCTTTCTATTTTCCGCATACCATTTTAAAATATCTTTTGCTATATGAGCCGTTACTCGATCCCCATGCCCCCCATGGGCAACAAATGCAGATATTACAATTTGAGGTTTATTATAAGGGGCATAACAAAGAAACCAAGCATGGGCAATGCCGGGATTTTCTGCCGTACCTGTCTTTCCTGCCGCTTCCATGCTGGAAACAAATGCAGCAATCCCTGTACCTCTTTTTACTATATCCCGCAAAGCTACTCTAACCAAAGAAAGATTATTTTCAGATATCTCTGTAGAGTAAACCAGTTCAGATTTATTTTCAAATATAACTTCGTTTAGGTCATTTTTAATTTGTTTAACAATAAAAGGTTTCATGCGTCGGCCTGTCGCTATTTGTCCGTACATACATGCAAGCTGCAGAGGTGTTACTTGAATAAAACCCTGTCCTATTCCAATATTTATGGAATCTCCTTCGTACCATTTCTGGCCAAATCTTTCTTGTTTCCATTTTTGATCGGGAAGAAAGCCTTTTTTTTCACCAGGCAGATCAATCCCAGTTGGCAGACCCAATCCATATTCATTAGCATATTTTTTTATCCTGTCAGGCCCGAGTCTTCTTCCCAATTCATAAAAAACAATATCACAGGATTGGACAAGTCCTTCTATGGGAGTTATCCTGCCATGCCCTGCCTCCTTCCAGCATTTTGCGATTCTTCGCCCAAGCTCATAATATCCCTTACAATAAAAAGATTCTCCAGCCGTAGTAATTTTTTCCTGCAAAGCAGCTGACAATACTACAGGCTTAAAAGTAGATCCAGGAGGATAAGAGGAAATAGCTCTATTCATAAAAGGATGGTTACGCTGATCGATTTCTGACCATTTTTTACTGGCATCATAAGAAGGATTAGAAGCCATCGCCAATATCTCTCCCGTATTTGGGTCAAGAACCACAACAGCCCCTTCGTTGCGGCCAAGAAGCTGTTCAATTTTTTGTTGAAGGTTAATATCAATCGTTAAAGTTATATTATTGCCTGAAACAGGTTCCAGCTTTTCTAAAATTCTAAGAGGATGGCCTAAAGCATCCACTTCAATTTTTTTACCGCCTGCCATGCCTCGCAAATAACTATCGTATACTTTCTCAATTCCATCTTTTCCAATGAGATCGCCCAACCTATAACCTTGATCTTTAAGCTTTGAAAGCTCTCCTGTTTCAATTTCACCTACAAAACCCAACACATGAGCCGCTGTTTTCTTATAAGGATAAAACCTCAATGGATAACGAATTATTTCTAATCCTGGCAAACTCGGACGCAGCTCTTCGATTTGTGAAATGGCAGAGATGGGAACATCTTTTGCAATTAGTATCCCTTCAAATATGGGAGTTTTTCTTTCTTTAAACCGCTTAAGAATTGTTGCTTGCGGCAAATTCAGGATAGCTCCCAGTCTTCTAAATATCGGTTCCGGATTTTTGGGCAGCATATGGGGTAAAACATATACTGTAAAAACAGGACGATTTTTCAAGAGCACTTTCCCGTTTCTGTCAAAAATAATGCCTCTGGGCGCAATTATTGGCATTGTGCGGGCGGCATTATCAGAGGCAAGTTTTACGTATTTCTTATTTTCAAAAACCTGCAATTGCAAAAGCCTGAAAAACAAAAACGCCAGCATTATATTGGCAATTACAAAAAAAACTTTTGCCCTATTCTTCATCAGCAGAAAACCTGTTTAAAATCAGATAAAAAGATGGGCATAAAACAGCATTAATAATTGATGAAACAACCATATTTATCCAAGGGAAAGAAAGCTGCTGGACAGATTGAAAATACAATATTGAAAAATATGATATTAAAAAAGAAATCGGCGTTAATATAAAAGCAAGGATCAATGCCAGCAGTTTTTTATCAATAACAAAAAATTGTTTCATATACAAGGCCAACATTCCAAGAAGAGTCTTTGCCAAAGCATTGACAAATCCTACGGAGAACAAAACATCCTCCAAAAATCCGGCAACAAAAGAATAAGATATTGTTTTTATATTATTTTCTTTAACCGCAAGCGCGACAATAAACAACAAAAGAAAATCAGGCGCCCCCATAAAATGGAATCGCCCATGGACAAGAAGGGCAAAAAGAAACATTAACATCAATATTATTGCCTGCATACAAATACCACTTTTATTTTTGAAAAATCTACCGACGTTTTTAATTCAACCGCTTGGAAAATATCCTCTACTTTTTTATTTACTTTTAAAACCATCGCGACAGGAATCCCCTGGATAAAAACATTGCTGGCGGGAGAAACGACAACTTCAGATTCAATGCTTATCAACGCGTCTTCAGGTATATTATCAAGAATTAACCGGTTAATCCCGAATCCGCCGCGCGCTATCCCAAAAGTTTTGCTTCTGCTTACTATTACACTTACAGCACTGTGAGGAGAAGTAATTAACATTATTTTTGAAGAAAACTTGTCAACTCTTGTAACTCTACCAACAAGACCATTTTCAGATATTACTGTAAACCCCTCTCTTATCCCCTTATTTATCCCCGCGTCGATTGTTATGCTGTAGTTCCAATTTTCATTTTCACGATCTATAATTTTTGCAGGAATAAGATTAAAACGATAGGGCGCTTTTTTCATAAAACCCAGAATTCGGCGAAATTCTTCGTTTTCATTTTTAACACTTTCAAGTAAAGATAGTTCAGCTTTAAGCTCTTTAAGCTCCAAAAAATATTGGTCTGAAATTTTTTTAAACTTATATGCGTTAGCCATAAAAATAAATGTATTCGGAACAGCATCAATCACAAAATTAAATCCTCTCTGTAGAGGGAAAAAAGAGGTTGAAACCGAAGACTCAATAACATGAACAAAGGAAGAATTTGTTATCGGCTGCACATTTAAAAGAAATGATAGACTAAGAAATAAAATTAAAAAAAACCGATAACTCATTAACTCATTTATTATCCTTTTCGCGGCATTATTAACACTTTTTTCAACACATCGATTTCTTCTAAAATCTTGCCGGTACCGTAAGCAACGCATGAAATAGGATCATCAACAACATAAACAGACATATCCGTTTCCTGGGCTAAATACTTATCCAATCCCCTAAGAAGAGAACCTCCCCCTGCCATAACAATCCCTCTATCCATAATGTCCGCAGAAAGTTCCGGAGGGGTTTTTTCAAGAGTCATCCTAACCGCATCAATAATTGTAGCAACAGGATCCGCAAGAGCATCTCTTATTTCAGATGATGTTAAAGTTAAAGTTTTTGGAAGCCCTGTAACCAGATCGCGGCCTCTGACCTCAACTGTTTTTTCTTCCAACAACGGATACGCGGACCCAATATCAATTTTTATCTGTTCAGCAGTCCTCTCCCCAATAAGCAAATTATAGTTTTTACGGCAATGAGCAACTATCGCTTCGTCCAATTCATCTCCCGCAACACGAATAGACTTACTCACAACAATTCCGCCCAAGGCTAAAACAGCAACTTCTGTTGTACCTCCCCCAATATCAACAATCATAGAACCGGCAGCTTCAGATACTGGAAGATTTGCACCAATTGCCGCAGCCATTGGTTCCTCAACTAAATAAGCTTCGCGAGCACCGGCATGCATCGCGGCATCAAGGACAGCGCGTTTCTCTACTCCAGTAATACCGGAAGGAACTCCAACAACAATGCGAGGCCTTACAAAATTTGACCTATTATGGCTTTTGTTTATAAAATGGCGCAGCATCATTTCGGTAACTTCAAAATCCGCAATAACGCCGTCTCTCATTGGACGAACAGCAACAATATTGCCGGGGGTCCGGCCTAACATCCCTTTTGCTTCATTACCAATGGCTAATATTTTGTTTGTATTTTTATCCAATGCGACAACACTTGGCTCACACAAAATAATCCCTTCTCCTCGAGCAAAAACAAGCGTTGTAGCAGTTCCTAAATCAATGCCCAAATCACGTGAAAATTTGCCAAAAACCGCATCATAAAGCCCCATTTTAAAATTTCCTCCTTTAGAAAATCGTATACTTTTTTTAGAAAACAGAAAAAATCTGTCAATCTGCCAGCCTTACCTTCTAATAATAGCCTCAAACCCCTTACTTTTCAAGAGGGAAACAAGTTTTTGAGCATCAACCAAGTTTGACTGGGGCAAAAACACTCTCCAATATTTTTGAAATTGCTCAATTTCAGGGTCAAATCCTTTTGCCATAAGACTTTTTTCAAGATCATCGGCATTTTTACGAGATAAAAAAACTCCCACTTGAACTTTATACTGAGAAGAAATCTCTTTTGGAGTATTCTCTTGCTTTTCTTTTGAAGCATTATCTACTATTGTAGTAATAGTATATTTTTTTGATGGAGGTAAAATCGTAACAGGCTCCACTGTCCCCTGCATCATATCATTTTGTAACTGGCCATCATTATCAACCGTCGGCTCAACTTCAAATGTGATAGGCCCTAAATCTTTAAAAATCTCATCGGCCTCTCTGGTTAAAGAATCAACAGTCGGCAATTCTTTAACAACGGGCGTAAGAATATTTTTGCCTATCATAAAACTGATCCAAAAGCTGAGCCCTATGACTATAAGGAGAACTGCAATTAAAAATATGTTTTTTATTCTTCCCACTTGTGTGGGAATTTTACAATGAAAATTATGCATCAGTCAAGCTAAAATTAATTTCTTTTCCCCTTCCTTGACAGAATAGAGATGAATTGATAAGATTTTTATCAATCCCCCGACAAAAGGATAATAAAATTATGTGTTTTTTTAATTGTACTAAGGCTAAATTTTCATATTTTTTATTTATATTCTTTTTAATCTTTTTACCTGCCATAGTAAATTCAGCAGAAAGCACTTATGTCGCAGGTGTTAATACTCTTGCAGATGTCGTTGAGATCACCGGTTCCGCAGTAGTAAATATTGATACGATAAAAATGGAAGGATACAGGTTTGTAAACCCTTTTTCAAGCTTGGACAATGATTTTGGTTTTGAATTTGATCCCCGTTTTAAAGACTTTTTTCACGACAAGATCATACCGCTTAAAGGAGCAGGCTCAGGATTTATAATAAACAAAGAAGGGTATATTTTAACAAATGATCATGTAATTGAAGATACCGATAAAATAAAGGTAACGCTTAAAGACGGAAGATCTTTTAATGCAAAGCTGATAGGAAAAGATGAGACACTTGATTTAGCCGTAATTAAAATTGAAGCCATTGGCCTGCCGACTTTGATACTGGGAGATTCAAACAAAATAAGGCCTGGTGAATGGGTCATTTCCATTGGAAATCCATACGGGTTTTCAAATACAGCAACAGCTGGAATTATAAGCGCGACAGGAAGAAGCCTGGGAAATATTGGAAACAGGGATTTAATTCAAACAGATGCGGCAATTAACCCCGGAAATTCCGGTGGGCCATTATTAAATATCAAAGGAGAAGTAATAGGAATAAATGTGGCAATTATAGCTCAAGCCCAGGGGATAGGTTTTGCTATTCCAATAAATGCGGCAAAAGAGGTATTACAGGATCTCATAATAAAAGGGAAAGTAACAAGGCCATGGCTTGGTATTTACATGCGTGATACCAAACATACCCAAGAAGGAACTGTTGTCATTACAAATGTAATAGAAAAAAGTCCTGCAGATAAAATGGGGCTTAAAAAGTTTGATGTTATCAAAGAAATCAATTCAAAAAGCATTGCTTCATCAGCGGAAATCAAAAAAATCATTTCTGACTTAAGGCCTTACGATACGATAGAATTTAAAATATACAGAAGAGGGGAAAACTTTAAAATAAAAGGGGTTTTGGGAGAAAAATAAGAATCCATAGATTATTGGTAAAAATTTTGTAATAGAAAGGGGTTAAAAACATGGCAGATGTTCAATTGGGAAGAAGCAGGGCTGTTCGCAGAGTGTATGGATTTGATGAGATTTCACTTGTTCCATCTATTGTTACAATAAATCCGGAAGATACAGATGTTTCCTGGACTGTTGCCGATAAAAAATTTGATATTCCAATAATTGCGTCTGCTATGGATTCTGTTGTTTCTCCTAAAACAGCCATTGAATTAACAAAAGTCGGAACATTTGGCGCGCTTAATCTTCAAGGCGTTTGGACCCGTTATGAAGAGGCTGAAAAAATATTAGAAAAAATAGCTTCTGTTGAAAAAGAAAAATACGTAGAACTGATGCAAAAACTTTATGAAGAACCTATAAAAAAAGAATTAATAGTTAAAAGGATCAAAGAGATTAAAGACGGCGGAGGATTCGCGGCTGTATCATCTATTCCCCAACAGGCGACAGAATTCGGAAAAATCGCGCGAGATGCGGGAGCCGAAATGTTTGTTTTACAATCAACCGTAATCTCTACAAAACATAAATCAAAAGCTTCTCCTGTCCTTGACCTTAACACATTCTGCAAAGAGATGGGCATTCCTGTCATTGTTGGGAATTGCGTAACATACGAAGTAGCTCTAACACTTATGGGAACAGGAGTTGCCGCAGTCCTTGTAGGGATAGGACCTGGAGCCGCCTGCACATCACGCGGTGTTTTGGGAGTTGGAATTCCAATGGCAACTGCAATCGCAGATTGCGCCGCGGCAAGAGACTCCTACTTCAAAGAAAACGGGAAATACATACCAATTATCGCCGATGGCGGACTTGTTTCCGGTGGCGACATTTGTAAAGCCATCGCCTGCGGTGCTGACGCTGTTATGACAGGCTCACAAATTGCAAGATCAAAAGAGGCACCAGGAAATGGATATCATTGGGGAATGGCAACACCAAATGCAACGCTTCCAAGAGGATCAAGAATAAAAGTTGGAACAATCGGAACGCTCAAAGAAATTTTATACGGACCTGCAAAGTTTGATGACGGCTCTATGAATTTAGTTGGAGCCTTAAAGACTTCAATGGGAACACTCGGTGCTGAAAACTTAAAAGAGATGCAACAAGTACAGATAGTAATTGCACCTTCTATCCTGACTGAGGGAAAAGTCTACCAAAAAGCCCAACAGCTTGGGATGTATAAATAAGAGTGTACAGTTAACTGTTTACAGTGTACAGTAAAGACAAAAACAATGAAAAATAAACATGATTTAATAGTGGTTCTTGATTTTGGAGCGCAATATGCAATGCTTATTGCCCGAAGGATCCGTGAATGCAATATTTATTGTGAAGTTTTGCCGCATAACACCGCAGTTTCAGAGCTTATTTCACGCAATGCCAAAGGCATAATTCTTTCAGGAGGCCCTTCATCCGTATATGATGATGGAGCGCCCCTTCCTGACCCTGAACTTCTAAAAAGTGGAATTCCAATTCTTGGAATATGCTACGGAATGCAACTTATTGGCAAAGAACTTGGTGGAGAAGTAAAACCTGGAACTGTAAAAGAATACGGCAAAACACAACTTATAATTGACGATCAATCAAATTTATTTGCGGGACTGCAAGCTGAAATTCAAACATGGATGAGTCATGGAGATTCTGTAGTTAAGCTTCCAGAGGGATTCCAGACACTTGGGCACACAAGCAATACAACAAACGCCGCAATCGGTGACCATGAGAGAAAAATATACGGCGTACAGTTTCACCCTGAAGTTGTCCATACTCCAGATGGTCTTGAGATAATCAAAAACTTTGTTTATGTAGTTTGTGGTTGCAAGCCCACATGGACAACAAAAAGCTTTGCAGAAACTGCAACTGCAGAACTTAAAGAAATTTTAGGTCAAGAAAAAATCCTTTGCGCCCTTTCAGGCGGTGTTGATTCCACAACCGTCGCGGCGTTAGTCCACAAAGCGGTTGGGGAGCAGCTTACCTGCATGTTTATTGATCAAGGATTCATGAGAAAGAACGAAGCTAAAAAGATAAGCGAGCTTTTTACAAGCAAATTTAAAATAAACTTTATACATATTGACGCATCGAAAAGATTTTTTGAGAAATTAAAAGGGGTAACCGATCCTGAAGAAAAACGCCATAGGATCGGCAACGAATTTATAAGAGTTTTTGAGGAAGAGGCAAAAAAACTTGGACACCTTCCCTATTTAGCTCAAGGAACTCTTTATCCCGATGTTATAGAATCCGCAGCTCCCGGAACCGGCACATCAAAAAAAGCGGCGCGGATCAAAACCCATCACAATGTCGGAGGATTGCCAAAAGATATAAAATTCAAGCTGATAGAACCGTTAAAAAAGCTTTTTAAAGATGAAGTAAGAGCTTTGGGAACAGAATTAGGCGTGCCTGAAGAAATTATTTCCCGCCAGCCTTTTCCTGGACCAGGGCTTGCGATTAGAATAATAGGAGAAGTAACTCCTGAAAGAGTAAAAATACTGCAGGAAGTAGATGACATCGTAGTTTCTGAAATAAAAAATGCCGGCTTTTATAAAAAAGTCTGGCAGTCTTTTGGCGTGTTACTCCCCATAAGAACTGTGGGGGTTATGGGAGACAAGCGAACTTATTTGAATACTGTCGCCATACGCGCGGTATCTTCCACGGACGCAATGACAGCTGATTGGGCACAACTCCCTTATGAGCTCTTAGAAAAGATATCAAGTAGAATAATAAACGAAACGCCGGAAATTAATCGCGTTGTTTATGATATATCATCAAAACCGCCAGCAACAATTGAATGGGAATAATCAAGAATAAACTTTTACCCTTGTCAGGAAAAAAGTAAATCCCACAAAAAACACAAAAACAATAGATAAAAGCGCGACAAACTGCTGCAATCCCGAGTTTACCATTGCCAAAGCAATAAATCCTAAAATAAATTGAATCGCGTAAAGGGATAAAACCGTATCTCTTTGAGAAAATCCCATCAAATGGATTCTATGATGGGAATGGTCTTTCCCGGGCTGGCTGAATTTGATTTTATGCAAAAATCTATTTGCAAAAACAAAATAAGTATCAAAAATAGGTATCCCCAAAATAATTAGAGGAATAATAAAAGAAATAGTTTGCAATCTTTCAATACCCAAAAATGCGGCAACATTCCACAAGCTATATATATTAATTTTTATTGCAAAAATCGCAAGCATAAAACCAAGAAAAGTTGAGCCGGATTCCCCCAAAAAAATTGAAGCCGGATTAAAATTATATTTTAAAAAGCCTAGAACAGCGCCCATAAGAACAATAGCCATGATAAACAGCTCGGGTTGTCCGCTATTAAATGCTAAAATACCCATAAAAAATAAACTGAAAAAAGAAACACCGGAAACAAGCCCATCCATCCCATCAAGCATATTCATGGAATTTGTCATAAAGGCAATAAAACAAGCGGTCAGAACCCAGTTTATAATATTTAATTTGAAAAATAAAAAAGAAATGCCCGTAAAATAAATCAATAAAAAAGCAAGAAAAAGATGCGACCAAATTTTGTATCGGGCTCTGATTTTTATACCAGCATCATCTAATGAGCCAAAAATAATAAAAGCAAGCCCTACAAAAACAATCCCTAAAAATTGCCTGGTCTGCCATCCTCCCATCCAAATACCGGCGATAAATGAGATAAAAATTACTATGCCCCCGACAAGTGGCATTGGCTCATTATGAATTTTTCGATTGCCTGGATGATCAAGAATATTAAATTTGTAGGCCAATGTTTTTGCCAAAGGGGTTAAAAACAAACTCATAAAAAACGGAATTACAAATAATAATGCCAATCTGATAAAAATGCTTAAGCTCATAGGCTAATTTCTCCTTTGTAACGTGAATGCTATCCAAAGATAACTTAAAATAATTTTTATATCAAGCAAAAAAGACCAGTTCTCTATATAATACAAATCATATTTTATCTTCTCTTCAGCAGGCATGTTGTATCCGCCATGAAATTGGGCCCAACCGGCAAGCCCCGGCCTGATTTTGTGCCTTTCCATATATTTTGGTATAAAGAGTCTAAACTGCTCCACAAAAAATGGCCTCTCAGGTCTTGGCCCTACAAAACTCATATCCCCTTTTAAAATATTAAAAAGCTGAGGAAGTTCATCAAGGTTGGTGGCACGTAGAATTTTACCGATTGGAGTTTTTCTTGTATCATCATCTGTTGCGAGAACGGGGCCAGTTTTATGTTCGGCTCCAGAAATCATTGTCCTAAATTTATATAATTTAAAAGGTTTTCCATTTCTTCCCACACGTGCTTGCGCATAAATAACAACACCTTGAGATGTAAATTTTATTAAAAAATATATCAAGATCATAGGGATAAAAAAGATAATTATGCCAAATAAAGAAAGAACCACATCAAAAACCCTTTTTATTACGCGGCTTAACATAGTATATTTAGTTTGCCGCAAAGTAACTATAGGCAAACCATCTATATCTTCAACGGATGGAGAGGTGGTTAAAATTTGAAATACGTCAGGAATCGTACCAAATACAATATTTTTTTGATCGCAAAAATCGGCAAGTTCCGCCAAGCGTTCTCTGGTATAAGCTTTATCTGCCACGTAAATAGTCTGAATGTTATACCTAGCTACAATACTTTCAAGCTCATCAATATTACCTAAAACTTCTTTATTTCCATCCCCAATAAACCCCGCAAAATTTATCCCATAAGACGGATGCTGCCTTATTTTATCAGCAACAGTTTGAGCCAACTCACCGCTTCCAATAATTGCAGCCCTTTTACCTCCAAAGCCTTTGGATCTAGCAACTATTTCGATCCGCAAAACCAGTTCGCGGCTTAACGCTAATAAGATCAAAGCAACAGGAACGCTCAAAAATATGATTGGTCTGGCAAGTTGATACTCGCCATTTATAAAAGTTAAAACAATTAAAATAGAAGAAGCAAACAAAACAGTTAAAAAAACACCTATCAATTCATCTAAATATAATAAAAAACCCTTTTTGGTTTTATACATTGAAAAAAAATTGAAAGACAAAACATAAACAATAGTTATGGCAAGCAAATAATTGGAATATTGATGGATAGGTGCGGACAAAAAATTAGACCAAGTTAAGCTGTCAAATCTTATAAGATAAGAAATTATAAAAGATGAAATCACAAAAATAACATCTAAAATTATTCTAATAATTATAAACATAAATTGTCCCAATATTTTAACACATCTTTTAACGTTTGTTCGAACAAAATAGAAGGCTGCCATCCTATTTCCTTGTTTATTTTATCGTTTGAACCTATGATAATCTTATAATCATTCGGCCGCAAAAGTTTTTTATCAATTTCTATTGAAATTTCAAGACCAAGCATTTGCGCAAATTTTTCAATAATTTCTCTTAGGGAAATTCCCTTGCCGCTGCATATATTATATATTTCTCCGGGTTTTCCTTTTTCAAACAACTCAAAATAAGCTCTTACAACATCCCTAACATCCGTAAAATCTCTTACAACGTCAACATTTCCAGTATGAAGTATTGCCTTTTTCAATCCTTGAGCTTTAAATTGAACTAATTGTCTAGCAAAAGATGGAATTACAAAGGTATCTCTTTGGCCTGAGCCCATATGGTTAAAAGATCTCGTCATCATTATGTCAAGATTAAAGCCAGAAACATATATCTTCGATAAAAGCTCTTGTGATACACGCGCTACAGCATAAGGGCTTGACGGTTTAAGCTCATATGTTTCTTTAAGAGGCAAATCCTTTTCATCAAAATCTCCATATTCTTCTGATGAGCCTATAGATAAAATTCTCGATTTCAACTTTAACTCTCGAACGCTCTCAATAAGATTAAGAAAAATATTCGTGTTATTTTTAAAGCTATCAACAGGATTTTGCCAGCTGAAAGCTACACTGCTAAAGGATGCTAAATGGAGAATATAATCGGGATTGAATTGGCAGAGGGCAGCTGAAAGATCATCTTTATTTAACAAATTCAATTTCTTAAAATCGCATTTTATAGACGGGAATTTTGAAAGATCAAATTGCGGAGCCTGTAGGTCTACACCTAAAACAGATGCGCCAGGCACTACATTTTCTAAATAATCAAGAAAATGTTTTCCAACAAACCCTGAGAAGCCTGTTATAAGATATTTTTTCATACATCAAACCAATAGAACATATTGCCATGGAACTTTTACGATGTTTTGCTCTTTATCAAAATACAGCTCTTCAGAACAAAAAATCACGCCATAATCGCATTTTTTTTTATCCATAGTAAATAGAGCCTGTTTTATCCCTTTATTGCCGGCTGCAACTTCTATGGCAATCTTTTTCCTTGGGAAACCCAAAATAAAATCAGCCCCTCCATCGGAAGAATCATAAGACAAAGAAAAATCTCCATATTTTGGAATAAATCTTTGGAAACAAAGAACTGCTAAATCTTCAAATAAACTTCCTTGATAATCATCGAGCAGTTTAGAGCTGTCTAATGAATTTAAAAAGAAACTTCTAAATGCCGGAGTTGCAAATAAATATTTAGAAGGTTTTCTTACTTGAGAATAATGAGAGCCATGAGGGGCTACGCGAATTAATACCCCAGCTTTACATAAAGCCATTAGAACTGAAGAAAGAGTTTCTTTCCTCATCTCAACAGCGCAACTCAAATGAGTTAAGCTAACACTAATTGAGTCAGAAATAAGATACAAAATTCTTTCGACTTTACTGATAGTTTCAACTTCAAATCTTCCAAGCAATGGAAGATCAAACGAGATGATTTTATCTATCATCTGGCCAATATATTCATTTGAGAGTGCCTCATTTTCAGATTGAATTGTAAAAGGAAGTGTTCCAAATTTCATATATTTTTTTATTTCAAATCGATCAATTTGCAACCAATACTTTTTCACCCTGCCCTCTTCCTTTTTAAGTTCTTTGAACAATTTTTCGGCGTTATCAGAAGAAAGCAAAGCATTTGCAATATTTTCGCTAAGGTTTTCAGGCAGTAAAATATTATCCTTTATCATTTCGTATTCATGGAAATTAATCGGAAAAATATCGACAAGTTTAACTCTTCTTGATAAATCGGCATTAATTTGATCCTTTAAAAGCAAAGATGCGGAACCAGTGCATAAAACAAAAACATTCTTCGATTTGTCGTATAATGTTTTTAAAAATGCCGACCATTTCTTGTCATAGTGTACTTCATCTAAAAACAGGAAAAACGGCTTTTTAAACTCTTCAACCGCAGAGCCCACCAGTTCTTCATAGCATTCAATTGCGTCCCATAGCGTAACATCAAATCTTTTCACAATTTCGTCAACTGAAAGATATAGTTTTTCAGCTTGTGCATGAAAATACAGTTGAGCAAGAAGCGTTGTTTTACCTGTCCCTCTAAGCCCTGGCATTACAATAATTCTTGGTTCGTTTTTACCATTTATAAAGCTATTTATATGATTTTCTAAAACAAAATAGGCACTTCTCTTATGAAACACCTTACCATTTACATCCCTTATATATCCCTCCAAACGGTCTTTCGAATGTAAAAGCTGGTTTTGAATATATTTTTTCAATTCCTCATTTTTCATAGTTTAAAAGCCTCCAGAAATACATGCTACTGCAATAGTCCAGAAATGTCAATGCCTGGCCTATTAGTATAGTACAGCAACAAATTATGGCGCCTGTATATCTACGGCTAACACAGATACTCCGGATTCAACATTTTCTAAATAATCAAGAAAATGCTTGCCAACAAATCCAGAAAACCCTGTTATAAGATATTTTTTCATTTTTTACATTTTAGCGCGAACAGGAACAACCTACAAGCAAAGAGACCTTTAGAGAATCAAATAAACTTATACAATTTCTTACAAATGTCACCCCAATTAAAATTGGAATTAACGAAATCAAAAGCTTCTTTTGCTAATTCTCGATTAAATTCCGGTTTCTGCAATAAAGACACAACAGCATTTGCGAATTCCTCTGGCTTATCTGCAATTAAAATATGTTTATTAGGTAAACAATTTATCCCTGAAAGTACACAATTTGTAGCAACCACAGGAACCTTGCAAGCCATCGCTTCTAAAATTTTATTTTGAATACCTGTCCCAGATAACATAGGAGCTACCGCGCATGAGGCAGACGCAATATGCTCATAAATATTTTCGACATACCCTATCACAAAAATATCCACGCCATTGTCTAAATTTTTTATTTTCTTTGCTGGATTTGCGCCAACAACAAAAAACTTCGCATCGAGCATTTTAGCCTTAATCAATGGGAATACTTCTTTGACAAAAAACAATACAGCATCAACATTTGGGAAATAACCTAAATTCCCTGTAAAGATTATCTTGTTTGGTGTTTTTACAATATTATTTATTCCACAAACATTTACACCATTTTGAACAACTTCAATTTTCTTGCTATCAGATATGGCCTTTTTTTCAGAGATAGAAACGACTAAAAAGCTACAATTAAGATTTGTTATTGTTTTTTCGTATCTTTCCATGGATTTCCATTCATAATAAAAAATTGGTTTCACCCAAAATCTTTCTCTTTTAAATCTTTTTTTCATATTTAATGCAAGGGAATCCACAAGATCAACAATAATTCTAAATCCTTTAAATTCTTGAATATATTGCGCCATTCTAATCAATTCAATCTGAACAATATCAAATTCATGCTTTGATTTAAGTTCTGTTATTTTGTTTTTTATCAGAGAAGAATATGAGGAAAAATTCTGGAGAGGAAGCCCCAAAAAAATCATTTTAAAAAAGTTAAATATTTTTTCGAACAACCCAATCTTAATGCAATAAATCTCTTCACAATATTTTTCAAGCTCTTTTTTATTGATAAAATCTTTTTTCGAACAAATAGAAAGCAAAGTTACCTTATGACCATGCCTAGATAAATATTTAATAAAATTATAAACCCTTACCTGCTCACCTTTCAAGGGAGGATAAGGAAAGCGTGGCGTTAGAAATAAAATTTTCATTTTTTGCCTGCTATTTCATAAATTGAAAGAATACGACTTGCCATTTTCATCCAAGAAAACGCCTTAGTCCGTTCTAATCCTTTTATTCTCATGTCATCTTTCATTTGTTTATTATTAACTACATTTATAATTGCATTTTTAAAGTCTTCATTACTAGTTGGATCTACTAAAACAGCTGCACCGCCTGATATCTCAGGCAAACAAGATTTATTTGAGGTAATAACAGGAACCCCACAAGCCATAGCTTCTAATACAGGCAATCCAAATCCTTCATATAAGGAAGGATAAACAAATAATTCCGCACAATTATACAAAGCGACAATATCATCATCTTCAACAAAACCCACAACAATAACATCTTTTATGTTTGGATGCCTTGAGATCAATTCAAATAATTTTGTTTTTTTCCAGTTCTTAATACCAAGGACAACTAAGCTTTCCTTAATCTTTTCATCCTTTTTTATCTCTAAATAAGATTTTATGATAAATTCTGTGTTTTTCCTGGGATCTGTTGCCCCCAATGCTAATATATATTTATTTTTTATATTAAAGGAGCTTTTAACTTTATCACACAATTCTTTATTTTTATCAACAATATGAAATCGAGTATCCATCCCTGCATAAACAACCAATATATTATTAGGAGCAATTTTTGGGAAGTGATGCAATATATCAATCTTTGAAAATTCGGAATCAGTAATTATGCGAAATGTTTTGCTTATAACGCGCCGAACTATATACTTGCGATATATTCTTCCAATTCTTTGATACATTGAAGCAGATTTTGGCAATAAAGAGTAATCTTTCAAATACATGACATCATGAATAGTAACTATCAATTTTATTTTTTTGCTAAGAAAAACAGGCGCAGTATTTCCCGTACAATGAAGGATCTCAATATTGTCAAACCTTGCCACAAATGGCAATAAAATTTGTTCCCAAATAAGATAGTTTGATATTAAAAGCTTTTTTGTCGAAAAATTGCTTTGTTTTGGTAAAACACCTTCTATATCATCAGAGTCAACATATAAAATATATTGATTCACTTTGTCAATTTCTGCAAGATTTTGAATTAACTTTAAAGTGTAATTACCGATTCCTCTTCTATTTTTTATAGCAAAACGGGCATCAATTCCTATTTTCAATTTTTTATTCATAAATTTAACATTTAATCTGCCTTCTGAGCTTTATGCGTTTCTTGAAATTATAAAAACAATAGAACAAAAAAACTCTAACTAAAAATAAATAATTTTCTACCCTAGATGAAATATATCCATATTCATGCATTTTATTCCTTATTTTTTTTAAATATCTTAACAATTCAAATATATTCGAAGATTTTCCTCCATCAAGAAAATAAGTTGTGTCAAAAGGCAAAACAGTATATTTTTCGCTTCCCTTAAATGCTATCCTTAACCAATATTCATAATCCATAGCTTGTTTATAATTTACATCAAACAATCCATGTTTATCAAAAACATCTTTCACCAAAAAAGTAGATTGATGCGGGATGCAATTCTTCGCAAGCAATGTTTTATAGTCTGGATTAGCTTTATACACGTGAAGTGGCTTACCTGATGCATCTATCACAATTGAACCAGCAACTGCCCATCTCCAATTTTTTTCATAGTACGATGCCATAACTTTTGAAATAACATCATTGTTTATATATCTATCTCCAGCATGAAGATGGGCAATTAACTCACCATTTGCATATTTAATCCCTTTATTCATGGCGTCGGAAATACCACAATCTGCTTCTGAAACAATTTTTATCGTTCTTAAAGGATATTCAGTAGCAATCAGCTTAATAATCGCCAGAGTATTATCTGTTGATTTACCATCAATAATTATATATTCAAGATCAGGATATGTTTGAGTTAAAACACTTCTCATCGTTTCAGCAATTATTGCCTCTGAATTTTTACAAATGGTAATAACAGAAATCATGGCGTAACTCCTTTAAGCTTTAAAACTTTATTTGATTCATTTCTACCTTTGCTAAAGTTGTAAACAAACAAATAAATGGCAAACAAAAACAATCCTGAAAAATACATATTAGACAAGCCAAACGTTCCGAGCAAAAAAGCGAACACTGCGAAGTCAATTGCAAAATATCCTCTATCTTGAGCGTATATTTTTATTAATAAATAAAAAAGAAAAGAATATACAATTATCGAAAGAATTATTCCTAGGTCATACAGCATAGATACAAATCCCAAATTTGCCTCTTCTCCATAGTTTGTTTTAACGTATTCGTATGATGAATTTAATCCTTTTGGCAATAATGAAATATCATTCAGCACATACATTGACCCCATAGATCTATGCGCAAAATATTCTCCACCAAAATAAACAATAAATTGGGCTCCTAATAAGAATAAAAAACTAAAAACAATAATTGCCATTGCCTTTGATCTTAAAAATTTAACAATCGTATATGTCGCTAAAAACATAAAAGCAAGAATCAAGGCGGCCTTAGAAAGGCCAATAATTAATCCTAAAATTGTAAGGGAAAAATATTTTATATTAAATTTTTTATTAATAATAGAATAAATAATAAACAAAAACAACAAAAATATGCCCATAGGGCCAGGTTCTCTGAAAATGGATAAAGGTCGACAATATTGAAAATTATTCAAGAAAGAGAAAATCGATCCCATGAATAAAAAAGGGAACTGCTCATGCCATGTAAATCCGGAAATAAGAGGATATAAGCCTTTAATAATTATTTTATTGAAACCCAAAAAATTATACAATATAGTTGAGATTGCAATTTGCCCTATAATGATTTTAGAAGTGGCAAAGCATAAATTCGAAAATTTCTGCAATATCCCCTGCGATACTGGGAAAAAAATAAAAAGCAACATTATTTTTACCAATGTTTTAATAGTAAAAACAAATGAATTATCAATAGCGGAGCCTCCAAACAATCTCCCTTCTAAACTAACCATCCCCGACTGAAGCATGCTAATTAACGCAACAAATAAGCCTAACATCAAAATAACTATAATAAATTTTGATTTTACTTTTTTAAGAACAAATATGGGAGAAATAATTATAAAAGGGAACAAAAGCAAAGTAAAAATAATATTAAATAAATCGTCAAACATCCCGCCCGTCAAAACAAACAAAAGAAGTAAATAAAAATATGGCTTTAATTTATTAAGCATTAGGCTTTTTATCTCTTAAAACATTCTCATATGTTTTTTGTGTTTGCTCCGCAGTTTTTGCCCATGTAAAATATTTCATTCGCTGAAACCCTTTTTCTATCAATTGGTTCTTCAAGCTTTTATTACATATCACTTTCTTAATACTATTCAAAATTGACACCTTATCTGTAGGGTCAAAATATTCCGCTGCGTCTCCTGCAACCTCAGGGAAACAACTTGTATTACTAATTATCACAGGACACCCACAACTAAAAGCATCCACAATAGGAATTCCAAATCCTTCATACAAGGACGGATAAACAAAGCTCTGCGCATTCCTATATAAATAGGCTAAAACACCATCAGAAAAATCATAAAAAACTATTTTTTTTTCAATATTTAATTCCTTAAACAAAGTTATCTCTTTTTTTGAAAATTCCCTGCCGCCAATACATATTAAATATAATTCCTTATCCTGAGCTAATAGAGAAGAAATGCTTTCCAAAAAAAAAGTAAAATTCTTATACAATTTCCTATCTCCAACATAAAGCAAATATTTCCCAAAAAACTCTAAATCAATTGGTTCGGCCTCAACCTGACCAAAAGAACTTCCATGATAAATTACATCTATTTTCTCAGGACTTATTGAATATATTGACTCAATATCATGCTTAGTGTTTTCTGAAACAGCTATAATCCTAGAGGCCTTTTCTAATAATATTTTCTTAAATTTAGCTGCTACATCATTTTTTTTGAACATACTACTGAATTTCTCATGAATTAAATCATGTACAGTCAAAACAAACGGATGATCCCCAATATATTTCAAAAAATAAGCATCATAATAAGTAGGGTGAAAAACATCAAACTCTTTTTCTCTCAACTTTTTTTTGCTCATCTGAATATTAATCAAATTCATTAATTGATTTTTTTTCCACGATTTTATAGCTTTTAAAAATGGCATATGTCTAGAGAATGGAGCTCCTTGCAAATAATTATTATTTGAAAATAATAAAGGCAAATCAAAATCAATTTGTTTATCCAAATAGAAAAAATTCATTAATTCAAAAAAATATCTGGAAATACCCCCGTAACACTGGAAAGAGAATATTTGCCCATCATAAAGAATTTTCATAACATGCCTCGCTCAATAAATTCATTTACGCATTTTTTGATTTCATAAAACATTTTATCTTTTGAAAAACAGCTTAACCCCCTTTTGTGTCCATTAATAGCTAATTCCATTGCCTTCTTATTGTCATACAATAAATTTATTATCTCATCCGACAATTTGGCTGCATTATTTGGCGGAACCAATAGTCCGCAATTTTCAATAATAACTTCTGGGATACCGCCAACACGAGTCGCAATAATCGGCTTTGTTTGCATCATAGCCTCCAGCACAGCATAAGACAAACTTTCATTAAGAGATGGGACAACAACAACATCCGACATTTCAATAAAATTTTGAACATCTTCTCTAAAACCTAAAAATAAAACACTATCGGCAATCATCAATGACAGCGCCAAGGCTCTAAGGTCATAAAGTAAACTCCCTGCCCCCACAATGATTAGCATTGCATCAGGAATTTTCTCTAACACTTTTTTGAAAGATACTATTAATACTTCTAACCCTTTTTCTGGCGCTAGCCGGCTTACACAAACAATAATCTTTTTATTATACAAATCATAATCATTTATAAAAGCTTTTATAAACAAAGATGAAAGTGGTTTTTGTTCAACTCCATGATATATTTTTCTTACTTTATCAGGATTGCACTTATATGTTGAGATTGCAATGTCAGCAACATATTTAGAAGGACAAATCAATCGGCCTATCCTACTGAAAAGATTTTGTGCTATAAATCTTCTCAATAAGACACCTATTTTTTCGCATTTGTTAGGAAGTTCTGCTGCATGCAAAAAACCTATAGTCTTTCTAAAGGCAAAAAAGGCAGCAATTGCGCCATGCTGGCAAGAAAACGTATTTCTAAAGTTTATAAAAACAATGTCTGGAGATATCTTAAGAAAAAAAATCAATAATTGCAAAAAACTTAAAAAATCAAAAACACTCTTTGGTCGTATCTTAATAATTTCTACGCCTGTTTTTTTTTCTGCTTCACCAAAAGCTTTAAACGTTGAACAAACTACATACAACTTATTTTTTTCTGAGCAAAAGCCAGAAACAATATCATTGAGATATTTCTCTGCTCCACCATATTCAAGTGAATCACTATAAAATATTATTTTCATGCTTTTATTTGTTTTATTTTATCAAATTTTTTCAACTTAAAACCTTTTAACTTTCTTGCAATCCCCCAAAAAAATAAGCTTGATTTTGAAATAAATAAAGGCAGCCTGACTAAAAACAGCTTAAATCTCCATTTAGCCAAAATATCTTTCCCCCACAAATGAGCTGCTTTCAACTTAGCAAGTTCAATGTTTCGTTGTTTTGCTCGAATAAACCCTTTATGATATTTTAAAATTATATTTGAAAGAATAAGACCAAAAAGCATGTTTTTAAATTTCAAAATCATTTCCTGTAGCCCATTTGCAATAAAAAAGGGTTCTACACATTTATAGAAAGAAATATGCATATCTATAACATTTTTCACACTATCTTGATTTTCATGAACTCTATACAAATACAATGAATCCTTAGTTATATAAATATATTTATCATGCAAATTCACTTCAAACCAAAAGAAGACGTCACTAACAGGGCCGACTTTTTTCCATTTAAAGAACAATTTATTTTTATTTATAAAATCCATTCGAAGCATAACTGTTGGACATGCAATTAGATTTCTCCCTTGGCAAAAATCTTTTATATATTCATTTTTTTTATAAACAACATCTTGGTCGAGTAAAAATAAGTTATTGGAAATAATTCCATTGTTAATATCAATAGTATCAATATTTGAAGATACCATCACAACATTCTCATTATTGTCCAATATTTCAACTTCCTTTTCTAATAAATTGGGCTTCATAATATCGTCATCGTGTGAAATAATAAAATAAGGAGATTTATTGAGCCTCAAAGCTATATTCAAGTTTGCTGCCCCAACGTTCCTTCTATGCTTAATATATATAATCCGTGGATCAGCAAAACCACGCACAACCTCTTCTGTCTTATCAGTAGAAGCATTATCTAAAATCATCAGCTCAAAATCTTTATATGTTTGATTCAATATTCCATCAATCGCATATTTCAAGAAATGTGCCCTATTATATGTAAGCAATGCAACAGTAAGTTTAGGTTTGGCGGATTTCATAATATTCATCTATTCGCTATCTCTTTTATTAATGTTTTAACAAAATACTCATTAGAGAACTGGTAAGCCGCATTGCTATTAAGAAATTTTTCTATACTATTTAAATAATTGACATATTTATCATCCCTTATATTGCTAATAAAAGCATATAAACTATCATAACTATTAAATTTTCTTTTATCAATAAAACATTCTGATGGAATATATTCTGTTACATTATCTGCCCCTAAGTAAATTGGAACACAAGCTGAAAAGAAACAATCAAAAATCTTTTCCGTTATATATCCTGATATATCTCTGGCATTCTCATAACAGATAGAAAACTTATATTTCAATAGAACATCATTTTTCCTTTTTACTGTGCCTTTATAACTAGGGAACGGGGGCATAATTTTTTTGCGCATCTTATTGAATAGCTTTACGAATAAAGAATTGGAAGACGGATAGTCATCCCAACCAAAACCATACAAATCAAAATCCTTAGGATGATTTTTTCCAAACCATCGGATCGCCTTAATTCGTTCGGAATATAATTCCAAAGCAGATTTTAAGCTTTTATTCCCAGCTATCATAGTACAAAGTTTTTCCTTCACTGAAATATCTTTATTTATCTGACTTGGCAGTTTAAAAGAATAATTTATCTTAAAATATTTATTATTATCAATATAGTCGTCGTAATAGGTGAATATTTTTTTAAAATATTTATGTTTTGATAGATCAAAATTGCCAGAGTGTATCAAGCCATTTTCAACAATTAATAAATATATGGATTTATTATTATTAATAGCAAACTTAAAATATTTATTATTTAAATCAGGCATATCTATAAAAAAGAAAGCATCCACAGAAGCCATGTCAACTAAATCTGGAGTGCTTACCTTTATACCATGACCTTCAGCATAAGCCTTTAAATCAATCCAAGGCTGAAGCAAGTTATCTCCTATCGAAACGTTTGGATTGTTAAACAAATAGTTATTTTTTGTGATTTCCTCATAAACATTACAAAATACAATTATCATAAAACAATATTCTCCTAAAACATTCTTTCTATACCTTATAAAAATTAAATTTAGATAAAATATTTCTAAAAAAAAGAGACTTCTTGCTCAATTCATAAGGCGCTCTCGTGGTAGCAGATACACCAATTATATCAGGATAAATTAAAAAATTAGGCATATCTAAATCCTTTAAAGAATTATAAAACAAATTTTCCAAGGATTTCCCATTGAAATCATCGACATCCATATATAAATTAAAAAGATATTTCTTATAAAAATCCATGCTAAACTTAAAAAATCTCGTATCAACCTGATCCTTAATATTATGACAAAGCTTATTAAATATGTTTTTCACGCTTTCATGTTTTTGGAAAATTAGGTTAAAATTCCTTATAAATAAACGTCCAGTTATTTTATAAATAGATACATCCTGAGTTATGATCTTGCTATTATCCAAAGCGTATTTTATTATTTCCCCTTCTCCATATCCTTTCCCTCTTACAAAAGAACCCTTGTTGCCATCAAAAACTAAAATCTCTAAAGTCTTATTTAGATATTGTGCTAAATCATGTAAAAAATCATAGTCATACTTAAAATTACTATTTTCACAAAAAATAATGTTTTTGATATTTGTATTAACCATCCAACAAATAATAGAATATATATATTGCTGCAATCGTTCTTTGGGAGAAGTTATTTTAACAAATGGTGTTCCCCCAGGGGCTATGCATCCTGTCATTAACAGAAAAGTTTTATGGCGTGAGGGGTTTAACATGTTTTTTGATTTTTTTTAACCCTGCTTTAATAAAACGAAATATTGAATAATTAAAAAATAAAAATGGCAACAAAAAAACAAAAACTTTAAATTTAAACCCGTAGCTGCAAATAATTGCACGAGATTGCCTAAAAACATGATAGTATGCACCGTTTCTGTGAGCAAAAAGCATGATCCAACAATGCTTTAGCCAACCCCACAAAAATATTTTTGATTTTTTAAAAGGCATTAAATCCGAAAGCAATGGCATCCCAAGATGAGAAAGAGAGTAATCAGAAACTGAAAATATTGATAAAAAAGATTCTTCAATAATAAAAGAATGTCTTGACAATAAATGAAATTTCAAGGCTCCTTTATCTTTTGCAGCAGCTAACAAAACTGCCAAATGAGGAAATGAGGAATTATGAAAATAAAAGGCTGTTGCAATATATGGAGAAAAAGTTTTCATGTTGTATAGGCAAGCCGAGATAAGCCCTATTCCTTCGGAAACAGGTAAAACCCATCCATCAATCCATTCATAAACCATAGCACTATCTTTTTTTGTTTTCTTATATACATTACTAAAATCAAGCCCCATATCCAAGTTTAAAGAAATAAAATCAATATTCTCATCCAATTCATGCAATAAAGTTTCAACAGCATTTTCGGTCACAAGGTCATTGTCGCTTAATAGCCAAAGAAATTCGTCAGCTCTAGCAAAAACAAACCCTAATAAAATATTGCCATTCCCTCCAATATTCCCACAATTCTTCATAAATATAATATTTTCTGAAGAATATAAGAAGGGTAGTTCATCATTTATTCCATTTGGCGAAGCATTATCATTGACAATCAATCTAACCCTATCTTTATGTTTATTAACTTGAGGAATAAGAACTTCTAATTGCCTTCTTATTTCTTTTGGCCTATTGTAAGTTGGAATATAAATAAATAATTTCATACTAATTAATTTTCCATTTCAATGTAGGCGCTAACATTCCTAATCGTGATTCATTAGCATAAGGATTTAAGTCCATATCTCTAAAAACCTCAAACCTTAATCTGGAGTCATTGTCAGGCGGTAAAACCCAGCCTAAATGATGAAAACAGCATAAAAGTTCTACTGAATACATCCGACTCAAAAATAAATCTATTGGCATATCAACAGATATTTTTATATGACCAGTTTTTAACGCACTAAAATCCATACCGCCTGAATCATGGATGTCTGATGTGAATATTAAGTTTCTTTCTCCATCATAAAAAGCCATACTAAAAATCAACCGCGAATCAGCCTGCAATAAATGCGCATCAATATTTATTGTATATTTTTTGCTATTATAAAGCATGCCTCTTGGAATATTGCCTGCTTCATCTGTTATGTAAAATCTTTTTATTTGTACAATTTCTGAAAAAGGATAACTCTTTTTGGGAGTCCAATCCAATAGAGAAATTTTTACCATAGATTCAGTTTCACTCATATATTTTTTTATAACTTCATCAACTTCACCAATAAAACCAATTCTCCCCTTATCCAATAAAATTGCCTTATTGCATATATTTTGAATCGCACACATATCATGACTTACAAATAACACAGTCTTATCCTCTCCCATTGATACATCTTTCATCTTTTTTAAACATTTTTTCCTGAATTGGAAATCTCCTACTGCTAAAACTTCATCTACTAAAAGCATTTCAGACTCTAAATGCGCCGCAACAGCAAAAGCAAGCCGCACATACATTCCTGAAGAATACCTTTTAACAGGAGTATCCAAAAACTTTTCAACTTCAGCAAATGCAACAATTTCATCAAATTTTCGTTTTATTTCTGCTTTTGTCATTCCTAAGATTGCCCCATTTAAGTAAATGTTTTCACGCCCAGTTAATTCCGGATGAAACCCTGTTCCAACCTCCAATAAGCTAGCAACTCGACCTTTTATAGATACACTTCCAGTTGTCGGCTCGGTAATCCTACTTAATATTTTAAGGAGCGTAGATTTTCCTGCCCCATTTCTACCGATTATTCCAACCCTGTCACCTTGTTTAATTTCAAAACTTATATCTTTGAGTGCCCAGAATTCTTCAAGATGTGAATCGTGAGTTGTGAAACGTGAATCGGGAGATGCAAAATGGAAAAAGGCATTTTTTAGCCAAAGCACTTTTTCTGCAATAACATCACGCAAAGCAACATACTTGCCATGCCCTTCCTGCTGATGTCCTATTATGTATTTTTTGCCTAGATTTTCTACTTTAATTACAGGGTAACTCATTTTTTCTCCATATCTTACGTTAAAACAAATCTATCCCATGCGTCGCATTTGCGTCGCATTTGCGTCGCATTTACGTTATGCTAAATAATAATAAACGTTTTTACCTTTTCCATTCCGCATAATAAGACTTTTTTCTTGTAAAGATACAAGTTCTCTAACGGCAGTATCTTTAGATGTATTTAATAATCCCATACAGGTTCTTCTATTTATCTTTTTGTTTTCTCTTAAATAATCCACAATCTTTTTCTGCCTTTCATTTAATTCTTTAAAAGACTCCTCACTAATGCGATATTTTCTAAACGTAACAAGGAAGTCTCCAGAGGTTTCTTCAAAGATCGGCTCAGGTAAACCTTCTTTTAAACAAGTTTTAACCATTCTGTTTGTTCCAGTACCCCACTCTTCAATATACTTCATTAAAAAGAAACATTTTCCAATCAATGGATTTCTTAAAATAGATTTGTGCTTTTTCTTAAGATCCTCTGGGATAAGAGGATTTGGCAGATGTCCGCAACCCCATATTTCCATTCTATCATCAAAAACCCTAATTTGTATATTGCTTGCAATGCCATAATCTCTATGGCAAATCGCATTCGTAATTGCTTCTCTTATCGCCTCAATCGGATATTCCCATTTTTCAATCCTCTCGGTTCCTTTAATTTCAGCATGAAGCTTAATATGCTCCTTTATAAACTCTAAAGCATCATCTCGTTGTTGAAAAAGATTTCCTCCGAAAACTTTCATATCAATGAATTCTATTGGACTAATTCCTTTAAACCTTGCGCATTTTAATTTTGCCTGTGAAAAGAATTTTTGAGTATTTTTACCAAATAAAAGCATTGCGGCATTTGTTAATTTATTATTTACAATCAAATCTAGCCTCTTTAAAACATCTTTTGCTGATATTTTTAGATCAAGATATAGCCTTCTCTCAAAAACTATCTTTTTAAGAAAGTTTTTTACTTGCGCAACATCAACATCCTTTAATGTAGCCCCTTTACAGCTTTGCTTATCAAACTGGAGCTTGTCTTTATGCTTTTCCAAAATCAAAAATTCATATTCATCCTTGCTCATTTTAAATGAGGATTTTCCGACTCTCTTGTATGGCCGCCCAAAAGCCAGCACACTTTTATCTGGAGATGGCATTACTTGAATTACAATAATTGTTTTACCATCAATCTTTTTCATCGTTATGCTGGGATAAACTTTAGGATCAGTTTCCTGTTGAATTTTATTAGCAAGACGCTCAAGAGTCCCTTTGCCAATTGATATCCCAATAATATTGCCAGAATCAGAAACGCCAACTAAAATTTTACCGCCTACCGTATTAGAAAAAGCTGAAATTGTCTCTATAGCTTCATTATCAAAACTCTTCTTAAATTCAACAAGTTCTGATTCGCCTTTTTTTATCAGTTTTTTAATATCTTTATCCATAATAAATTATTTCCTATCCATCTTAGATCCCCAACTTTTTTAATATTTTATTAGATATAGAATCAGAATCTAAACCTATTTTTCTCCTGACAAAATCCTGATCCCCGACATATTTTACGAAACAATCATTCACTCCAAAACATTTAATTCTAGCCATTATGCTTAATTTTGATAATGCTTCTAAAACAGCGGAACCAAACCCTCCAACAATTGAATGTTCTTCTATTGTAAAAATACACTTTGTTTTAGAGGCTGCAAAAGATATCGCTTTATAATCTATGGGTTTAACTGATGGCATGCTTATTAAGTTAACGCTAATTCCCTTATCTTTTAAAATTTTAGCAGTATCCATTGCTGTTTTAAGCATATTACCGGTAGAAAAAATTGAAATATCATTGCCTTTAAAAATATGAATCGATTTGCCAAAAGAAAATTTTGGTTTTTTATCATGTAAGCGAGGTTCCCCGCTTTTCCCAATTCTTATGTAAGTGGGCCCTTTTTTCTTATATGCTTCAACAATACAAATTTCAGCTTCAATAGGATCTGCCGGACAAAAAACCTTCATATTTGGTATCGCCCTCATAATGGCAATATCCTCTACTGATTGGTGAGTCGATCCTTCTTTTGCATAAGTAAGCCCTCCTCCTAAACCTATAAGAACAACATCCAGATTCTGATAGCACAAATCTATTCGTATTTGCTCAAAACATCTCATCGAAACAAATGGGGCAAAGGTATAAAGAAAACATCTTTTGCCCGATAATGCCATGCCGGCTGAAACACCTACCATATTTGCCTCAGAAATTCCGACATTCAAAAATTGTTTTGGCAATTCCTTTTCAAAATCTTCGAAAACTGAAAAGCCCATATCAGCAGATAAGAGCATAACATTTTTATCTTTCAGCGCTATTTTCTTAATTGAAGTTACAACTGAGTTTCTCACTTAATTTTATCTCCAAAGTTACAAAGAGCTTTTTTGAATTCATCCTCTTTTGGTGATCTGTAATGCCACATCAATGAATCTTCCATAAAAGGAATACCCTTACAATGCACAGTCTTTGCAATGATCAATAAAGGTTTTTTTGATTTTATATTTGCTAAAGAATTATATATTTGCAATATATTATGTCCGTCTATTTCTTTTACATTCCAATTGAATGCTTCCCATTTCCGTCTTAAAGGTTCAAGGCTTAAAACATCACTTGTCCGTCCATATCCTTGGAAACCATTCTTATCTAAAATAACGGTTAAATTATTCAATTTATGATGTGTTGCAAAAAGCGCTGCCTCCCAAATAGAACCTTCATCACATTCTCCGTCTCCAATAATCGTGTAAACAGAATATTTTTTATTATCTAATTTTGCGCTCAACGCCATGCCAGCCGCAATAGATAGCCCATGGCCTAAAGATCCCGTAGATGCCTCAATTCCAGGAACACTCCCAAAAACCGGATGTCCTGCCAGTCTCCCATTATTAGAATAATAAGTATTGAGAATTTTTTTATTGAAAAATCCTAATTTAGACAAAATAACATATAGGGCAACACAAGCATGCCCCTTGCTTAAAACAAACCTATCCCTATCAGGAGAAACAGATTTTATCTTATTAACATTTAAAATCTCATAAAACAAAACAATTAAGATATCAACCAATGAATATGCACAACCAATATGCGAACTTTTAGATTTTGTTATAAGCTCTAATATTTTCTTCCTCACTTCCATTGAAGTAAACGTAAGTTTATTGATTTTATTTTTCATATAATTCTTTTTTATTTTTTCTAAACCATTCAATATAAAGTTTTAATCCTTCATTTAAATCTATCGTGGGCTCCCAACCTAAAGTTTTCTTTATTTTATCAATATTAGCCTGCCAAAAAGCAGGTTCGCTTTCTCTTGAAGCTACCTTGCCCCACAAACATTCATTGCGTTTCCCCATAATACTGCAAATTACATTTAAAATATATTGAACGGAATACTGCCTCCCACTAGAAATATTAAAAATTTCACCATTAAGCTTTTTAGCCCCCAGAGAGTTAATTATCTTTAAATATGCATTAACAATATCATCTATAAAACAAAAATCTCTGACAGAAGATGGGTTTGCCAAATTTGGAATTTTATCCTCTAATAAAGGTTTAATAATTGAAGGAAAAAGTCTCCCTGGATCCTCAAAGTAACCATAAGCAGAAAACAATCTTATAGTTATAATATTTCTATCTGTTTTTTTAGCTGTTTTTTGGCAAAATAATGTAGTTGCTGCTTTTGAAAGACCATAATCATTAACAGGTTCTAGATAATCTGTCTCACGCATAGGCTTATTTTTAATTCCATATTCCGAAGAAGACCCTGTATTTATAAATAGTTTTCCATCTGTTTTCAAAAAAGCTTCTAAAAGATTAATTGTGCCAAACAGATTAACTTGAAACATTCGTTGTAAATCTTGTTGATAATGATAGCCTCCATATACAGCAAGATGAATTATTATGTCAGGATTAATATCACTTAAAACACTCGAAATTTTTTCTTTATCACTTAAATCAGCTTCATAAAACTTTATTTCATCAAATATTCCCCTCAATCTCCACAAATCAGAATCATTTTTTTTAATTGCATAAACTTTTGCTCCAAGATTTACCAATACACGAGCAATATTTGCGCCAACAAAGCCAGTCACTCCCGTTATTAATATCTTTTCTTTTCCAATAAAATTATTTTTTTCTGCCTCTTTCATATAATAATTATTCGAATATTATTTATTAGCATTAGTTTTCATAAACTCATTTACCATTTTAACAATATATTCCAACTTCTCTTTTGTCATCCCCGGATAAACCCCAACCCAAAAAGTATTATTCATAATTAAATCCGTATTTGTAAGTTTACCTACAACCCTATATCCCTTTTTAACCTTTCTCATTTCATCAAATGCCGGATGGCGAAGCATGTTGCCGGCAAAAAGCATTCGCGTTTGTATTTTACTATCCTCGAGATAATTGACGATTTCTTCACGAGAAAATCCTGCATCAGGTTTTACAGTAATTAAAAACCCAAACCAACTGGGGTCTGAATCTTTCAGAGCTTTAGAAAATATAAGTTTATCGGAATATTTGCTTAATGCATCAAGTAAATATCTGTAATTTTTCTTTCTCGCCTCAATAAAGCCTAGAAGTTTATCTAATTGCGCACAGCCAATCGCAGCCTGCATATCGGTTACCTTTAAATTGTATCCAAAATGAGAATAGATATATTTATGGTCATAGCCATAAGGCAACTCTCCCAACTGCCATTTAAATCTTTTCTTGCAAGTATCATCCTTTCCACTCGGACACCAGCAATCACGACCCCAATCTCTAAAAGATTCAATAATACGCTTTAACTGAAGATTATTAGTTAAAAGAGCTCCGCCCTCTCCCATTGTTATGTGGTGAGGCGGATAAAAGCTGCAAGTGGCAATATCACCAAAAGTTCCCGTATATTTGCCTTTATATGTTGAGCCAAGAGAATCACAATTGTCTTCAATCAGCCATAAATTATGTTTCTTGCAATAGTTCTTAACTTTATCAATATCAAAAGGATTCCCTAAAGTATGAGCAATCATTACAGCTTTTGTTTTTTTAGATAAAGCCTTTTCTAGCTTATCACAATCGATATTATAAGAAGGCAAAGTTACGTCAACAAAGACAGGAATAGCTCCAAATTGGATAATAGGAGCAATTGTTGTTGGAAACCCTGCGGCAACTGTTATGACCTCATCTCCTCGCTTAATTTTTTTATTGCCAAGCTTAGGAGATGTTAAGGCCATAAAAGCCAGAAGATTAGCAGAAGATCCAGAATTTGTTAAACTGCAATGCTTAACGCCAATGAAATCTGCCAATCTTTTTTCAAATTCCGCGGCATAACGGCCGGAAGTTAGCCAAAATTCAAGAGAGGAATCAACAAGATTGACAAGCTCTTTTTCATCATAAACGCGCCCGCCATAATTAACACGGGTTTCGCCTGGGATAAAATCGGATTTTGATTGTGAAGCTTTATAATAATCTTTAACTTTGTTTAAAATTTCTTGTTTGAGTTTATTTTTTTTGTTCATAATTATCTCCCAAGTTGTCCTGATTTACCAGGCTAATATTTTGTTTTTATCCTTTTTCTGAATAATTCAAGGCTTATAAAGTTGCCGTTGATCCGGAGTTATAAAATCTTCTTTTGTAAATACTTCTGAATATGGCACCGGTATTGGTTTGCCATATATTCTTTTTGCTATATATTTATCAATAAAGTTTCTATCTTCAGCAATCCAACATGTATCACAATATTGTCCAAACTGTTTAATATTTAAGCCCCGGTCAATAATATCTTTTAAGGGTTCCTCAAAAAAGTTTCCAAGAGAAGTATGAATGTATGGGCATGGCATTACATCTCCGTATTTTGTAATTGAAACCATTCTTTTGACAGCAATACAGCCCAACTCAACACCGTAAGAGGGAGTTAAATGTGTAAACACATTATGTTTTTTCTCCAATTCTCTCATGTAATCCATATCCGCTCTATCAACCAGACTGCTAAAATTCCCCTCCCAAGCCCCAACTGGCTTTGCATATGATACAAAAACCCCAACCCCCTTATCATTAAAAAACTTTAAAAATTCAATAAATTCTTGCGATCTGACTCTCTGCTTTGTAACTACAGTTTGTATAATAATCTTTAACCCGGCATTCAAGGCCGCATCAACCGCCCTTAACGCCTTTTCATGAGATTTTGCTTTTCGCCTGAACTGATCATGTTCATCAGCTGAAAGACTGTCAATACTAAGTTGGATTTTATCAACTCCTATACTTTTTAAATGTTCTGCTCTCTTTTCATCTAACAACCAACCATTCGTATCAGAAGTTATGTAAAATTTTTGTGGATCAATAGCATTCACCAACTCATCAAAATCAGGAAAAACCAAAGGTTCTCCACCTGTAATAACAAGGTGTGCAAGCCCCATTTCATCTGCCTGCCGCGAAAGCTCCTTAACATCATTAATGGTAAAAACCCTGCCATCTTTTCTACCCTGGAACCTTTTTATGCAACAATGTTCACAGACAAAATTACATGTATAATCATACTGAAATTGAATTATTGCGATACTTTCCTTGTTTTTAATTTTCTCATCATATTTCAGGATTTTTTCATACACCTGTGGTTTTTCTTTTTTTAGCAAAAACCTGCCTGCCTCTTCTTGAGAATTCAATTGCCCTTTTTGATTCGACATAATATTTTCCTCCTAATAATAATTTTATTTTAATCTATTCTTCAACGTTAAACAATCTCTAACCCAAAATCTCTCAATATAGAAACATTAATATTTTTATCAAATTTCTGCCTTACAATTCTTGCCACCTCATCGGAATAACTAGCTGCCATAATAATTATTGCATCAACAGGATCAATATTGAGCATGACAGGAGCAACAATAGGGATATGCGTAGCTGAAGTGTATTTCCCCTGTTTAAATGGGGCAGAATCAACGACATATCTAATTTTATTTGATAAATCTGCCAAAGAAATAATTGCCAAAGCTTGATGGCTAGCCCCCCAAACAGCCACGCTCTTCTGCTTAAATTGGCTGATATATCTGTCCATTTCATCTTTAATTTTAGTTTGATGCTGATAAAAAGAAGAAAGATCCATTCTTCTTCCTTTTTTTACAGTGGCAGAAATAATAAAATCATGCCAAATCTCACTGCAATCAATAATGTCAAAACCATTCAAATGCAATGTTGTCGTTAATGTTTTTTTTGTAAAATAAAAAATATGATCAGGAATAAACTCAGAAAAAAGTTTATTGCGTAAAATCATATCAAAATTAGGCACTTCAACTATTCCAATTGCATTAGGTGCCAAATTATTGTAAATTCCTTTTAATGCGGAATTTGGATCAGGAAAATGCTCAAAAAAGTTTAAAATAAAAAAAGCAGCAAACGGCGCTTGTTTTAATGTATAAGAACCATTGTCAATATAACCCTGTTCTACCTTCAGCCCTTGGTTGATGCATTGCGCTACGGATTCGCTCAAATGTTCCAAACCATAAGCCTCTGCTCCACATTGTTGCATAATAGAAAGATATTCTCCCTTGCCACACCCAATTTCAATTATTTTTTGACCCTTAAGTGAATATTTTTTAAAAAAATCGCTGAATTGTTTTATTCTGAATTTTTCCATGTCTTCAGAAAAAGCAGCAGCACGTATAACATCTTTATAATAAGCAACTGGCTCACTGTTTAGCTGTACTAACCTGCATCCCATGCATTCACAAATTTCCAAATCAATACCTTTTTCAGAGGAAAGTGCTGCTAAATCCGGTAAAAATTGAGCCGATTTAGGCATATTTTTATAATGCAATATAGGTTCTGCAAAAAAATCATTCCCGCAGACTCTACAGCATTTGTTTTTTTTCATATTAAATAAATTCCCTATACATTTCATTGTGAGCAGAAATAATGTTGCAAGGACAATTGCTGTGCCATAACCACTGGTTTGCATGAGGAGCCTCACTATTATATTTCAAGCTTTCATCAAGCTTATCAATTAAACGACATTGATATAAGAACGAAATAAAATGACCCCTGACTTGCCTATCTTTTATAAGACACTCTTTTGTTGCCAAAGGAACAGGATTATAATCTACTAAAGCCCTAAGCTCATTTTTGGCTACTGCTTTTATTCTATCAGCCAGAGTTTCCTTATATCGGATTATACCGCCAGGCAAATGCCATCCGGCAGAAGCAAATCCGTCATCACGCCAGGTTAAAAGTGTTCTATTCTGCTCGTCTTTTATCAACAAATCTACATTAACAAGAGGTGTGATTTTACTTATAAAAAGAAATATTTCTTCAGGCAACCCTTTTGATGGGTTTCCAATAAAAGATGACAAGAGTTCTATTGCCTGCGTAATTTCCATTGATTTCATATTAGTTCACTTTTTTCAATAACATGCTGATTTGCGCTATACCATTGATATAAAGAATTTATCGATTCGTCGATAGGACTGAATTTAAAATCTTTCAATTCAGCCATAAGCCGCGAATTATCTCCACTATATTCTCTAGTAGTTTCGGATTTAATTATTATCTTTAGTTTTTTCCCGGATATCCCGACAACTTTTTCAGCCAGAGTTTTAAAATCAAGAGCCTGCCCTGAACAAACGTTATAAGCCTGTTCACGCATCTTATTTTCAATAAACCATTTAACAATTCTCGCCAAATCATCTATATATAAAAAATCATAAACAACATTCTGATTAATAATAATTGGAAGATCCATAATTGCACAGCAACAGGCTTTGGAAATAAAACGATACCGCCAATCTTCATATTTGCCAAATACTGAAAATACTCTAAGATTGTATATGTTACTGTTTAACTGCGCGTATTTGTTCATTAAATATTTTGAAAATCCATATTGGTCGGAAGGAACATATTTATCAAAATACTCTTCTTTCATTCTAGGAATCCATTTTTCACGCCCAAACTCCGCCCCCGAACCAAAATAAATCATTTTGCCAAAAAAGTCTTTGCAACGCGCTAGGTTAAAAAACATTCTAAGATTGTTTTCCAAAACCTTGGCTGGATCTTTGGTTGAATATTTTGGCGCAGGGTCATACGTGGATGAATGGAGAACAATATCAAATTGGTTTTTCTTAATATATTCAAAAACATTTAAATAATCCAAAAGGTCAAGCTCATTACTGCTGCAAGAGATAATTGTATAATCATCCTTTAATTGCTCAAATAGATTTCTTGCAATAAACCCATTACCGCCGGTTATCAATATTTTCACAATATCATTTCCTTTTGATATTCATCCTTTTAAATATTCACCCGCTAAGTGCATATCACACTCTTTTGTACACTTAATCCCTTTTGCCAAATCATAGTGATTTTTTCTGAATTCATTATATTTTTCTCCGTTCCAGATATCATATAAACTATTTTCTTTCGCATTGCCTAAAATTATTTCATTATTATAATCTTCCATACACATAACAACATCAGCATTGGATTTTATAGTCATTGACATCCATGGGTGCTTGCAAATTTCAGACCAATGGACAGAATTTGTGCCATGAAAATCCTTTCGATACCATTGTTGATCCTCACTCTTCAAATAAACATAAACATCTAAACCACAAAAAGCATCTTTAAGTTTTTGATATTCTTCTTTCTGCCAAGAATTATTTAAATCGAGCATTGTAATAATAATAGTTGTTTTATAGCCTTTTTGCTTTTTTATATTAATTAATTGCAAAATTTTATTATAACTATCTGTAAAATTTGAGGCTTCACCCCTAATTTCTTTATGCTTTTCATCATCAACACTCTCGATTGAATATTTTATATAACTTAAGCCATTTTCAAACATCTTAATAGTGTTTTCAATATTGATGTTGGCAGGATTACAACTAAAATAGGAATAAAACCCCTTTTCAGTAAGCAACTTTACATATTCTCCCATATTCTTATCTAATAAAGGATCTCCATATCCATGAAGTTGGATAACTTTCGGTATTATGTACAAAAAGAAATTGTTTTCGCTTTGTTCATCTTTCTCGATATTGTAGTTTTCTTTTACAAATCTCTCCCAATCTGACCATTCTTCTTTGGACCATGGACGCAATTGATTCAATATATTTATAAACACTTCCCTATTGATAGTTTCAATTTTTCTCGTCATTCTGGTTGTTCGAGGGCACATTTTGCATTTCATATTGCAAGCATTCGTTGTTTCAATGTTATAAACAACAGGATCCTTACTTCGGAATTGCTCAAATTGATCAATGATGTAATTTTTATCGAATTTTTCCCCATTCAACATTTCCTTGGAAAATTTATAAGCTTTCATAAAAAAATTAATATCAAACATTTTTTACCTCCAATAATTTCGATTTATTGTATTTTCTTAGCACGATTTGTCTACCTTAAATGAAAGCGTCTGTAATGCAATTTCAAGCGCATTTATCCCATCATCAAGCGTACAAATCGGCTCGGTTTCACGGCGAATCACAGATAAGAAATGGCGCATTTCATCAATAAACAATGAATTCCTTTCGAAATATTTTGGCGCTTCAATAAATTCCCAAGCAGAATGATTCGGTCTATAAATTGATAACTGGCCATCTGCATTATTCCAACGGATTGTGCCATTTGTTCCAATAACTTCCAAGTGGTGAGTTGTTGGCCTTTGTATATAATCAAGATGCACAGATCCAAATGCTCCATTAGGAAATTTCAAGTATACATCCGCAACATCTTCAACATTGATACCTAGATCTCCTACTGTATCTGTATGCGCCCACATGAATTCAGGTTTTCCAAATAACCAGCTTAAATAATCAAATGGATGGCAAAGGGTTAAAACAACTCCACCGCCCAAGTCTGGACGAGCTGCATAACTGTTCCGAAAATCTTCCCATGGATGCCAGTCAGGCAAATATTCTCCCCAATGAACATTAATAGAAACTATTCTACCAATTTCTCCTTGGGAAATCATATTAGAAGCAATCTTAAGTGTAGGATGAAATCGATACTGAAAGCCAACTAAAAATTGTCCTCCACCATGCTTCAAGGCTGCTTTTAATTTATCTATCCCTGCTAATGAATCAGAAATAGGCTTTTCGATTAAAATATGGCAACCAGCTTCTGCAGCCGGAATTGCAATATCAAAATGTAATGAAGTCGGATTTGATATTATTACAGCATCTGGTTCATGCTTTAAAGCCGAATAAATATTAGTTTCAATTGGAAATTCTTTGAATTCATCATCAATTGGAGAGGCAACCTTATTACGGCATAAAACAATATCTTTTTCTCCAAGAGAAATTAAATTCTTCAAATGCCTGCGCCCAATAGATCCAAGCCCAACAACAACAAATTTCATTTTATATTTTTTCCTTATTTAAAAACCCTATTCTTCAAGCGGAGGAATAATCATATTTTCAAGAAATTCCTTTCTATCCAAAAAAGGCCATAAATCTTCTAATGGTTTTGAAACCATTGTTCCATCCTGTTTTTGAATAGTACTCATGCTGGGAGCCCTTGGTTCATCTGGAGGAGTAAGAATTTCGCAAACTACGGTTCCCGCCATATTCAAAACTTCCCGAAGTTTGTCAGCCAGCTTTTCTTGGCTGGTTATTTTTTTGATTTTAAGTCCATATGCTTGCGCAACTTTACAAATATCCGGAAGTTCAAGCCCGCTGGTAGAATCAGCCCCTGTCAACCTATTAAAATATCTCATTTGTGAAGTGCGTATAGATGAATATCCCTGATTATTTAATACAAATATTTTTATTGGCAAGTTAAGTCTGGCTAAAGTTTCAAACTCTTGAATATTAAATTGAATGCCACCATCACCATCTACACAAATAGTCCGTTTTTTATCACTTGCAAGACATCCTCCAATACTGGCCGGTAACCCATTCCCCATCGAACCTAATGCTGTTGTATTCAAAACTCTTTGACCCTTTTTTGCTTTAAAAGCAAGTAAAAATATCTCAATACCAGCACCAGAACTGCAGGGGATCACAATATCATCGCTATTTAGCTCATCTGAAAGAACCTCAGTAAAAACATATGTACTGACAAGTTTCTCTTCTCTATATTCTAGCAATACAACCGGATATTTCTTCTTCCATTCTTTACATCTAATAAGCCAATTTGAACGGTTCTTTGGCAGAATGCTATTTAGCTGTTTTATCATTTCTTGAATAAATATTTTAACATCAGAACAAATTGGAACATCTATTTTAGTCTGCATTTTATTAATTTCTGCCGGATCTATGTCTATCATGATTTTTTTGGCTGCTCGCGCAAATTTTTCATGGGAATACCCCGTTACAACGGTATCCAACCTGGCGCCAATGCTAATTAAACAATCTGAATTTTGAAGGGCGAAGTTTGCGCCGCGTGGAGCTACAGGGCCTGGCCGGCCAACCAATAAATCATATGAATCTGATAAAATATCAAGGGCAGGCCATGTTAACAATACTGGTATTTTTAATTGCTCAATCAAAAAAAGTGCATCCTTTATTGCCCCTGATAAGCGCGTTCCATTCCCTAACAATAGTATAGGCCTTTCAGACTTATTTAATAATTCAATTGTTTTTGAAACTAGATCAGATATATTATTTCCCTGCGATTGGTTGATAATATTTTTTTCATCAAAGCCTTCTAGTTGATCAATATCAATTATTGAAGCTTGAACATCTAAAGGGATATCAATCCATACAGGCCCTGGCCTGCCTGATTTTGTCAGATAAACCGCTTTTTCTAAATGAAAGCGGATGCTACTAGGATCCATAATAGTAACAGAATATTTGGTAATAGATTTTACAATCGGAACAATATTAACTTCTTGTACGCCGTTTTGCCTTACACCCAAATTGCCAATAAGATCAGACCTTTTAACCTGTCCTGAAATAAACATACACGGGGTAGAATCCAACCATGCCCCTGCTACTCCGGTAATAGCATTGGTTCCCCCAGGACCAGTTGTTACTAATGCTACGCCCATGTTATTTTTTGCAATTCTTGCATAAGTTTCTGCTGCCATTGCGCTAGCCTGTTCATGTTGATTGCAAACAAATTCAATATTTTTATTGTGGCCAATAGAATCATTCAAGTGCATAGCACCCCCACCCGGAACCATAAACACATGCTTAACTCCCTGGTCAACTAAAAATTTAACAACATAATCAGATAATTTGATTTTCATTAAACACCTATAGTTATAGTTTCTTTTGCTTTCATTTTTTGTTCCAATAGCATATCTAAGAATTCACGAACAGCCCCATCTCCACCCCTATGTCGAGTTATAAAGTCAACACTTTTTAAAACTGAGGGATGCGCATTAGGAGGGGCAACTGACAAGCCAACAATTTTCATTGCAGGCAAATCATTGACGTCATCACCAATAAAGCATATTTCCGATAAATCAAAGTTATTCCTTTTGGCAAATTCAATAATCGATTTTGCCTTATCTTTACAGCCTTTATATATTTCTTCAATCTTAAGTTTTTGTGCATATCTCTCCACAATTGCCATGCCTGAGACACTGCTTTCACCCGACATTAGAGCAATTTTTATGCCTGCTTTTTGGGCAAAAGGAATCCCTGTTATATCTGCAAAACAAAAACGTTTTAGTTCAACATTATTTGAGTCCCACCAAAATGTTCCATCTGTCAAAACACCATCAACATCCATAACAACCGCTTTTATTTGATCAATTTTTATATTTTCAAGCATTTTATATCCCCCAAAGCTATCAGACATTTCTAAGTCTTTTTATAATGGCTTCTTCCTTTGGTACAATCCTTTTTATGCCATCTCCCATAGACTTTTCAACCAATCGAATATCTCTCATTAAACGATTTAATCCGTTTGGTTCCAAAGATGCCGCATGGTCAGATCCCCACATGGCTCTATCAAGAGTAATATGGCGCTCTATAACACAAGCTCCCATAACAGAAGCCGCCACAGATGTAGCCAGCCCTGTTTCATGCCCTGAATACCCAACAGGAACTTGATATCTATCTTTTAAAAAAGGTATTACCCTAAGATTCAAGTCTTCATAGCTTGCAGGATAAGCACTGCAACAATGGAGCAAGATTAAATCATTCTTCTGCAATATATCGACAGCATGATCAAGTTGTTCTAATGAAGACATGCCAGTTGATAGGATTATAGATCTTCCTTGTTTTCTTACATGTTTCAACAAAGCATCATCGGTTAATTTGGCAGCAGGAATTTTGTAACATGGGATATTGTATTTCTCAAGAAAATCAACTGAATCCATATCCCAGGCAGATGCAAACCATGTTATCCCTATCTCTTTGCAAAATCTCTCAATTTCATCATATTCATTCTTTTCAAATTCAACCCTTTTGCGATATTCAAAATATGTCATATTGCCCCATGGGGTTTCACGAACAATATCTCGCTGACTAACTGGAACACATAATTCTGGATTGCGTTTCTGGAATTTTACAGCATTACATCCTGATGCAGCCGCAACAGTGATTAATTTTTTTGCAATATTCACATCCCCGTTATGATTTATGCCAATTTCTGAAATAAAATAAGCAGGCTGTCCATCTCCAACTTTTGTATTTCTAATATTTACCGTATTATCCATTTTTTTCTCCTTTTAAATTTTTACTGATGATTTGGTAAAATAATTTATTGTTTTCATGTTTTATTTACCTTTATGCCTTTAGAATATAATTCTATTTGATTATAACAAACTCTCCTCAGGTCTTTTCTTTCTTTATAAGCTCTAGTCCACTCAACAATCTTATCAAGTGCTTTTTCCAAATCCCATTTAGGATTCCAATCTAATCTTTTTTTAACCTTAGTACAATCTAATTTTAAATAATGCGCCTCATGAGGATGCATCCCTTTATCAATTTCATAAGAAGCAGCTTCTCCCCATTTAAAGCATAATTTCTTAACAATCCATAAAACGGATCTTGAATCTTTCTCATCAGAACCAAAGTTCCAAGCTTGTGAATATTTAGCTCCATTTTCATATAATTTTTCAGCCAAAAGAAGATATCCGAAAAGTGGTTCCAAAACATGTTGCCATGGTCGTATTGCTTTTGGGTTTCTAATTGTAATTTTTTTATTGCTTAAAATTGCTCTCACAAAATCAGGGATTAGACGATCTTGCGCCCAATCCCCACCACCGACAACATTCCCCGCCCTAGCAGTCGCAATTCCAACTCCATGAGCAGAATATTCTTTTGGGTTAAAAAATGAATTTCTATAAGCGGCTGTTACAATTTCAGAGCATGCTTTGCTGCTGGAATAAGGATCATATCCCCCTAAAGGTTCGTCTTCGCAATAGCCTGCAGCTCTTTCTTTGTTTTCATAACATTTATCTGTAGTTACATTTATAAAAGCTCGAACAGTTTTACAGATTCTTACGGCTTCCAATAAATTTACTGTTCCCATTACATTTGTAGAATAAGTATCTACTGGATTTTTATAAGAATCACGAACCAAAGGTTGCGCCGCCATATGAATCACAATATCAGGTTTTGCCTTAAACAAAGCTTTTTGAAGATTTTCTAAATCCCTTATATCTCCGATAACAGAAGTTACAAGTTCTTCTATCTTGCATAATTTAAATAAACTGGGATTTGTAGGTGGATTTAATGCATAACCTGTAACTTTTGCTCCAAGCAAGTTAAGCCATAAAGAAAGCCATGCGCCTTTAAAGCCTGTATGGCCCGTTAAGAAGACTCTTTTATCTTTCCAGAAATTTTTATTAATCATTTTTTTTCTTGCTTGCTCGTTATTAATATCTTCCAAAATCCACCTTTATCAGGACCAATTCTCTTAATAATCCCCTTACTCTTGAGCTTCATTAAATTCTCCTCGGTTTTACGCAAAGAAATCCCAATGGCATTTGCAATTTTTACGGCAGAAATATTGGACTCTTTATAAATCAGATTGACTATTTTTTTCTGATTTGGTGTTAATCTTTCACCGACCTTTTCACCGACCTTTTCACCGACCTTTTCACCGACCTTTTCACCGACCTTACTAAAAAATGTTACAGAAAAGATTCCCGATTCTTCAAGAAACTCGGGTTCCGGTAGTCCCTGTTTCTTACAACCAGCAATTATCTTAAGCGTTCCGCTCCCCCAACTTTCAATAAAACCAGCTTTATAAAATATGTCAGCCAACAGTACATTTCTTGGCTTCGATATGTGTTTTTGCTTCAATTTGATGATTGGAAGCTCTTTTGGCATTTTGCCTTCATTCATAATAATAAGCTTTTCATCATATATTCTTATTTGCACCGCGGAAGTTCCGGTATAATCCCTATGAACAAGAGAATTTAAGACCGCTTCTCTAAGCGCATTATATGGATATTCAAGCTTTTCTCTTCGATGGATGCCTTCATAGGAAATTCGACTTACCAAATACTTTGTCTTTAACATATTCATAACAACTTCAACTTGATTAAATAGGTTTCCTTCAACAACATCGCTGGTTAATATTTCGCTATCAGACTTGAATTTCCCTATTTTTACATGGGCTTGCGGATAAAAGGCCTGAACTTGCCTGCCAAATAAGAGAAGAGCAGCTCTTTTGAAACGTTTATTTTTCAATAAGTTTAATTTATTAAGTATATCTACAGGAGCCTTTTCGTTTTCAATATATGGAAGCCTATCTAATGATAATTTTTTAAAATCTTTAATTGTTTTATCGTCTATATCAGTCATCTTTGCGCCTTCTTCAATAACTTCGTCCCATGTTTGACCTGATTTTTTCAAAAGAAAATTTGCTAATTCATTTCCGGAAAGCTCTAGAACAACGCTTCCGCTCCTAATGTAATATTTGCCTTCATAAGAGATAGGAACGGACACAGGTTTTATCTTTAATACAATATAATATTTTTTTGATTTTTGTCTAATTAAAATATCAGGTATTATCCCCAATTTATTATTTACTTTATTAGGAACAATTTCCAATATTTTTTTTGGATCAGGAACTCCAACAATAACACCCTTGTCATCTATTCCAATAAATACCTCTCCTCCATTAGTATTAGCAAAAGCACATACTACTCTCAAGATCGAATCATTCCATTCTCTTTTAAATTCTATATTTTGTTTTTCAATGTTTTTCATTTATATCAAACACCAATTGGAACCATTATTCCCAAACCTTCCACGGCGCATTCCCTTTATTCCACATTTCATTTAGAAGGACAGAGTCGCGATAGGTATCCATACATTGCCAAAAGTCAGAATGGGGATACATCATAAGCTCCTCTTTCTTAACCAGGTTTTCCAGCGGTTTTTTTTCAAGAATACAATCATCATCAGTTGAAAGAAAATCAAATAATTCCCTTTTAAAAACAAAAAAGCCGCCATTTATATGTCCTTCAGAAACCGTCGGCTTTTCATTAAAGCTTAAAACTTTATTGTCTTTTGACGATATTTCACCAAATCTTGATGGGGGTCTGACCGCTGTAATCGTAGCTGTTTTCCCATGTTCATGATGAAACTCTAAAAGTTTACTAATATCAACATTCGCTAAGCCATCTCCATAGGTAAGAAAAAATTCTTTGTCACTCCCAATAAAATCCTTAATTTTCGCAACACGGCTGCCTGTTTGAGAAAGTTGCCCAGTATTTACAAAAGTGATATTCCAATCTTCTAAGGTGGAGCTGTTATGATGAATTACTCTTTCCTCTTTTGACCTTAAATTCAAAGTAAAGTCATTCATTAACTCTTCAAATTTTAAAAAATAGTCTTTTATCATATCCCCTTTATAACCCAAGCACAAAATAAAATTTTTATATCCATAGTGAGAATATGTCTTCATAATGTGCCATAAAATCGGCATTTCTCCAATTGGCACTAAAGGTTTTGGCCGATATTCTGTTTCCTCGCGTAAACGAGTTCCCTGTCCGCCGCAAAGAATAACTACTTTCATGTTTTACCTCCGTATTTATTCCCTAAATAATATCCGCAAACGTCTGCTCCATTTTTCTAAAATACCAGATACCAAAAACAAAAAATCCTATGGCAACAGAGCAAGACAATAAGAAGCCCGGCCAATATATGAAAGACTTCCCTCCAAGTATTGCCCAGCGAAAGCCATCAATAACGCCAACCATCGGATTGAGCGAGTATAAAAGCCTCCATTGCAAAGGAACAATAGAGCTTGTAAATCCGACGGGAGAAACATATAATCCAAATTGAACAATAAAAGGGACAACATATCGAAAATCCCTATACTTCACATTAAGCGCCGATAACCATAAGCCGACTCCCAAAGAAGCAATAAGCGCAAGCAATAAAAAAATTGGCAGAGTTATTATTCGCCAACTGGGAATAAACTGATAAAAAACCATAAGTAAAATTAAAATTCCAAAAGAAATAAAAAAATCTATCAGACTAACAATCACAGCGCTTGCCGGCATAATTAAACGAGGAAAATATACTTTTGTCAGCATGTTGGCGTTTGAAAGCAAAGAGCCGCTGCTCTCACTTAAAGAATTGGCAAAAAATTGCCACGGAAGCATCGCCGCAAAAACTAAAATCGGATACGGAACTCCGTTTGAAGGAAGTTTCGCAAGATTCCCGAAAATTACCGTAAAAACAATCATTGTTAATAAGGGGCGTATCACGCTCCACGCCACGCCAATTACTGTCTGTTTATAGCGAACCATAATATCCCGCCATGAGAGAAAAAAGAATAATTCCCTATAGTGCCATAAATCACGCCAATAGTTTTTAATTCCACGGCCTGGTTCTATTATAAGATCAAATTGCGCTTCGTTGCTCATTTAAATGTTTTTTCCCTATACCATGCAATTGTGCTTTTAAGCCCATCTTTAAAAGAAGTCTTAGCTTTAAATCCAAATTCCTTTTGGGCTCTTGAAACATCAAGCATTCTTCTTGGCTGACCATCGGGCTTTGTTTTATCCCAAACAATTTTTCCGTTAAAGCCCGTAAGCTCTGAAATCAAGTTTACCAACTCTTTAATTTTAATTTCAAAACCGGCACCTAAATTAACAGGATCAGATTTATTATACTTTTCAGCCGCAAGCAAAATCCCTTCTGCCGCGTCTTCCACATAAAAAAACTCACGGCTTGCCTCACCTGTCCCCCAGACAACAATTTCGTTTTTTCCGTCATTTACAGCTTCAACACATTTTCTTATTAGCGCCGGAATAACATGGGAAGTATTAAGATCAAAATTATCCCTCGGCCCATACAAGTTTACAGGAAGAAGATAGATACTATTAAATCCATACTGTTGACGATACGCCTGAGATTGGACAAGCAACATCTTTTTTGCCAAGCCATAAGGAGCATTTGTTTCTTCAGGATAACCGCTCCAAAGATCTTCTTCTTTAAACGGAACAGGGGTAAATTTTGGATAAGCGCAAATTGTTCCAAGCGCGACAAACTTTTTGATATTATTCAACCTGGCTTGCTCTATAAGCTGAACTCCCATCATTAAATTATCATAAAAATATCTTCCGGGGTTTGCCTGATTTGCCCCTATCCCGCCAACTGCCGCAGCCAAGTGGATAACAATATCAGGGTTGCCGTCCCTATACATTTTTTGCACATCTTCCATTTGAACCAAATTATAATCTTCTATTAAGGGGATGAAGAGGTTTTTACATCCGCGCTCTTTTAATTTTTCTATAAGGAAAGAACCTAAAAATCCGGCTCCGCCCGTAACTGTTATTCTATTATTTTCCCAAAAATTCATAAGCTACCCGATAGTTACCTTATTTTTTGTCCAATCTATTCCTTTAGAGTCCAAAATTTTAGCTCCATCGCCAATTGGCTTAAGCCCGAGCATTTCCATATCGGCATCAACCATAATTTTTACAAGCTCATGGACTTTTACTTTTGGTTCCCAATTAAGAACCTTTTTGGCTTTTGAAATATCGGCACAAAGAAAATCAACTTCAGTCGGCCTAAAATATTTGGGGTCTATCTCAACATATTCCTTCCAATCTAAATTAACATAAGAAAAAGCCTCTCTTACAAAATCTTCAACAGTAACACTCTCTCCCGTCCCTATGACATAATCATCGGGCTTATCCTGCTGAAGCATCAACCATTGGCATACAACATACTCCGGCGCGTATCCCCAATCTCTTTTGGCCTTTAAATTGCCAAGATATAATTTCTTCTGTTTTCCGGCAACAATATTCGCGACTGCTCTGGTAATTTTTCTCGAGACAAAGGTTTCTCCGCGGCGAGGGCTTTCGTGATTAAACAAGATTCCATTACAGGCAAACATATCGTATCCTTCTCTGTAATTAACAACCATCCAATAAGAATAAACCTTAGCAACAGCATAGGGGCTGCGGGGATAAAAAAGAGTCTTTTCATTTTGAGGGGGCTTTGATGCTCCAAACATTTCAGAACTTGAAGCTTGATAAAATTTTGTTTTAATGCCGCTGCATTTAATTGCCTCAAGCAATCTGGTTGTTCCCAAGCCTGTAATATCTCCGGTATATTCAGGGGTATCAAAACTGACTCTTACATGGCTTTGAGCTCCCAAATTATAGATTTCGTCAGGCTCAATCTCATAAATTAAATTGATTAATTGGCTAGAATCAGAAAGGTCTCCATAATGCAGAAAAAATTTAGCGTTTGAAGAATGGGGATCTACATAAATATGATCAATTCTATTAGTATTAAATGTGCTTGCTCTACGAATTAAGCCGTGAACCTCATACCCTTTGGATAAAAGGAATTCAGCTAAATAGCTGCCATCTTGTCCAGTTATGCCTGTTATTAAAGCTTTTTTCATGTTATTCCCCCATCTTTACAACTTTTCAACGACTTTTTCATAGGCTTTGCGGACTTTTTGAGGTAAATCAGGGCTTAAAAGTAAAAGAATATGCCTTCCCAAAACTCTATACTGACCGCCAATTTTAGCGGCACGAAGAACACCCCTTTTAATTAAACGGCGAAACGTAGAATCGCTTATTTTTAAAAGTTTCTGGGCTTCCTCGGAAGTATAAATTTCAGATTCATTTAGCTGCATAAGACTATATATAAGTATAACAAAATATAAAACTTATTCAATAGCAGTCAAAAGTTGTCAAAATCAGAGGTTTGCTTTTATTTCAGACCAACTATTTTTTAGATAATCAAAAATAAAAGACAAAACGCTTCCCAGTATAAGAGATATAAAAAATGCAACCATTAAATTTTTCTTCAAAGGAGTTACTGAAAAAGCTTCGCCAGGACCTGCAGCATCCATTTTTTGAAAATTAACGCCTAGAGACCTATTATTTAAAAAATCACCTAATTTATCAACATAAGTGTTAGCAACTTTTACTGCAAAATTAGGTTTATATAAAATAACATTTATTTCAAAAACTCCATCAGATTTTCTGGTTGCTCCATCGACATTCCCAGACAAAAAAGCTGCCGCATCTTCTATTGTCTGGTTTTTTTCAAAAAGAACCGGAAGTAAATTTAATTCATTAATAACACTCTTTGCCAATACCTTGCTTTTAAGTATCGCCTTAATTTTAGATTCACTACCACTACCACCACCAAAAGACAAGCCTGGAAGTAAGCTTCCTCCGCTGCTGTCTAAAATAAGAATAGTAGCAGAAGCTTGATATTGTTTTGGCGCTTTGGACGCAGTAATATAAGAAAAAGTAATGGCTATAAATACAACAACAAAAATAAACCATTTATATTTATTCAATATTTTTATAATATCAATTAAGTTAATTTCATTTTCCATATTAAAGCCCTCAAGTCTTACTATTTAAAAATCGTAACCAGCACGGCAGAAGTAACGGCTACTTGATATATCCAATTTGTAAATTCTTTAAATGAAAGCAGGAAGTTTTCTTCCTTAATTTTTTCAGGAACAAATATCACATCTCCAGGCATTAAAGTTTTTGACATAAGGCTGGCATCCTGAGATCTCCCCATTATTGAACCATCAGCTTTTAAAACCTGTAGATTATCCCTGTCCGCATATTTTGTAAATCCACCCATTTTTTTTACATAATCCGAAACTTTTGCCTTATCAACATAAACAACATTTCCTTCGCCATAAGTTGAACCAACTATGCTTATAGTTTCCGGCATCTTTGGAACAAAAAGAGTATCTCCATCTTCTATGGCAATATCGTCTGTCGAATTTTTAAAATTATCCAATTGAGTAAGTTTAATAATAACCCTGCCATCAAATTCCTTCTGTAAAATTTGGTTGGAAATTTCTTTCCCTCGTTGAAGTTGTTCCTTTGTTGCCGATAAATTCTCATCTGACAAAGAAGAAGCTGCCGCACTTTTTTCTTCGCGTAAAAGTAATAAATTAAACTCTTCAAAGAATCTTTTGCTTGCTTTTGACTGCCTCTCCTTCGCTGAAACTCTTGTAAAAACAGCACCATACAAATAAGCATCAGAAGTAAAACCTTGAGCACGTGCTAAAACAGAACTCAACGTTTCGCCTGGAACAACATAATAATCGCCAGGAAGAACTACTTCTCCATTAAGAGTTATTTTGGGTATCTCAGTATTTTTTTCTACAACAACAATCCGATCTTCCTCTTTCAACACAAAATTCTGGCTCTGATCCTGTGAAAACAGTTTTTCAAGGCTAAATGGCATGATTTTAACTTCCAGAGTATTTTTATCAACCCTTATAACCTCACCTTGTGTCAACTGGGGGGAACCAAGCAATAAACTAGGCTTTAAAATTATATCTTTTAGCCGCATTCCTTCTTTAAATTCGTATTGGCCCGGATATTTTACTGCTCCTTCCAAATTTACAAAATTAGTAACAACCGCGTAAATAGCTCCAATCGTAACAATATCCATATTTTTAAGCGGAATGCCAAAATGTTTGCTCTCGGATAAAGAAAGCTTCTTATCTATAAGAATTTTTCGTTTATAGTTGTCAACCCTTTCCAATTGCACTCTTGAAAGATTGGCAGTAGGAATAAAACCTCCAGCAGTATCAATCGCGGAACCTAAGTCTGTTGCCCCTTTTATTTCATATATTGCCGGCCGGCGAACATCCCCTTTTACAACAACAACATCAGAAAGTAAAGGAATAAAAATTGTATCCCCGTCTCTTAAAGGAATATCCTGAGTCTTATCGCCCGATAAAAGAAATTTATATAAATCTATTATAGCCACCGTTTTCCCATAACGGATAAGCTTGATATTTCTTAAACTTCCGCTTTTTTTAGGCCCGCCCCCCAAAAATAAAGCGTTAAAAGTTGTTGTCAGCGAACTTATAGAATAAGACCCTGGAGCATTTATCTCCCCAACCAAATAAATCGTTATATTGCGAAGCCTCTTTACACTGACACTAACATTTACTTTTTCATAATAACTGGAAAGTCTTTGTTTTATAACCTCTTCCAACTCACCATAACGCACACCCGCAACATTCACAACCCCAACCTTTGGCAAAGTTATATTCCCTTCTTGATCAACAACAGCCTCAATTACCCCTTCTGTTATTCCCCATAATGTTATACTAAAAGCATCTCCCGGGCCAAGCATATAATCGCCGCCGACAGGCGCATCAGAAAGAAGTGTCCTTGAAGAAGCAAAAATATCATAGCCAAATTGGTTCAATCCAAAAGATTTTTCTATTGAGGAAAGTTCCATTAATGGCCTACCAGCAGATAAATTAATATTTTCTTGCGGGTTAGAATAAGAACTGTTGTTTTGCCCTTGCGTACCAATAAGCCCTTTAACTTTATCTATTTCTGCCTGAGTATAAGCAGCAAAAGAGAGGCTTGCCAAACATATAACGATGATAAAAGAGATGCTAAATAATCGAGTAATTTTCATGTTTTGCACTAACTCCTTAAAATAAACTATTCTTTAACAACTATTGATCTTACCGCCGATGAAACGCCCGGGCCAAAACTTGCGGCTGATTCGATTTTATCCCAGTTATCTTTAAACCATTTAATAGCCGCTTGCAGTCCATCCTCAAATTTTGTATTAGGATCATATCCTATAAGTCCTTGTGCTTTATCAATAGAGGCTCTAAGCCTTTTTTTGGTATCCCATTTTCTAACTTCTGAAAATTTAATCTCAGCTTTATTGCCTACAATCGAATTCACAAGTTTAGCCAAATCTCCTATTTTTGTCTCAACTCCGGAGGCAAGATTAAACTCCTCTCCAATAGCAGCGTCAACAACTCCGGCACGCAACAAACCATCAACAATATCTCCGACGTAAGTAAAATCTCTTGTTTCTTCACCTGTTCCTGTTATAGGCAAAGGCATCCCCTTAAGCGCCCAATAAATAAAATTGGGGATAACATTCCTATACTGTCCCGGAATTTCACCCGGGCCATAAGAATTAAAAAAACGGGCTTTAACAACCGGAACATTGTAGTGATGATGAAAGAAATTACAGTATAATTCCCCTAACATCTTTGTTATTTGATACGGCGTTGTCAGATGCATGGACATAAATTCTTCCTTTAACGGGAGAGGCGCATTTGAACCATAAATTGAACAACCAGAAGAGGCGTATACAAATCTTTTAATGTTATCTTTTGCAATAGTCGCATATTCTAAAAGTTTTAAAGTTCCCATTCCATTGACCGCTAAATCTTTTTCAGGATGGTCAACTGAATTTTGATTGGCAAAAAAAGCCGCCAAATGAAAAATATATTCCGGCTCTTCAAAAAATACTCTTTTTAATTTTATTTCATCAAGGATATCACCTTCAACAAATAAAACATTGGGAAGAGATGGAATATTCCAACGTTCAGCAGAAACAAGATTATCCAAAACTATTACCTTTGCAGCTCCCGCTTGAGCCAAAGCTCTTGTTAAATTGCTTCCTATTGCCCCAGCCCCTCCCGTTACTAAAACAGTCTTATTTTTATATTGGGCTAAATGCTCTAAGCTCATTTATGATAAAACCTTAATTCCCTTCATTATATTTTCATACTCATCAACACAACTTTTTCTTGAAAAGAACTTTTCAGCAGCAATTCGGCCATTTCTTCCCATCTTCTCAAGCAAATTATGATCATTATATAATTTCAAGACCGCCTTAGCAAGTTCTTTTGGACTATCAGGCTCTACGCATAATCCACAAATATTTTTTTCAACAATTTTGGGAGCATCTCCGGCCAAAGGAAGGCTTGCAATAACTGGTCTGCCGGCAGCCATAATACTCAAAAGCTTTCCTGGAACCACAGGTGTTGCCAAATCTTTCTTTAAAGTCACAAGGCAAATATCAGATGAATGCAAAATGTCGGGATATATTTCTCTTTTTTGCGTAGGAATAAAAACAAGATTTTTCAGATTTAATCGCTTGGTTTCTTTTTCTAACCAGCTTTTCTTAACCCCGTCTCCAACTAAAACAAACCTGATATTATTCTTATCTTTTAAAATCTCCGCCGCGTAAATCACAACCTCCAAACCTTGCGCAAATCCCATAACACCTGCAAAAGATACAACAAATTTATCGGTTAATTTATACTTTTCACTAAATTCATTTTTCTTCTCTCCTGGTCTTATTAAATCTATATCAACCCAATTATGCACAACATAAACAGATTCAGTTTTGGCTCCATTATTAACAACATAATCTTTATTCCCTTCAGAATGAACCGTAATAAAATCTGATTTTCTATAGACAAATAATTCCATCCATTTGGAAACTTTAATTAAGAATTTATTCTTTAATAATCCCAGATCTATTACCGTTTTAGGATAAAGATCCTGAATATTGGAAATAAGTTTTTTCTTTCTTATCAAACCAAGCAAATAACCTGATATTCCAAGAGTAAGCGGCGGTGAATAGATCAAAACAGCGTCAAAATCTTTAATTCTTAACCCGCCATAAAAAAAGATAAAAGCCAACAAGAAGTGTTCAAATCCTCTCACAATTGGAACATTTCTTAAAAGAGGAGGAATGCTTAACCTATAAACCTTAACTCCAGAAATAATCTCTTTTTTTAAAATTTTTTTACAGTCCACACCATCTGCCACATTATAGCGCGGCATTCGAGTTATAACTGAAACTTCATGTCCTCTTTTAACAAGAGACTCCGCAAGTTCAAAAAAAAGAGTAGAACAAGATTTTGTTTCTGGGGGGAACGCTTCAGAGAGAATTAGCAAGTGCATCTATTTCTATTGGTCTCCTTGTTTTTATTGACTCTATAATCGCAAAAGTTGTCAAAGTAGTATAAACGTATTCTTTAAAATCAACAACCGGTTTTCCTTCTTTTAAAGAGACAAAAAACGCTTTAAACTCATCATTAAATCCCCGATCTAGGCTAAAAGAGCTCTTCTTTTTTATTTTTCCATCTTTCGCAAAAAAGAGCGATTTAAAATTATCTATAACACAAACAGATTTTCCACTAAAAATTTCAAATCTCTCCCGAGGAAGCATTTTATCTCCTTGAGAAGAATAGAGAATTGTTCCTATTGATCCGTTTTTAAACTTTAGGGATATTAGAACATTATCTTCCCCTTTGATATCTGTAGCTTCAGCATAGACACTAATAGGCAAAGAACCGGTTAAATACTGCATTAAATCAACAAAATGACATACTTCCCCTATTACGCGCCCCCCACCCTCTGTTGAATCATGGATCCAACTATCAGCAGGAACAAATCCGGCATTTACCCTACAGTTAATAACCATATCAGAAGCATTTCCCAATAATTGCTTTGCCAATGTGGAATAAGGAGCAAATCGCCTATTAAACCCGACCATAAGCTGCAAACCCTCTTCTTTATGTTTTAAATCATAAAGAGCAATAATATTTTTTAACTCTTCATAATTAACACAAAGTGGCTTCTCAACAAAAACATGCTTACCTGAATTTAGTGAATCCACTATCATTTGCGCATGAAGATTATGGCGGGTAGAAATTATAATTGCATTTATATTTTTATCATTTAGAAGCTCATGATAATCAGAAACAGCGTATTCAAACCCATATTTCAATCCAGCATGCCTGCCTTTATAGCCTGAAGTATTTGCTATCCCTATAAGCCTTGCTTCTTTTTTGAATTTCTTAAGCGCAGGAAGCAGTGACGTATTAGCATGAAGTCCTGCACCAATAAACCCAATTCCAAATTTGGACATTGGCCATTCGACATTCGACATTTTCTCCTCTGTTCTGTGTTCCGTGTTCTGTGCTCTAAGTTCTATTCTCTTCTTACTCTCCTGCACCTCCCCATATTCAAGCAGCACACCTAAATATGGCTCTTTCCCACTCAAAATCATCTCATATCCTTTTAGCGCATCATCGATTTTGAATCGATGAGTTATTAATTTTTGAACATTAACTTTGCCTTGAGATATTAAATCCAAAAAACAAGCCATGTTGCGCTGTGTTGTCCAGCGTACATAAGGCAACGGATAATCAATGCCTTTATTTTCATAAAGAGGATCAAATTTGCCTGGGCCTGTTGCGCGAGAAACTACAACTTTTAATTCTTTTTTGAAAAATTCCTGTCTTGGCAAATCAAGCGATATCATTCCACAAGCAACAATTCTTCCTTGATCACGAGAAATTTCAGATGCCATTTCAATAGGCTTATTATCTTGAGACCCTGCCATTATAATAACAGCATCAACCCCTACCCCTTTTGTGAAATCAAGTGAAGCTTGTAAAATATCATCGCGGCCAATTAACGCGCAGGTATCTGCGCCAAAATTTTTCGCCATATCAAGCTTGTTATTTGAAATATCAATGCCCAAAACCTTGCAACCAAAAGCTTTAAGCATTTGTACCGTTAATTGGCCAAGAAGACCCAAGCCAATTACGGCAACATTTTCTCCAAATGTTAGATTTGCAATTCTTATGGCATTAAGAGCAATAGCACCAAGTCCAACAAACGAAGCATCTTCAAAAGATAAATTATCAGGAATCTTAACAAACATATTTTTGGGAACATAACTTAATTCAGAATGAGTCGCAAACAAATCGCCAAAACAAGCAATTCTGTCACCTACATTGGACATTCGACATTCGACATTCGACATTTCTTTAATAATTCCGGCAGAACTATAGCCTAGTGGCACAGGCATATCTAACCGACTCATTACGGCTTTATAAGCGTCAAAAAAGCCATCTACTTGAATTTTGCTTATAACTTGCTTAACTAAATCGGGACGGGCCAAAGCTTTGCCAAGATAACTTTTTTGGGCAAGGCTTATCATAAGTTTTTCCGTACCAACGCTTACAAGAGAATTTTTTGTTTGCAGAATAACACCTTGTGATTTTAATAAAGGGTCGGAAACTTCAATTAGTTGAAGTTCTCCTGTTTTATAATTTTGGATAAGCTGTTTCATAAAACTAAAGCAAATTATACCATGAATAGATATATGTTTTCATAATGGGGCATTGGCTGCTTGCTTCTTCCTTATAATAAACAATTTTATATGATTTAAAATATATATTATTGGTCCTTTTTCTTCGGCATTCAAACCTATCAGATAAGTCAAGAAAATTCCAACAGATGTAAATACAAAAGCGCCAGCAGTTGTTATCAAATTAAAAGAATCAACATTAAAAAACCAGAAATGTATTACCAAAACAATAATAACTGGGAAATATATTGGGAATAAAATCCTTTTGAAATATTCTGACCATTTAATTTTTAAATGTCTTAACATACTGCCCAATAAATAGCATTCAAATAGTACAAAAGGAACAGTAGTTCCTAAAGCCACTCCAACCAAACCATATTTTTTTATCAGAAAGAAACTCAGTGCGACATTTATTATTGAACACAGCCAAGAATATATGAGCAGTTCTTTGATACGACCTAATCCTTTCATTACATGCAGGCCGGCGGAATGATTAATATTGAACCATTGGTGAAAAAGTAAAATACTTAGAACAATTGCCCCTGAACTTGCAAATTCCTTTCCAAACCAACTGTTCAAAATAGGAAAAGTATAAATAAATAAAGGCAAGCCAAGAGAAAAATAAATTATCATTGTATATTTAGTTGTTTTTAAAAATAGTTCTTTGATAGATTTAAGGGCTCCTTGTCCATGAAAATAGGATGTTGCTGGCAAGAGGCCAGTGGTAATCCTTAAGGATAATTCCATGGGAAAATTATAAATTTTTTGACAAATCCCATATATGGCAACTAAAGAAGCAGGGAGAAAAAATGCAATTAATATAATATCCACCTGAAATAGCAATATTCCACTAACGCTTAACAAGAGGAGGTAGAAAGAAAAAGCAAATTGTTCTTTGAATGATTTCATATCGGGGAGGATAAATCTTTCTTCTGTTTTATACTTTAATATGCTTCTTTTAAGTACAATATATACAATAAAAATCATTATCTGAACAAAAGTGAAAATGATTACGATCCAAATAAGACGGGGATAAACAAATACAACCAAGATACTTAATGTAGTAGTTAAAATTGCTTGGAATGCTTCGATAAAATGCACGATTTCATTCCTTTGCATAGCCGCCATTAAAGACTGCAACGGAACAGTAAGACTCGCGAAAAAAACATATACAGCAATTGCATTAAATATTATATGATACTGCAACAGATATTTATCTGTGAAAGCAAAATGATTAATTAAAAAATAATTGAATAAAAACAATATTAAGGCAGATATTAGTCCAACTAAACACATAATAATAAAACCACCATTTAAATCTTTTTTCAACTCTAATAAATTGTTTTTTGAATATTCACTTGCCATCTTTTTTGTAAAGCTTTGGCCTAATGCATCCCAACCATATTTAAAATAACCGACAATCGCAAGGATAAAAAACCATTCACCCAAAAATTCTTTTCCAACATTATAAAATGCAATAGTAATAAATAAGAAACCAAGCAATCGCACCAAAACAAAAGATGCATAACTAAATCCCATAATTTTTATTAATTTATTTTTTATTTCCATTAAGATAATCCTACCCTTTATTTTTAGATTTATTTAGCATGATGCTCTTCAATTATCTGATTAAACAAACAACACAATTTTTCAACAGACTCTGCAGCATTATATTTTTTGATTTTATCAAAATTAGGTTCAATTTTTGGTTTGTTTAATTTGTTCTCTGAATAAAATGCCAATACAGCTGCCTTTATTTTATCGACATCAAAGATATCAACAATTCTAACGGTATTAATGTCTTCAATTATGGATGACGCTCCTCCATTTTTGGGTAATAATGCTAAAATTGGTTTTCCTGTACGTAGATAATCAAAGATTTTCGTTCCCAGTCTTAAATTAACATGTTCAGATGGTGGTTGTGAAAATAGCAATAAATCCGAATTTTTAATTGCTTCTATATAATAGGAAAAAGCCACATAAGGCAATAAAATAATTATTTTTTGTAAATTATATTTAACAATAGCTTGAGCCCGATATGAGGAATATGCTAAATTACTATAAAAATATATTTTCAGTTTGCTTGCAAATTGTCGATTTTCATCTATAGCATTTCTTACAGCTTCGCAAAATGGTTCTAATTGCTCGTTTGAATAAATAGTTCCGGCATAAGTAACTATAAAATCATCATCTTTTCGCACAAGCTTAGCTGCCCCTCTGAAATCATTTTCGTCATATCCACATATAATTGTATATATTTTATGAGCAAAATTTTTATACGCCTTCTTTAAATGTTCACCAATTTGAGGCGTAACAACTACAAATTTTTGACTTTTACTAATCGATAAATAAAATATTAACTTATTAAAAATTTTACTTGTAAAAATACTATAAATATCTGATTTTTTATCTAAAAGCCAAATTCCACCACCCTCTGCAACCCAAGGAACTTTTGTTATTCGGCTTAAAATATAACCCACTAAATTTGAAGAATATGGCAAAGGACTGGAGTAAATCACATCAATGTTTTCTTTTTTTATGATTTCTATGCCTTTTATTATACTTAATAAAATCCAACCAATTTTATTTTTATCATCAAGAAGCAATAATCTAATTATTTTTTTAGCTATTAAATCAAAGAGTGAAAAGGAATTATTTGTTTTTTTTCTATCACTGTCCGACAATCGTTCGTAATTAACAAACAAGTTTCTTTTAAAAAAACTAAAGCTAAAAATATCCCTACTTTTATAAATTTTGACTTTATCTTTTATGTCGTTATAAAAAGAAATATCAGTTTCGGGCATGTCCGGATTTTTTACTGTTAATATTATTGGTTGCCAACCATATTCATTAAAATATTTTGAAAATTTCCCTATCCGCCTTGATAAAACAGTTAACTGCGGGGGGAAATAATAACTAATTATTAATGCTTTTTTAGTTTTTACCATTTGTTTTTTGTGTTTTTTTCTTAAATCGCAGATATTTTATCTTTATATATGCCCTTTCAACAATTACAAAGAACCATAGAAGATAGTTTAAAAAAATATTAGTTTTGAAGTGATTTATAGAATACAAGAAATTCATATAAGATCTTAAGTAAAAATCGGAATATTGTGATATAAAAATTAAAACATCATGTTTTATTGAAATTAAACTATTGCGATTTGTCCGAACTCCCAAATATCCAGAACATTTTATATTATCAAGCATTTCATTACTCATTCCACGACTATAAGGCAAAGCAAAATACAATGTTTCTTGATTCAAATTGTTATCTAATTTTGTTTTACTTGCCAATAATTCATCATTTATTCTATTGGAGAAAGTTTTGAAATCTTCACTTTTTAGAGGCATAAACGAGGTGTGTTTATCAGAATGACTTTGTATGTCAAATAGTTGGGTTCCTGCATTGTTTTTATATTCTTTAATTCCTTGAAAATCTTGCCAAGTAATACTGCCTGGAGTATTAACCCAACTTGTTATCACAAAAAATGTAGCCTTGATATCATGTTCTTTCAATATAGGACAAACATAATTAAACCAACTAATATAGGGGCCATCAAAAGTAATAACAACTGTTTTCTTATGCAAAGGGATATTATTAATTATTTTATTGTATAACTCGCTAAGAGTTAAAAACTCGTAATTATTTTTTTTGAAATACATAATTTGTTTAATGAATTTATCTGGTTTGGTGTAATAAAATTTGTTATCTGAATTTGTTAGAACATCATGATATGTTATGATAATTGCATTGCCTTGCTGACTTATAGTTTTAGATATAATCAACTGTTCCCTCATGTAAATGAAAAATGACAATAAAAATAAAACAAAAAATATTAATGTAATAAATATCATAGCCATACTCAATTTCTAAGCTTTTTCATTTTGCCATAATTTTTTGCAAAGAATCAAGAAATTCTTTGTTTCTGTAATCAAATTTTTGGGGGATATAAATCTCATGACATTTTGTGCTTTTTAATAGCCCCAATAAATTATTTTTAAACTCTTCCCAATGAGAAAAAACACCTTTTTGAGGATTGCCATATGAATATGCCTCTATGAAATTCAAAAATGAATTAAACTCAAATTTATTTATCCACATTAATCCAGGAATCAAAACACTGCCTTCAACATCTTCTTTTATAAAAAAGTTATTATTTGTAGTTGTTTTTAAAAGAAAAATAGCAGATAAAGGCTTACTGTTCCCAATCTGAATTTCAGGAAAAACGCTATCCAAATTTGCAAATAACGGAGGTTTAGCAAACCCAGCAGATAATTTGTAAATCCAAGAATTTCTTGCAATAAGAATTCGCTCCCAAGCAGTCAATCTTTTCTTTATAAAAGGACACTTCGCAACATTATAATCAAAAAGGCTTATTGGCGTAGGATAATTATAGACAATACCTTCCTTTGAAAAAATCGTAAAATCATCTGAAAAATATTCTTTCATTCCATGTTCAAGCAAAAGCAACAAAAGAGATGTTTTACCGGTACCAAGCAAAGCAGGAAAAGCAAAAGCCCTTTCCCCATCGCCCACACAGGAAGAATGCAAAAGAATGTATCCTTTCAAAGACAATTTATAGTAAAATAATGGTTCGATTACTTGATAGAACAAGTACTTACAAGAAAGATCATTTCCATCAAAAAAAATAGTTGTTTTTTTCTCATTTAAACCCTTAATTGCAATTTTCCACTTTCCAAATTTTCGGCTATCCTCCCAATAAATTATTCCTTCTTTAACAAGGTATTTTCCAACTTTAAGGGTGTCAGTTTTTAAGGAGATAGGCATTTCTCCCAAGCGAAACTCAAAATCCATATCATCTTCTTTATCAATATCAATGCTAAAATATTTAAATTGGCGATCTAAAAATTCCAGCCAATTTTCTTTTTCACTTACCAGCTTAAATTTTAAAATATTATGAATATTATAATATGATTCTTTAATCATTATAGCTTTCTAGCTTGATTCAACCATTTTATTGTTCGTGAAACGCCTTCTTTTAAAGTAAATGGCTGATCACCAACAATTTCCCTTAAATGACCCATGTCAAAAACATATTCAGTTAAAATATTTTTAAGCCTGAAGCTTTGCAAAGGGATATTTTCCCAACCACGCTTTTTTAATATATCACCAATTCTAGCTATGATCTTTACAGGAATTAAAGGCAAATGAAATATCCTATGTGCTTTAAGCTGATTTTTGATCTCTAGCGCCATATCATATAAATCTGCAGGCATATAATCTGCTATGTAAAACGTTTTTCCTGATACTTTTTCTTTTGGAGCAGATAGCAGCTTATATATGGAATAGACCGCGTTTTCAACATACCCCAAAGATCTTTTATAATGTCCACTGCCAATGTGGAAATACCAACCACGTTTTATTGATCTGAAAAAATTAATGTATGGCTCTTCACCCCATGGCCCCCATATAGAGATCGGCCTTATTATTGTCCAAGAAAATTCCAAATCTTTCTGTTCACGAACAATTTTCTCCCCTATCATTTTGCTTTCACCATAAAGAGTAGACGGTTTATAATCCGTGTCATGTTTGGGTATATAGCCCATCTCACAAACAAGTAAAGTCGATGTAAATATTGCCCTTTGAACAGATGGAGTAGCCTTTAGCGCTTCTATCATATTCCTAACCCCTGTGGTATTTTCCGCGTAACAAGCAATATTGGCTCGCGTTAAACCGGTTTTTGCAGCTAAATGGACTACAAGTCCGGGCTTGAATTCTTGAATTTCTTTTTTCAAATTTTCGACATCTAAAATATCACATTTGTGCCAGTACTTATTATGAGCGATCTCCTTAGGCTCTTTGATGTCTAAATTTAAAATATCAGTATAGCCTTCTTTAATAAGAAGGTTCAACATGTTTGTGCCAATAAAACCAGAGCCGCCTGTAACTAAAACTTTCATGATAAGCTCCTTCTGTTTTTTGCTGTATTATTGCATGTTTCCTCAAATACTTTTAATGTTTGCCTTGCGGTTTCTTCCCAATTAAAGAATTTTACTCTTTCCTTTCCCTTCTCAATTAATTCATTTTTTATCTCATCAGAACTCAATACTATTGATATTTTTTCTGCAATATCATTAACATTTAAAGGATCAAAACATAAAACCGCATCCCCTCCAATTTCTGGTAATGCTGTTATATTAGAACAAACTACAGGAATACCAAATGACATTGCTTCCAAAAGGGGCAAGCCAAAACCCTCATAAGTTGAAGGAAAAACGAACAATTCAGCCTTTTTGTATAGATGATAAAGATCATGATTGTCAACCCAGCCCGTAAGAAATATTTCTGATTCCAGATTCTCAGATTTAATTTTTGCCATTAATTCATTATGCTGTCTTCCAGGTATGCCTGAAATTACAAGTTTACAACTAAAACCCTTATTCTTTCTCAATATCTTAAATGCAGCTATAAGATTTATATAGTTTTTGTGCTGATGTGTCCTTCCAACCGTCAATATATACTTACCCTCTATTTTCTTTAGAAGAGGATATTCCTTGCCATTAAAATCAACATTTAAATCTAATATATTCCCTCTCCCCAAATATACAGCTTTTATCTTTGCACTACTGGCTTTGGTATATTTTACGATTTCTGTTTTTGTGTATTCAGAAATTGAAATAATTTTATCCGCTTTAATAGCAGATAATAAGATGAGGTATTTCAGGAACAAATATTCAATCCTTGAAAAACATTCACCAAAATGAGCCCAATATATATCACAGATATTTAAAACCAACTTACTTGGAAGCCATAATACTGGAGAAATATTTGTCGGGGAAAACAATAAGTCAATTTTATGTTTCTTAACATAAAATGGTAAAAATAGCTGCTCCCATATTATTCTAAATAATAAGCGTTTTTTTGATGCTGGACAAAATATTTTTATAAAATTATTGTCACCAGGGAATAAGTGGTGGTTGGTGTCATTTACAAATAAAAAATATTGATTCTTTTTATCAATGATGCTTAAATGCTTTATTAAATTTACTAAATATGTTTCTCCCCCACCGCTTACTCCAGGGAAAATACTCAAAGCATTTATGCCAATAATCATATATTATGCCTTTCTTTTAAGATTATTATTGTTGCCATTTAAAATAGCAAACCAATACCAATGCAAATATTTTGGAAGCCATGCCCATAGCTTGAATCGAGACTTTTTTTCGCCAGTATCCCTCCATATGCAAGGAACTTCAATTATTTTATAACCGAAAACGAATGCCTTAACAATCAACTCAAGCCCCAATTCAAATCCACCTATACTCTCTATCATTATTTCATTTAAATATTTTTTCCTATACATTTTAAAACTATTGGTAACATCATGGGTAGGAACGCCAGTTAAATAATGGAGAGAAACTCCAGCAGCCCGTGAAAGGAGTTTTTTAAACCATGAACCCCCTATTTGTTTTCCCCCTTTCATGTATCTTGATCCACAAACAAGGTCGTAACCGCTATTAATCAATCGAAACATTTCATCAACATTAGTAAGGTCATCGGAAGAATCCGCCATCACAATAAGAATTGCTTCACTTTCAGAGTTTTCAAATCCAGTCCTAATAGCATTAATAAATCCGGATCTATATTTATTTTTTAATAAATGTATTTTTGTATTATTACTTATTAATTTCTTAACAGCAGGTATCGTATTATCTTTTTCATCGTCATAAACCACATAAACATTATTTGGCGTTTTAATCTTTTCCTTAATTTCACAGACAACATTTTTTATATTTTCGCCTTCATTATAAACTGGTATAACAATGCTCAACAAATCATCCATAATTTCTTTATTTACCTTCATATTTATAAATATCACAAGAGTCATTATCCATTTTTTTGGACATCACATTAATCCACTTGCAATCACTATTACATGTAAAAGTATGAACTTCATAAGGCTCAACAAGGAAAATTGATCCCTTATTAGCAAGAAACTCTTTAATGAGTTCTCCTTTTAGATCAACTACTTTAATACTGATATTTCCCTCTATAATGTAAAACAATTCCATAGCTTCTTTGTGATAATGGCCCCCTCGAATTTGCCCAGCCTGTGTTTCTATATAATTTACTTCTTGCCAATTACCAAAATTTACAATACCTAAAAACAAACCTCTGATACTTGCATTTTTTTTATATGCTTCAAAAATCTTCACAGGTTAAGCCTTTTCTTTATCTCTAGCAAAGCCTCTTCAGTTTTTGTCATTTCTATGCCAAACAATTCACATGTTCGTTTGTTAGATAACGACAAATCAGGGAAAAGAAATAAGTTCTCATCCTTGGTGTAAAGTTGTTTTTTTAACAATCCGGAATCAAAGCCAAAGACTTTAGCAAAAAACAACGCAAATTCATATCTGGAAAGAGCCTTACCACAAGCATGAAAAACATTTGTTCCATCATTGGAAAGTATTACTTTTTCAAGGATTTTCAGAAAATCATCCACATATGTTGGAGAATATCTTATATTTGAAAAACATTCAACGACTTGTCCTGAAGAAAGTTTTTGGCGCAAATAACAAAGAAAAGTTGCATTTGGGTCATATAATGCACTTAAGCGAACCGTAATGAATGATTCTTTAGCATTTTTTGCGCCTTCTATCTCTCCACTTAACTTGCTTTTACCATATACTGTCTTGGGGTTTGGCACATCATTTTCTGCATACCCTCCACACATTCCATCAAAAACATAATCTGTTGATATATATATGATTTTTGCCTTTCCAGCGAATACAGATGCAACATTTTTTATCGTATCACAATTAATCTGATAAGCTTCTTTAGGATTTGTTTCACAAAAGCTGATGTTTTTATTTCCAACCGCATGGATGACAATCTCGGGGTTAATGTTTTTTGATACATGCAAAAGCTCTTCATGATTTTTAAGATCACATTGAATCTGTCCATCTTCTTTGGGCAATAAATCTAAAGAGATTAATTCATCTCTTTCACAAAAATGATCTTTTATAATGTTTCCAACATATCCTGCAGCACCAGTTAATAATATTTTCATGATTTCCTCTATTGCAATTTCATTACAGCATAATTTCTTTCAAGATAAACAGATTTATATTTTTCTTCTAAAAATAGATACAATTCTCTTCCGTTTATCCTTGGATCGCGTCTCAAACTTTTAGGTGTATAAGGCGCAAACCAAGGTTCCAAATCAGAAGTATACCATGTTACAGCCAACCATTTCGCCCCCTTATTTTTCAGATAGACAATTTGCTTTAACATATCTTCATGATTATTATAATCCCCCCAGATTGCCCATCCTTTTCTATTCGCAAGATAAAATAAAGATGTATTATTGGAGCCTATGGCAACACCTCGATCATGGATATTTATTGAAATGATAAATTCTGAGGGAGCACTATTTTTTTCAACTGCCTTAGCCACTGACATCATTACATCATCATGTCTTAAAACAAAACCAGTTGCAAGCAAAAAACTAAATATAAATAGCGACATAAAAGTATAAAATACCATCTGTTTTCTATTAGAAACACAATATCCATAAAACAATATAAAACCGCGCGCCATAAATAAGGCGGTAATTGGCAAAAGCGCATAATAATAATAATATTGATCACTCACAGTAGGCACAATTATAAAATAAAACGGAATACCTGACAACAAAACAACATCTAAAAAAGTTGACTTTCTTAATCCTAATATAAAATATAGCAGCCCAGTTCCACACCATAAAAAACTTATGATTGTAAAAAATGGTTTGATGTAATAATCCAAATGAACAAAACGCGATAAATCTCCAATTAGAAACTTCGCATCATCAGCTCTTTGTGCAAAATCTGTAATCTTAAGCCTATAGAAATACCAGGCTATTAACGGGACAATCACAAAAATAAAAAATATTATCATTTCCTTTAATTTTGGAATTCTTATTTTCCCTTGGTCATAAGATAAGGCAAGAATCATAACAGGCAAATATGGGACAATAAGTGGTATTTTCAATAGACTAGCAAAAGAAAGATTTATAGAGAATAAAACAAAATATTTCATAAGTTTTTGTTTTCTCCATTCTAAAAGGCAATAAACAGAAATCAATAGGAACATCAAGCATAAGGCATCTGGCTGAAAGGCTGTTCTCATTAACATGCCTACAGGCGAAAATATAAAAAACATTGCACCAAGCAATGCGACAGAGCTTCCAAACAATTTATTTGATATCTTAAATAAATAGATTAAGCTTATAATGGAAGCAAGTAAACTAATAAATTTTCCCCAAAATATATTATGGTTAAATAATAGGAAAAATATTCCCACAATAAAATTGTATAAAGGAAATTCATTAACAGTCATAAGCTTATCTTTGCCTTGTAAATTAATATATAACCCATTAATTGCAAAATGGTTGTTTACATAATTATCCGTGAGCATGGCAGTTTGTGTTTGGCGCCACATAGTTCGAGTAATTGGAGGGGAAAACAAATCGTACAAAGAAATAAATATAAGAATCCCAATTAATGCGCATAAAACATACTTCGAATTAAATATTTCATATTTTTTAATCATCATAATTCTAATTCTTGATCTAACATAATTTGCTTGCTTCTGACAAACAAGTTCTTTTTTGAAAAGTAATACATCCAAAAAAAGAAGAAAAGACCCTCCTCAAAATAATGCCCAACTCGCATTAAATGAAGCAAGAATAGAACCAATATACCATTGTTGATTGCCCATGAATAGTTATCGTTATCCTTGTTCTTTGATATATAAAACCTAATAAGAAATATAAAAACCAGAGAAATCCCAAGTAAGCCAGTTTCAGATAATAACCGCAAAAACAATGAATTAGCATCCTCTACGCTAACCTCACTAATAATACTATCTCCGCCTATAATATTCCCAATATATTTATGGTAAGACAACTCATGCGATCCAAGTCCGGAACCAAATATTGGATTCACACTAAAACTTTTAAATGCAACCATAGCATTGCTAAAGAAGGCAAACGAGCTTACATTGATTGCGCCAACGCTTAAAGACCTTTGCCCAGAAATAAAACCAATAGAATCATCTATACGCCTTTTTACTTCAGAAATACTATTATAAATTAAAAAGCTAGAAACTAAGATAATTACAATGCTTATAAATAAATATTTAACATTTCTATTATTAATTAACAATAATAAGAAGGAAATCCCCACCCCAAAAAAGCCAACTGTAGAAAAAGTTAAAATCACGGACAAAATAATAGCTAAGCTTTTCCAATTACTTATAAATCGCACACTATTCCCAAATATACTTGTTAAAGAAACAAAAAATGCTGGCATCATGAGAACTGCATAACCTGATGGCTCACGCATGATAGAGTTAGTACGCAATAAGAATGAATTCCCTGTCGCTAATCGCCAACCCGGTATAATGCCGTTAAAAAAATCATATCCTCTTTCAAAATGAATTAAAAAACTTACTTCTTGAAATATGCCAATCGCTCCCACGACTAAAGCAATATTCAAATATATGTTAAACAACTTTCCAACCTCAAATTTATTAAATTTTAATAAAAGATAAAAAACTACCGCATTAAGCAGTATCCCCATCATTTGTTTGCTAACAAGCACAGCAGTATCATTCCCTTGAAAAACATTATAGAAGGAGGTTAGAATGATGATGAAAAAAATGAAAATAAAAACATTGTTAATGGAAATCATTTTTGATTTCATTAACCAATAAAGCAATACAATTAAAATAGCTATATAAGAAAATCTGAGTTCAAACATTGTATTGGCAGAATAAATCCATCCGCTCATAAAAGCCGTAAATATTAAAAGATAGTTTATTGAGTTCTGTGCGGATATTTTTAAATTATTCATTACTTCTTAGATTTTTTTACAATATCAGAAAAAGGCAAACAAGAAATCACGTTCATAACTTCTTCAATCGAAATAGTCTCCATACAATTTATATGCGGACATCCACAGATGTTCCCTTGCAATTTGCAAGGAGAACAAGCAACTTTCACTCTTATGATCATATTTGGTTTAGGCGAACCCCATTTTTTATAATTGCCCGAACTGAAAAGTGCAACCGTTCGCACGCCTAAAGCTACGGCTAAGTGCATAGGGCCGGTATCATTAGAAATAAAGCAATTGCACTGTGATATTTTGCCAACCAATTCAATAATATCATTTCCTATCCATACTTTCGCTGTCTTTTTCATAAAACTAACCACATTATTAACAACAACAGCATCTTTTTCTCCACCCAAAATAATTGGATCTCCTAAGTTATTTTCAATAATTGCATCTGCTAATTCCGCATATTTTTGTGCGGGCCATCTTCTCTGTCTTTGTGGGGCGCCAGGGAAGATGCCTATCATATGAATATTTTTATCTTCATCATGTTTTTGCTTATTATCTATGCTGTTAAATCCGGGATCAATTATGCTATATCCTAATATATCTAGAAGCCGAAGAAGCCTATCTTTTTCATAAACGTCAAAACGGATATCCCAGCGTTGAACTATTCTCTTATCAAGAAAGATTCCATTCCCTGCATAATTAAATCCTATAATCATTCTTGCTCCTGATGCATAAAGCAAATACAAAGAATCGATGTGCCCTTTTAGGTCAATAGCAAGATCAAATTTTTCATGCCTAATTATTTTAATTACTTTTAGGCATTCCTTTAAGAATTTTAGAAATTGATTGTTTGCATAACGAGCATATATGAAATGGTCGTGGAAAATAACATTATCAATGAATGGAATGATCTTTAGTATCTCGCTGTTTTCATTTAAAGTTATCAACGTAATTTCTGAATTTGGATTGTTCAATTTTAAGTTTTTCAAAAGCGGTATCATATGAATTAAATCGCCAAAATGGCCAAATTGGAAAATGGCTATTTTATTGTAGTGTTTACTATTTTTCGTATTGAATATTGTCCTAAACAATTTTCTAAATAAGCCATAAAACATCGCAGGGATGCAAACAACCGCATAAAACATTAATTTTAATATTATATTTTTTTTCATTACACTATTGTGGCACGAGGTCGAAAAATTTTATACCTTATCTTTATATTTTACTAAATACTTTTCTATTGATTCCCTCAATCTTATAACAAGCCCATTATTATTTACCAAACTTGAATCGCCATTTAAGATTTCATCCAATGAACTGATTAATTAATTAATTAATTGATTGATTGATTGTTCTTATTTAAATGTTCATTATCAAAGCTTAATTATATTCTTATATTTATTCAAATATTTCGCAGCATTTATCATATCAATAAGCACCTTTGAATTATCCGCTATCATTTTCAAATTAAATTTGTCATGATTGACTAATATCGCAACGGCATCAGCTTTTTTTAGATTTGCTTTAGTTAATGGAATAAAATGAATATCCCCTTTTAAATCATACTCCTTTGCTGCTGCCTCATAGTGATTAACATATGGGTCAAAGCCCCACACCTTTGCCCCTTTATTTAAAAGAAGTTTAATTATTTCAAAAGAAGGAGAATTCCTAATATCATCTATATTTTTTTTGAAAGTTAATCCAAGAATAAAGACAGTTGCGTTCTTAAGTGATTTGTTTTGTAAATTTAATGCCTCTCCAATTTTTTCAACAGCATAATACGGCATATTTTGATTCACTTCGGCCGCTAGTTCTATGAAATTTGCAAAGAAGTTATATTCTCTTGCCTTCCAAGATAAATAGTATGGATCAACAGGAATACAATGTCCACCAACTCCAGGTCCTGGATAAAATGGGAGGAAGCCAAAAGGTTTTGTTGCCGCAGCGTCAATTACTTCCCAAAAATCTATTCCCATCCTATTAGATAAGATCAGCAACTCATTAACCAACGCAATGTTTACACTCCGAAAAATATTTTCAAGCAGTTTGCACATTTCCGCAGATCTTGGGCACGAAACAACATGAATATTTTTCTCATCTATTATCAAAGAAAATACTCTTTTTGTTAAATCCGCGCACTTTAAAGTTAACCCTCCCACAATTTTAGGAGTATTTTTAACATTAAACTTCTTATTGCCAGGATCAATTCTTTCTGGGGAAAATGCAATATAAAAATCCTTTCCAGCTTTCAATCCGCTTTGTTCAAGAATAGGAATAATATCCTCATCTGTTGTCCCTGGGTATGTTGTGCTTTGCAATACTATAAGTTTTTCCTTGCTCAAATAGCTTGAAATGGATTTAGCCGCATTTATCATAAAAGAAATGTCAGGAGCTTTTGCTTTATTAAACGGAGTGGGCACACAAACAAAAACCACATCTATGCTCGCAATAGCCTTAAAATCATTTGTAGCAGTAAATTTACTTTTTTCCACTAAATGCTTAATCAATTGGCTGTCAATATCTTGGATGTAACTTTTACCAGCATTTAACATTGATACTTTTTGACCATTGATATCTATTCCTATGGTTTCAATTCCTGATTTTGCAAACTCAATTGCGAGAGGCAATCCAACATAACCCAAGCCAATTATTCCAACTTTTAGCCTTTTATTCTTGATTTTATCTAATAATTTCATTTTTTTCTGCCTTTCTATAATTATTTTTACACCATATTATGGTATTATTTAACCCTTCTTCAAGTGATACCTTGGGATAAAACCCCAACATATTTCTTGCTTTATCTATACTTGGCTTTCTATGCTTAGTATCTTCAAAATTCTTGCCATAATACGCTTGAGGATCAATACAAGCAATCTCTGAATTAGATTTTAACTTTTTTTTGATCAATTTTGCTAATTCTAATATAGATAATTCCACATCATTTCCAATATTAAACACTTCTCCAATAGCTTCATTTTTTTCCATTGCAGCAATAGTTCCTGAAATTGTATCTGCAATATAAGTAAAACAACGTGTTTGATCTCCACTCCCATGTACCGTTATAGGTGCTCCTTTTAACCCCTGTCTTATAAATTGTGCAATAACGCTACCATAACCTTTTGAGTCTATCCTTGAACCATATGAATTAAAATAGCGAACGATAGAAACTTGGAGCCCTTTATCGAAATAGGCAAAAGCTAAATGTTCATCAATTGCTTTGGCTGTGGAATAGCTCCACCTATGGATTTTGGTGGAACCCAAGATTCTGTCATCATCTTCAGAAAATGGTGTCTTGGCAGATTTTCCATATATTTCAGATGTAGAAGCAATTACAATTCTTTTGTTATATTTAAAAGCATGTTTTAAAAGGTTCTCCGTACCTTTTACATTTGTCAAAATCCCCTCAAGGGGATTTTGAAGAATATTTTTTACTCCGACAGCAGCCGCAAGATGATAAACTCGTTCGCTTTCCTTTACTAATTTCTCAACCAATTCTTCATTTAATATGTCGCCTTTTATAAATTTAAAATTACTATTATCTAAGTTATGATTTATATTTTCCATTTTACCAGTGGAAAGATTATCAATAACAGTTACAAAATCGCCAGAATTAAGCAAAAAATCAACAAGATTAGAACCAATATAGCCAGCCCCTCCTGTCACTAAAATATTTTTCATCTTTTCTCCTTAAACATTGGTTTAATCTTTTCATTGTGTATATATTCAATAAACCCTTTAATTATACCCCTAAAAACAGCAGCATACTGGAATCTTTTATTCTTATTCATTAATGATTTTGGGGAAATAATATTTTGTAAAGATCGAATAAAGCTTTTCAATACTGTTCTAGAAAAAAAGAATAAATAGACAATTGAATAAGCTTTATCTGAAAATATTTGCTTTGCAAACATTGCACCTGAAGCATAAGCATATCTAAAAACCTTATTAGGGGCAGTTTCTATTAAAACAGGATGAAAAACAACTAAATCCGGCAAATACAATATCTTCTCGCCAGATTGTATCAGTCTAAAAAATAGATCGCTTTCTTCTGCGGTAAAATATTGAGCTCCAGGTCCAAACTTTTCATCAAATAAACCAATTTTCTCGAAAATTTCTTTTTTTATCACAACGGCGCTAGCCATGAAGTAATAATAATCCATTCGTTTCAAATATTTTTTATTATTATCACGAAAAACATCAGTATACGGAGTTTGATCCAAAATATTTAAAATTTTCCCACAAAAAACTTGCGCCAAACTATCAGAAAGATGAGTCAAAAGTATTGCCAAAAAGTCATATTTTATGACTGCATCATCATCTACAAAAATCAAATAATCTCCCGTACTTTTTTGGCATCCATAATTTCTCGCCTTGGAAGCTCCCATTTCTTTGATAGTATGAAAGAATACCAATTCAGAAAATTCTGTCTTAATATGCTGACTTCCATCCACGCCGCCATTAAATACTACCACTATTTCAATCTCGATAGATTTCACATATTTATGAGCTTTTTCGATTGAAACAATACAGCTTTGTAAATCACTAATTCTATCAGTACATGGGACTACAAACGAATATTTCATAACTTAGGCTCCTCATTCTTTTGTTTTGCATACATTTCCACTCCAAAATATTTCCTATAATAAATAGTTTCATTTTCTTTATTTGCAAAATTATTATAATTGTTTATTGTGAACCTATTTGAGCAAATTTCTTCATATGAAGGGACTTGAACCTTTGATCGCTTTTCTTTTATAGCCTTACTTATTAAGTGATGACGCTCAATTGTAGTTTTTGCCATTGAGCGCATCCAGTTAAAGTTTACAATAGTTAGCATTAATATTATAAATACTATTAAAAATGCTCCTATATAGCTATTTTCTATCCTTAGTAATAAATTTTTATCTTTATCTATCCAATAAATAAGAACATTTTTAAAAATGACTATGGTAAACCATAAAACAAAAAGCAAGGTTCCCCATACTCCCATATAAGGAAATACGCTCCAGATAAAGATAAGAAATAACAAGAAAAATATATCTATAGCATTATTTTTCATAAAAAAATCGAACCGAAAACTATTGCCATCAATATAACGATATGAAAAATAGATGAAAAATAAAACAACCAATATTAACAAAAAGGAAATATATTCTACCCCTGCCAACATCCTAAAATTAGTTGCTATATTCCCATATAATTTGTTTGAAAAAGAATTTGCCATTGGAACACTATCATGAGAATTAATTAATCTAATGAAATTCCCAGGAGCAGTGATACAAGCAATAGTTCCAAATAACAATCCCGTATGGCAAAAAATGCGATTTAATGGGAGCTTACTTTGTATTATTTCTTTTAAAGTTAAAAATACAACTAAAGTTAAAAATACAAAACTATACACTTCATGGGTAAATCCAGCAAAAAATCCCAAAATATTAAAGACTATTACGATAAGAATATTAATTTTAATTTTATTTTTACCAAATTGAAATACTTTTTGAAACATAAAATAATAAGCAATTAACAATATTAAGGATATTACATAAATCGAAGTCATTGTCCACATTAGTAAAAAAGAAATGCTAGGATTAAAATAAAATATTATTAGAAATAACAGCAATAGAATCATTGGGTGGTTTAACGCCTCACGAAAACTGCCAGATATAATAGCCATTGTTAATACTATTAGAAACATGAAGCATAATCCAGCAATGCTCGCAATAAATACTTGGCCAAAAATACTTAATAAAGGTATTAATGCAAACCCCATAATTCGCCCGCCATTAAAGTTATAAATACCCTTCATGCTTTCAATTAATAATGGGACATTTGTTACTTGTTTCCCAATTTCACCATTATTATCATCAAGGTAAAGTTTATGGCCATTTGTAAATTGATAAAGCACATCATCTCCAAGAGGTTGCCTGTAATAACTAATAAAAAGAACAAATGCAAATATAAATATTAATACTGTTAAGCTTAATATGTATTTTATAGCTAGAGGCTGGGGAGTAAAGATTCTATTCAATAATAATTTATTTATTTTACTCTTATCAAACCATGCAGTAAGAATACAGAATATTAAACCGAATATTCCAATTGCGATAAATTTTTGAGCGTATCCCTTTATTTTAACACTCCAAGGTTGCTCTTTTGAAATGCCATTGACTATCGTTTCCAACGGAATATTTTTTATTTCCGAAATGCGCTGCAATGCGCCGTTTAACATTGCTTGGCTAGCTAGCAATAAAATCCCCATCATCATTACAGATAAAAACAATAGGCATAAAAACGATAAAATTACTTTTGCCTTTGAATTGAAAAATTTCATTTGCTATCATTCTCAATATTTAAAACATTATAAGCACACAAACTATACGTCATATTTTCTTCCTACATATTGCCAAGATAGATAAACCTGGCAAGAAAACTGAAAATCTACTTAAAATTTTATTAACTGAAAAATCAATATTAAGAATAATATTGATTGAACGAGTAATAAAAGAGCTTTCATTATAACGCCATAAGCCTATTCCAGTACTTTTTTTGTTTTTCATGAAAATTCTTTCAAGCAAGCAATAAATACCTTTCAATATAAACAATATACTATAAAAATAGTAGCTATTTTCAACAAGAATCCCATTATTTTCCAACAACATAAGTAATTGTTTTTTGCTATAACGCCTATAATGTTTTAAAAATACATCATGAGATGAAAATAAGAATTGCATTGCGGGAACTGTTATCACCAATTTTCCATTTGACTTTAATTTTCCAAGTGCTATTTCTAAAAAACTCTTTTCATCTTCAATATGCTCAAGAACATCCATCATTATTAAACAATCAACGCTATTATTTTCAAGCAAAGAAATATCATTTAAGCAAATAATTCCATCTTTTTCTGATTTTTTATTTTCATATTTATTATCAATTGCAAATACTATTCCGTTAGTAATTGTAGGCAATTTTGAAGTGAAAAATTCATCCCCAGAGCCAATATCTGCATAAATGGCATCTTTATCATTATTCTTTAATAATTTCAATATATTTTGACATCTGGATAACTCCCAAGGATGTCTCATTGGATTATCTGTTTTTTCTATTAGATCCACTATGATTTCCCTTTTTCAATATTATTATCAAATGACTTCTCTTTTGCCAAATATATAGGTCGTTTTTTTACTTCCGCATAAGTTTTTGACATATACTCACCAAGAAGACCTATGCTTAAAAGTTGAATGCCACCCATAAACAATATAATTGCTATTGTCGATGGCCAGCCAGAGACAGGATCTCCAAAAGCAATTGTGCGTACAATAATAGTAATTATGAATATAAATGAAAAAAATGATGCTACAAGCCCCAACCATGAAGAAATTAATAAAGGCTTAGATGAAAAAGAAGTAATTCCAGAAATTGAATATACAAATAATTGCCACAGAGACCACTTTGTTTGCCCTGCCGCCCGTTCCACATTTTCATACGATATATATTTAGTTTTAAAACCAACCCAGGAAAAAATACCTTTTGAAAATCTATTATACTCTGACATTTGTAAAACTGCATTTACTACCTGCCTAGTCATTAGCCTGAAATCTCTCACCCCATCAATAATCGGGACATCAGAAAGCTTATTCATAAGGCGATAAAACATTTTTGTAAAAAAAGACCTCAAAATTGGCTCTTTTTTTCTGGTCGCTCTTCTTGCAATAACAACATCATATCCGTCTTCCATAATATTTTTATACATTATTTTTAATAATTCAGGAGGATCCTGCAAATCAACATCAATAACCGCAATAAAATCGCCCTTTGCATTTTGCAAGCCTGCAAAAATAGCAGCTTCTTTGCCAAAGTTTCTTGAAAAAGAAATATAATTTACCCGATCATCATATTTTTTCATGCTTTTTAGCAATTGCAACGTATTATCTTGCGACCCATCATCAATAAACAAAAAAATACAATGAAGATCAATCAATTGCTTTGTAACTCTATTTATTTCACTATAAAAATGCGATAAAACCTCTTGCTCATTGTAGCATGGAACTATTATTACTAATTCTTGCCTGATAGACATCTAAATCTCCTTTTTAGCAAACAAATTCCTTCTTAATTGATAAAACCCAAATGAAACTTTTCTAGGCAACAAAAAAAACAGGAGAAGTAATAAATTGGAAATATTATTTTTCAATTGAAAAGCTTTTTTTGCGTTTTCCAAATATATTTCATTTCCAGCTACAAATTGAAGACAAGATAAATGATGCAATATGCTTGACAACTTTTGCCTATTAACCTTATCAGAAAACCCATAAGACAAGAAATATTTATTATAATGATCCAATGATTTTTCAACATAAGCCAATTCATTCCCTGAAGTAGAAGAATCATATTTACGGTAATAGGCTAAACATTCTTCTATGTAATAACATGAATATTTTGGATACATTCTTAACCATAAATCATAATCTTCACGTGCTTTTAAATCTATATCTTCTTTAAACCCTCCCATACTTACAAAAACAGATCTTTTCATTAATACAGTCGACTGAATAACTTTAATTTCTGGTAAAAAATCTCTATCATTAAAATATCCACTTTTCAGTTTCTTTATAAGAGGTGTGTTTGTTTTTTTATCATTCAATATAAAAATTGCATTAGTTGAAACTAATGCAATTTTGGAATCTTTTTTAATAACTGCAATTTGTTTTTCTAGTTTGTTTTTAATCCACAAATCATCATGATCTAAAAAAGCAATATATTCTCCATTTGATAATTCAACGCCTTTATTTCTTGGCTTAGCCGGCAATCCAGAGTTAGTTTGATAATAATATTTCAAACGATTATCTTTTATTGATTTTACAATCTCAGAAGTATTATCAGTGGAACCATCATCAACAAATATTATCTCAAAATTGGAATAAGTTTGGGCAATAACTGATTCAATTGTCTCTCTAATTAAATCCGCTTTATTATAAGCAGGAATAACAACGCTTATTAAAGGCTTCATTTCTGAGTTGACCTCATTTTTTCAAGGCCTTCAAACAATGTCAATGGCTTTATTTTTAATATTTTTTCCATTTTTGCGGTATTATAAGATGTGTCCTTTGGCCTTGGCACCAATTCATTGAAATATCCTTGCTTAACAGGAATAACAAGCTCTTTATTAAGATTGAATATTTCAGCAACTGCTACAACAAGCTCATAAATACTGACTCTTTCTCTACCAGCAAGATTAAAAATGCCATATTGATTGCTATTAATCATCTTCCATATTGCGTTGGCACAACTACCAGAAAAAAGAGGATTCGAATAAACATCGTCATAAACAAATACTTTTTCATTTTTAATTAATTTTGACAGTGCAATTGTCACAATATTTTGCCTTTCAAAAGAATGATTCCAACCATACATCAGAATTGGACGGACGATAGCAAAAGGGATCTCTGTTTTTTTAACAACTTCTTCGCCTTGTAATTTTGTCTGCCCATAATAATTCTTTGGTTCAGCATGGTCATCTTCACTGTAAGGCGCATTTTCGCCATCATAAATGCCATTCGAAGATATATGTATCAAAGTCGAATTATATCTTTCGCATAAAGAGAGAATATTCTTTACGCCATTTACATTTACTTCCAATGTGATTCCTCTATTATTGTGAGCAAAATCTGGGCTGCCTATGCTTGCTGTGTGGATAACCACATTTGGACGAAAATCATTGAAAAGACTTTCATATCCGCTTTTATCTCGAATGTCCAACATCAGATATTTTACCTGTCCGTGACTTTCAGCAACATAATTTCCAGTATAAGTAGCCATTATCTCATCGCCATCATCATTTTTTTCAATTAATGCTTTACCTAAAAGCCCTGTGCCTCCTGTAATTAAGACTTTATTTTGCATGCTTTTTCCCATATATTAATATTTTTCTTAAAAATGGCAGTATTTTACTAAGAATAAACAACTTTTTCAGTTTTTTAAATCTTTTTACTCCAACCGTGCGATAAATACAGGTAGTTAATATAAATATTATCTGATCATAACCCGGCATACCAAACTCATTTTTTAATCTCTTAAAAGACAGTAAAGATTGCACAAATGCAATTTTCCATCCCATCTCTAGGATTGCTTCACGAATAGCAAGAAAATAAAACTGTTTCTTAAAAGTATTCAATTTAACATTAGTAACTTTACTCAAAGATACAGTTGCAAGAAAATCATCAATAAACAATGAAACGAATTCTTTCTCATCCGCAGTTCCTGTCCTTTGCTTTAAAATTTTTTCCCTGACAATAATATTTTTGATACCTATATTAGCAAGCTTATCCGCTATTTTAAGAAAGATATGGACATGCAACCATTTTCTCCCTAAACAGGCGGGATTTATCATTTTGGGCATATAATATTTAGCATTAATAATATTTGACGACATCAAAGTCGCTTTATGCAGTACCTGATCACAATAGGTTTGCTGATCGACCAGCTCATAAGAAATGGAACGATTCATTCGCGGAAATTCATTTGGTGTTCCCTCTTGAAGCTCAGAATCAAGATACATCATGCCAAAATCAGGATGTTTTAAAATTATTGCAATAATTTCTTTTAAATATCTAACATCCAAAAGATCATCATCGCCCATTAGCCATATATATTGGCTCGCATCATACTTAAAAATTTTAAGGATATTTAAATCAAAGCCTTCATTCCTGTCATTACAAAAATATTTTAAATTATTATTGTGTTGATATTTTTTAAGTATGGCCAATGTCCCATCTGTTGAACCATTATCAAAAATCAATATGTTAATTTCTTGACTTTGACAAGGAAACACAATTTCAGAAAGCAAGCGATCTAAATATTTTGCCCTATTGTAGGTAGGGATGCAGATCGACAGCAAAGGTTTATTTTTATTCATATATTTATCATGTCAATCCTTTAAAATTAACTTTTTCATAAAACTTATATCAAAAGGTGTTTTAATGTAATCATTGAAAACAGAAGAATCAATTTTTATTTTGTTTTTCAAGATATATAGCAACTCTGCCTCATTCTTTGCTACAGGCACACGCGAATCAGAACCATCAAATGGATTAACTAAACGATACTTAGATCCCCAGGCATAATCATTAACTGACGGCTCATAAACTATATAATTTATCCCGCAATAGATCGATTCCAATATCGATGTTGAAGAATTTCCAATAACAAGGCTTGATTGATTAAACAAATTCTTTAAAGGCTTTATTTCTATTTTATAAAAATCATTATCTATATATCCTTTGTACCATTCTGTATTTTCAGATGGATGAAGTTTAAGTGTAACATATTTTACACCAAGTTTTTCAAGTGTTTTTTGTATTGAGTAAAGATAAAGGATTGAAATCCCTCTATCAAACAAATTAACCCCCATTGAATCACAATGCCAAGAAATTGATGGATATCCTAAAACCAAAATGTTTCCAAGATCAAATTTCAAATCTTTCAGGTTAAATTCTTTATAATACGGATGGCCAGAAACAAATACTTTCTTACTATCTACTCCAGCATTAATATAATTTTCTTTTATTTTTTCTCCCCAAACCACAAGATAATTAGATCTATTATCATTAATATTTTCATAATGCTGAGTCAATCCATGCAACAGAATAAAGCTTGGCCTATTCATTTTTCGAAATATTTTTATATTCCAATTTTCAAAGAACGGCATATCCGCGTGCACACATAAAGCCTTGAAATCATTCTTAATATAAAAGCGTTTTAAAATCTCTTCAGCCTCAATGATTTTATTTAAGAATTCTGGGCCAATAATTTCATTGAAGTTTTTTGCCATCAAAAAACTTTTTAGATAATTTATTATTTTCTTTATATGTTTTGGAGGATATCCTCTGACAAATTGTCTAATCCATGGCGGCAAAAAGACGTTAAATCCTATATTTTCAAGTTCATCATTATATGTAAAATAAGCAAATGAAAGTAGTTTAGGTTTATCATTTACAGGGTATGCCTTAAAAAGACCTTTGCAATATCTTAAAATATCCTTTAGATTTTCTTTAATTGTTTCAATCTTTGGTTCATTTTTGCATTCTTCTGAAGGGCCTTTGAATTGATATCCATAGTGATAAATTCTACCGTCAAGCTGCCACTTTAGCGCATCAAGCAACTCTTTATCTATCGGGTAGTTTTCTTTTAAATAATCAATTAAGTAAAAGTTTTTCATTGTTTTCGAGAAATTTTAATAATAAATCTATTTTATCCATCATCCCATGAATAGGCACAGCTAAACATTTTTCATATTTAGGTTTAAAAGGATTGCCTGACCAATTAAAATGATAAATTTCTGTTTCAATATGATGTTTTAACATCAGCAATTTTTTAAATTCTAACATGATATCTATAGAAAACCCTTTTAATATAGGTGCAATGCCAGGACCAGCACCATTTTCAATTGCTTTCTTCATCCATAAAGGCCAAGAGCCTGATAATTTATTGTTCAGTAATTTTTCCGCGTTTTTCTGCCTTAGTAATTTTTCAATTTCAATAGCTTTTAAAATATTGTTATTGATAACCCATCTTTCCAAATCGGATATAATAGCCTTTATATTTTCTTTAAAAAAATAATTAAAAATCTTAGATTTTTGTTTTTTTTCTATTGTTTCCATTATTCGTAGATTTTTTTCAGATTCAATGTCTGGCGTAAAGCTGAGCAGCTTGCTATTATGTAAAGCAAGCCCTCCGCCTGAAAGCCCTAAAATTTTGGAAAAACTTACTATTTGGATAGAATTATACTTCAATTCATTTTTTGCATTAAAATGGGCTGAATCAACCATATCTTGAATAATGATAGTTTTTTTTGACCAATCCATTATCTGTTTTATCGCCTCATCTATAAATGGCCATCCCCACTGTTCATACAGCAATACTGCATCAACATGAATTTTGTGGCTTAACACTTCATACATTGGAATTGGAGTACAAACCCTTGCAATAGCATTAATTACGCATTGTGAACTCCATTCTGGGAAAGCAACGCGGTTCGACCTGCCTAGTCCAATATGATGCAATGAGTAACTTATGGCTTGCCGTCCACTTGGGAAAACGTACCTTAACTTAAATGGCTTATCACCTTCAATCAGTAGTTGATTTAAAGGCTGATTTCTCCATAATCCTATTTTTTTCTTATCACTATTTCCCATTTTAAATTGCTCAATCAGTTTTTATTATAAGAATATCTTCACGAGTATTGCCAAAAGGTAAGTTTTCTGGTTGGGAAAGAACGTAAGTAGAATATCCTTCTTTTTGATATTTTCTTACTATTTCTGCAACAAAATCATCATCAAATTCAACTAATTCATCATCTTTATCAAAACAACCTTGATTCCCAGAAGTTTCACTATTGACCAAGGCTTGCCATTCTTTTAAGAATTTTCTTCCACGATTAGAATTAATAAAACGATTTTTCAAGGATGAATTAGGAATATCTCCGAATAATGCCTTCCCTCCAGGAGAAAGAAGTCGCAAAGATTTATTGATAAATTCAAACACTTCATCGCGATTTTTAAGATAATGAAGTACGCTGTAACATAAGATTTTACTATATACATCATCAATGGCAACATCCAAAAAATTGCCAGGTATAAAATTAATATTTTCACCTTTGGGGAATCTTCTTTTTAATAGTTCAATACATGAAATATGATCAATTCCATCAATAGTATCAACTGCAAACGAAAGAGGAATTAATAAATTGCCTGCTCCACATCCTATTTCAAGTAAAGAATCATTAGATTTAAGATTAAGTTTTTTAATCACATCTGCAACAATATTTTTTTCTGATTCTTCCTGAACTTTAAGTCTTCCTGATATTTCTGTATAATTACTAAAGTTTTCTGCGATTCTTCCATAACTTTCAAAAGATTTTCTGCTCATTTTATTCCCCTCTTTGTTGTAATACTAGTGAGTTAAGATTGCTTAATATCTTTTCATGCATAAATTGCTTATCATAATATTTAATACCTCGGTGTACTGTAATTGTTTTCCCTCCAAATCCCCTTTTAAACAATGAAATATCAATATCCTTTTGATTTGGGTTGTCATATAGCTGTGAACTATATTGTTGCAAACCTATTTCATAACAAACAAAACCATTGTTTTTTAACCATTTTACTGTCTCCCATTGAATAATATGCGAAATTGGTACATCAACTTTTGCATCAGGATCATCAGAAGCAGAACCATAATATGCTGCATTTTTATAAGTAATTATTAATGAGAAACCGATATATATATTATTGTACTTTAATCCGCATAATACTCCATTTCCATCAAGAATCCATTTATACATCATATCAAATGTTACAAGAGGTCTAGTTATTCTTCCCGATGCTTTGTGATGAAGAAGTCGATAAAAATTAAATATATCTTTTGTAATATTATTTTTATCAAAGATATCAACCACATAAGCTTTTTCACCCCTTTTTATGTCATATTTGTGACCTTTTCGCACATCACGATTTAAGGTTTCATAAGATGAGGTTAAATCTAGAATTTGAGTATTAAGTGAATGATTAAAATAACCATATTTCATTAAATAATTAAAACTTAACTGCTTTAGACTCTGTGGATAATTTGCTAATGGCACAAAGCTAAAAGCTGCGCTTTTTACATTATTCTTACAAGCAAAATCATCAACAAAAGAAAAGATTAGCTTCCGTACCTTTTCTTTTCTTTCGTCAGAAATATCGGTTTTTAATGCGGGGTGAACCTCATATCCCCCCATAATAGAATTTGAAAAAATATTTATTTCATGATCATTGCAATTAACTTCTTCCAGAAGTAAAGGACAAATTGCCATAATTCCAACATCATCATAAACCATGAAAGATAATGATCGAACATTGTTTTCATGGTGGCATGCAATGGAAAATTCTAAATAATCCGTTGTATGCCAAAACCAGGCATCATCAGATTTTAAACAAAATTCATTCCAATCTTGGTATTTATCTTTTGTTAATGGAACTATTTTCATTCGTTTTTGTAATATTCCTCAGCTAAGATGCTAACAATTACACTATCCCAATATTTCCCATCCCAAAATACAGTTTGTCTCAAAACTCCTTCTTGTTTAAATCCACATTTTAAGGCCAGTTTTATTCCTCCTTGATTAAATGCCCATGCTTCCCCCCACAAACGGTTTAAATTGTACTCATCAAAACACTTTTTCTTTAAAAAATCATACACTCCTATCCCTAAAGCAACATCTGTGACTGAATTTGTTTTCTTCCCTAAATAATAAGAAATTTCTGCAGAACGATCCTTCCAGTTAATATGAGTTAACCCACATATTCCAACAGGCGCATCGTCCATCAAAACTATAAACATGTCATCTAATTTTGAAATGGAAATATGCTCAAACCAACGCATTTGATTTAACATATTCAAAAGCCTATATTCCCTAAAAAGCCTTCTTAACTGTTCTTCGTTACGCCAATCCCGCAGTAAAGCCAAATCTTCCTTTTCAACTTGTCGAAAGTTTGTTTTCACTTTTTATTCCTCCTAATAAATTATATCCCCCCATCAATATTAATTGATGCGCCATTTACATATTGTGATTTAATTAAAAATTCTATTGCATTAAAAATATCTATTGATTTTCCTAAGGTTTTTGACGGGACTTGTTGCAATAATTTTTTTTGCATCCCTTCATTCAGTTGATTGTATAATCCAACTTCAAAATGCCCTAAAATCAATATATTTGATGTAATATTAAATCTAGCATATTCTTTAGCTAAAACATTCGACATTCCTATCAATCCCATCTTACTTGCAGAGTATGCAATTGTCCCTGTATCCCCATCCACAGCACCACGGGAAGAAATATGAATTATTCTTCCCCATCTTTCCTGAATCATCTTAGAAAGTAATGCTTGTGTAAGAAGAAAATTTCCCTTTAAATTAACTCCCATTATTCGATCCCAATCAGATTCAGAACAATTTGCAGCCAAAGAATCAATCTTTAAGGCAGCAAAATGAATTAGTGTTACTTTAGAAATTTTATTCTTCCATTTATCAATAAAAATTTTAATATCTGACGGGCTTTCTAAATTTAATTGCTCATAAGTTAAATGCTCATCCGACGAAATCTGAGGCTTTGTTTTATTGTAAATGCCTATTACTTGATCAATATCTAAAAGAAAAGGCAATATTTCTCGACCAATTCCTCCTGAAGCACCAGTTAAAATAATCATATATTCATTCCCCACTCAATCAAGCAGGCTCCCCAGGAAAGACCCACTCCAAAACCAACAAGCATAACCAATTTTTTTTTCTTTAAATATCCTTGTTCTGACGCATCCTTTAAAGCTATTGGGATTGATGCAGAAACGGTGTTCCCTACATCCTTGTAATTAATAAATACCTTTTCTGACGAAAGATTTAAACGGCGTATTATATTATCTATCACTAACTTACTTGCCTGATGAAAAACAAATAAATCAATTTCTTCAATACTCTTTTCTGCCTTTTTCAGTAATTCATTAATACACCTTGGAACCACATCCATGGTAAACATAAAAACATTAGAACCATTCATAAATAATTTGCCTTCTTTTTCTCCGTCTTTAGCTTTTCGCATCCCACTTGATCGAACAATCAGATCACTGTAACCAGATCCATCTGTACCCATTTCAAATGGCCCCAAGGTATTCCTTTCGCCAACAGCCAAAAGTACAGCAGAAGCCCCATCACTAAACAATGGACGACATGTACGATCCGATTTATCAATATATTTAGTATAAGTCTCGCTACAAATTAATAAGCCTTTCTTAGCAATTTTTGATTCAATCAAAGATCCCCCAAGTGCCAAACCATAAATAAAACCCGAACATCCAAGATTGACATCAAAAGCAGCACATTCCTTTTTAATCCCTAGACGATCCTGCAAAATACAGGCTGAAGTTGGCAAAGCATAATCTGGAGATTGTGTGACTAAAATAAGAAAATCAATATCTTTTCTTATTCCATCATTTGTAATTATTTTTTTACCTGCAAGCTCAGCCATATCGGTAGCAGTTTGACCAGGCTCTGAAATATGACGAACAAAAACTCCTGTTTTCTTTTCAATTTCTTCAATACGCCAATCAGGATTATCGTTTTTAAGTACCTGCCCATCCTCTGTTTGAGGTGGAAGATAATATTCTATTGCCTTTATTTCTACCTTCATTATTTTTTACCAACAAACAATTAAACTAAAGAATTATCTTTTAGTAATTGAATAATCTTATTAACTGAATCAGCACTAGACATTTCCCTTATATTTGCGACCTTACCACCAAACCTTTTATCTAAAGCTACTAAAATGCTAAGATGTCCCAAAGAATCCCATTCTTCAACATTTTTAACTGAGCTATCAAAAGTTATCTTACCATCGCCCACATTTAATGCTTCTTGAATAATTTTTAACATTTCATTTTCTTTATTTCCCATTGTTTTCTATCCTCCTCTTTTAATTAATAATTATAAGCAATATAGACATCTGTATACCACAACACTAATCCAAATTTTTCGGTTATCTGTACACAGCCTTTTGCTTGCAAATTTCTCAATAATGGAATATGCTTCATCATTTCTTTTGGCAATGGCCATTCTTCATGCGCAACACGTTCAACATGTTTAAAGTTTCGTTGTGCAATGCTTTTTATCTTATCTACATTTGAAAAAGATATAATTGGGAAAAATAAGCGCCCACCTGGGGTTAAATAATTGGAAGCTTCTTCAATTACTTGAACTACTAAAGATGATCCGTCTAAACCAGAATTACATGGCACATTGGCAAACCAAGGAGAAATCTTTGCAATTTCATCAGATATACCAGAAACATCATCCACAATATAATCAAACTTTTCCCCTAACCAAGGATTAAATAAAGATCCAGTTTTAGCTACAATAGGACATTTGTATTTGCTAGCATTTTCTAACGTACAAACAACAGCTGCTTCACTTAGATCTGAAGCATAGAGTAATTCCTTAACTAAGCCTACTTGTTGCAAGGCAATTCCCATTACCCCACATCCGCATCCTAGGTCAAGCATTTTTTCCGGTTTATTGATTTTTTCTAGCACAGCTTTAAATAAAACTTTAGTAGTTCCAGTAGGGGTAAACACTCCTTCATCTATTTTCAAAGAAATCTCTTTTTTCTCATCTATTGCAAATTTATAAAATGTTTGTTCATTCATTTTTATTTCTCAATCATTTTCCAAGTTATCCACGCATCAGGATCAATCTGCCGCTTAGCTTTTTTGGAAATAACAGATTGCAAATATTTTGGTTTAATACCAAACCCAGGCCGCTTAATTATTAACATATTTTCATCAATCTTAGACCCCTTTGGAATTTTCATTTTAGCATGGATACTGCGCCTACCAATACAGAAGTTTTCCAACTCATGCGTTCTTGGCCCAGATTTATGCCCATTGCCCATTGCCATTTCTATATCGCGTATTTGGCTGACCATTTCTTTTAATTCCTTTGGCTCTATAGCAAAAGGGTGATCTGGACCTTTCATGCCTTTATCTAGAGTAAAATGTTTTTCAATTATTTTAGCTCCCATTGCAACGGCTGCCACAGGAACATGAAAGCCTAAAGTATGATCAGATAAACCCACTATAACATTAAATGCGTGCTTAATTGTTTGCATAGCTGATAAATTAATACTTTCAGGAGATGCGGGATAAGCAGAAACACACTGCAAAAAAACAATATTATGATTCCTCACATTCAAACACTCTAAATAAGCTTCATTTATTTCTTCCATCGTAGCCAGCCCAGTAGAGATAATCATTGGCTTCTTTTTCTTCGCAATATACTTAATTAATGGCAAATCAACTAGTTCAAAAGAGGAAATTTTATATAGATCTACATATGGTTCCAATTCATCTACTGCCTTTTGGTCAAAAGGTGTAGCAAAAAAAATAATTCTTTTTTTGTCACAATATTTTTTCAGCTCAGGTATCCAGATCCGTGGCGTTTCGATTTCTTTTATCATTTCCCAAAGATTGTTTTTGTAATGAGAATGTTTTGGAACATTTTTTGAATACAGTTTTTCAGCTGAATATATTTGAAATTTAACCGCATCAACCCCTGCTTTTGCAGCTTCATCGATCAAGCGCTTGGCTGTTTTTAGGCTTCTATTATGATTTGATCCAATCTCTGCAATGATAAAGCATGGCTGACCATCTCCTATACAATGATTACCGATTTTGATTTTATGGTTTCTCATTTACTCTAACCTTTTAAACCCAGCATGACAGACCAGTCCTTTTAAATCAGAAACAACTGAATCATTTTTCAATGATTCAGAAATAAAAGCAAGGGATTCATCTACTGCCATCAAATAACTATCAACACATTGTTCTGTATGAGAGAAAGAAGCATAAAAAGCATTAGTAGCTAGGAATCCTTTCTCAAGCATTAGTTGTGTAAATAGAGTTTTTAGATATAAATGATTATCATAATTGAAAGAAAAATGTCCCAAAGGATCTATTCCAGACACCGATATTTTCAAATGATATTTGTTTGCTAAATCACTCCACCCTTTCTTTATCTTACTTCCAACAATACTTAAATATCTTGGAACATCATTAGCTTTCATTTTCTTAATTGCAGCAATAGCAGCTGTTGGACCTATACGATCTGTCCAATATGTGCTACTAATGAATGTTTCTTGTGCTGCCTGCATTACATCACTTTTGCCAATAATAGCAGCCATAGGAAATCCATTACTTATCCCTTTAGCAAAGACTGCAATATCAGGGGAAATCCCATATTTTAAATGAGCTCCGCCAACATTCAATCTCCATCCAGAACTCACTTCATCACATATCATTACTATTTTCAACTCATCAGTAACTTTTCTTATTGTTTCAAGAAATCCAGGTTTTGGCTCATAATTTCGTATCGTCTCAACAACTACAGCCGCAATCTTGCCTTTGTTCTTATTGATTAAATCCAGAAACTGTTCAGTATTATTGTAAATAAAAGGTTTTGCCGTACCAAGTAATCCTCTAGGCACTCCCTTAGAAAATAGACCTTGCAAAAGATGCCCATCAAGTGCTTGGTCATCCGCTAAATTAGCTGACAAATACCAATCGTGCCATCCATGATAGCCACAAAACAAAATTATATCTTTTCCAGTAGCCGCTCTGGCAATACGCACTGCAATGCTCATTGCCTCTCCGCCACAGCGAGCGTATCTAACCATTTCCGCCCAAGGATGCAATTCGCATAATAGTTCTGCTAATTCGACTTCCTCTGGAGCATTGAGAGTACACATGTTGCCATTTGTTACTGCGCCATCTACTGCTAGATTGACATCATCATCTGAATATCCTAAAATACAAGACCCAATGCCCATATAGCTCATATCAATATACTTCTTGTTATCCAAATCCCATACTTCGCACCCTTTTGCTTTTGAATAATAAGCGGGCCAAAGATCGGGTAAAAACATTTCCGGTCTTTTCGAAAAAAGTTGTGTCCCACCAGGAATTATTTTTTTTGCTTTCTTATATAACTCTTGCGAAATCCCCATAAAGTAAAGTTACTCCTTATTTAATTCTAAACTATGCTTCAATTTATATATATCTATAAGATAATTATATACCATATTAATCTTTTCTTCTTGAAAAACTGAAAGGCTTGACTGTATTGCACAGATTTTTGAAAAATCTTCAAGAAAACAATTGATTTCATTGAAATTATCTAGACCATCAACACCAAATACAACCTTATCCACAAATTGATTAAGAAAAACAAAATTAGCACATAAAGATGCGATAGAAATGTTTTCTTGTTTAGAAAGTATATTCATTTTAATGATCTTATCCTTCAACATCAGTAAATTATCTTTTAAGTCTCCTGGATTCATAAATACTATCCCTTGTAAAAATATTGATCTTACATAAATTTCAATGCCTTTACTTTGTAAGATCGGGAAATATGGTTCAAACCTACGGTCAAAAATATTGTAAGGAACTTGGATTTGATCTAATTCAATCCCTTGCTGGAAAAGAGCTTCAAGCTCATCTGGGGAATAAATGGAAAACCCTATTTTTTTTGCCTTGCCTTCTGATTTCATCTCTTTCAATATTTCCCATATTTCAGGATTATTTGCATAGTACCGAAACCCATGAATCAATAATCCATAGAATGAATCTACACCTAATTCAACTAAAGAAGAAATCAAAAGCGGCTTAATCTTTAATCTCTCAACATTGCCTATCTTAGATATGATATTGAATTTTTTATTATATTTTTTTATAAATTTTCCTATAACGTTTTCGCTAGCCCCATACATAGAGGCAGTATCAAGAGTCTCAACTCCAAGCCTAAAAGCAGCTGCCAATATTTCAAAAACTTCTGTTTGAGGGACCTGACCTCTTTGATTATTAACTCCATAATCAAATCCGAATTGAGCCGTTCCTAAAACAATTTTATTCATTCCCATATTCGTCCATGCCCCCAGTCAACGCCAATTTCAGAAACCGGTTTGCGAATTATTTCATTTTTATCCCAATAATCTACTATATCTGAAATCTTTATTAAATTTTTATATCCTTGAAGGTCTTTATACACTTTCCTGCAAAACACTAAATCTTCAGGATAATCAACCGTAATTCTTATGTCTGATCTTCTAAGTTTATTTTCTGGAAGACGGATATTTAATTTAAATTGTTCTTTATTATCAAAAATATAGGCTGTTAATAGTTCCTTATGTCGATCAGAAGCATTCTTATAAGATTTTCTTAAGGCAGAAGTATTAATAATATGATATCCAGCACCATCCGGAAGGTGCGAAAAAAACGACAAATCAAATCTATCTTCTACATGCTGCTCATACAGTTTATCAATATGATCATAAAACAAAAATGGGGATTCGGTTGAATTTATAAACATAATTTCAACATTAAATTTATCTACTGCTTTTAACGTCCGGCCTAACATATCATTTTCTTCGCCAAAAACATACTTCCAATCATTTTTTTCTGCCAATTTAGCAAAAACATGGTTTTCTTTTCCATTTGCAATGGCTAAACACACCGAATCAATATGTTGAGATTGTTTAAGATAACTTACTAAATATTCTAAAATTGTTATTCTATTTTCAATGTCTAACAATTGCATTGGTTTCCCGTATAAACGTGTTCCTCCAACACGACAAGGTAAAATAGCTGTAAATTTTTTCTTATTCAAAATATTACTCCATAATATTTAGTCATTAGAATAATCCTTTCGATATTCCACCATCTATTTGAATTGTAGTTCCAGTTATTCCTGATGCCAGTTCGGAACACAAAAAAGCAACTAGAGCACCTAATTCTTCTGGCTTTTGATATCTTCCCAAAGGCATTGTTTTAATTGCCTCTTTTTCTATGTCTTCAATGGTTACACCTTTTTCTTTTGCCGCTACCTTCATTAATTCAATTGCACGATCAGTTTTAAATGCGCCTGGACAAATATTATTGATTGTAATATTATTTTTTATTAATTCTTTCGACAGAGTTTTTGCCAAACTTACTACCCCAGTTCGAAATACGTTTGATAAAACAAGTGTTTCGGCCGGCTCCTTGACTACCAATGAAGTTATATTGATAATTCTGCCCCATTTGTTTTTTTTCATATAAGGAATAACGCCTCTAGTCAGTCGAACTACATACATTAAAACATCGTTAAAAGCTTTCTCCCAATCTTTATCACTAAAATCAAAAAAAGTTCCAGGCAGTGGACCTCCTGAATTATTAACTAATATATCTATCTTACCAAATGTATCTATGGTTTCTTTAATTATTTTTTCATTATCATCTTTTGATGACATATCAACCTCTAAGGGCAATACCTTAACTCCAAGAGTTTCTATTAAGTGCGCAGTTTCTGCTAGAGATTGCTCACCATTAGCACAAAGAACTATGTGAACTCCTTCTTTAGCCAAGCTAATCGCACAACCTTTACCAAGCCCTTTACTAGATCCTCCAATTACTGCAACTTTATCTTTTAGTCCAAAATTCATAACTTCTCCTTTAAATCACTAAGATTAATTTGTTCATCGGGCATGATAGTGCGATTAGTAATTTTACCAATTACCATTTCATATTTTGAAGGATCAATACCTGCTCCAGGCCTTTTAAATTCAATATCTTCTCTGCTTATAACATTATTCGAGGCAATAACTCTTGAGGCGACAATGCTTCTTCTCATTATTGATCTATCAATGTTTTCTCCAGGAGCCAATATTTTATTTTTTACTTTGATGCTTTCTTTCATTTCTTTTGCAAATATTATCGCTTTTTTCATTTCATCTGGCTCGAGACAAACCTGCCAATCCGGGCCTTTTTCAGCCTTAGAAATAGCAATGTGCTTAGTCACAATATCAGCGCCAGCCGCAACTGCGGCCACAGGCATCCAAGCAAATGGAGTATGGTCTATAAAGCCAACAGGTACTTGGTATTTATTTTTAAGAACATTTATATAGCCCAAAGAGGTATGCCTTACTTGAACGCCCTCATCTCCACTTGCCATTGTATGCTGGCCATGTAAAAGAGCAAAATTACATCTTCCATTTTTTGAAATTCTATTTACAGCCCAATCAATTTCTTTTTCATCCGCCATTAATGTGCTAAGGCAAAAGAAAAGACCACTATTAGCCACAGCATCAAGAATGTCAGGATTGTTTATATCTGAAGCATTTATGTTAAATCCAAAACATCCTGCATTTACAAGCAGATCAATAATTTTACAGCTTAAAGGCGCTGCAATAAAATTTATTTCTTTGCTTTTAGCATATGCAACTAATTTTTTAATTTGAAGATCGGTGAATTCTCTATCTAAATAAGTTTTGAAATTAGGATTGTCTCTTACATAAAAATCATTTGCTCTGGCTAATTGAAATTCAATCGCATCAGCACCTGCAAAACAAGCAGCATCTATCATAGAAAGCGCTTTATCAAAGCTTCCAAGATTTGCTTGCCCCTCTTCAATTACAAAAAATAAATCATCTTTATATTGATTCATTACGCAACTACCTTTCTCATAATCTCAATAACTTTGTCAACAGCGTTATCCGTCATTTTTGGATAAAGCGGCAATGTTATAGTCCTATCATAATAGTCCTCAGCTTTAGGACACAAATGATCTTTATAACCTAAATTTTTATAATAAGGCTGATAATAAACAGGTATGTAATGCACATTAACGCCTATTCCCTCTTCACGTAGTTTTTTGAAAATAGCCTTTCTATCTCTTTTTACTCTGATATAATATAAATGCCAACTAGATTTTACATCTTGTTTTTCAACTGGCAAGATAATATCTTCTAAGCCATCAAATTCTTCGTTATATTTTTTTACTATCTCTCTTCTTCTTTCTATGAATTGCCCTAGTTTTTTAAGTTGACTAATTCCCAAAGCACACTGAAAATCGGTTATTCTATAGTTAAATCCCAAAAATTGCATTTCATAATACCAATCACCTTCATCACTGTTTATAATTTTATTTGGATCTCTTGTTATTCCATGGGTTCTAAACATCAATAATCTTTTATAATAATTTTCATTGTTGGTTAAAATCATACCCCCTTCACCAGTTGTGATATGTTTCACCGCATGAAAGCTTAAGACAGTCATATCAGAATATTTACAAGCGCCAATTTTAGAATCATTATATTCCGCACCCAAAGCATGGCAGGCATCTTCAATAATAATCAAATTATGTTTCTTCGCTATATCATGAATTTCTTCTAAATCACAGGGATGGCCAGCAAAATGGACAGGAATGATTGCTTTTGTTTTCGTCGTAATTTTTTTTGTAATTTCATTAGGGTCAATATTAATTGTATCCTCTTCAATATCTGCAAAAACAGGTTTTCCACCACAATATAAAACACAATTTGCTGAAGCAACAAAAGTAATTGGAGAGGTAATAACTTCATCTCCATGCTTAATTCCAGCAACAAAAGCGGCTGCATGAAGAGCCGCAGTCCCGCTACTCATAGCAACTGCATATTTAGTCCCGCAATATCGAGCTGTTTTATTCTCAAATTCTAAAACTTTAGACCCTTGGGTCAAATAGTCAGAACGTAAAGAATCCGCAACAATATCAACATCATCATCCAAAATCCATTGTTTAGCATACGGGATATATTTCATTGCTATTCTCTTATTATCTCCTCAAGCTGAGGAGCTGTAACCCATTTATCATTATTGTCACTGCCATATCTAAATCCATCGGCTACTGGTTTACCCTCTACATGATTACTTCTACCCCACCAATGAAATGCTGGTTGAATTACGTAACAATCATCAAGCTCAATAGTAGTTCTCGCATCATCTTCAGAAATCATTACTTCATGAAGTTTTTCTCCCGGCCTTATACCAACAATTTTGATTTTACAATGAGGAGCAACAGCTTTTGCTAAATCCACTATTTTCATGCTTGGAATTTTAGGAATAAATATTTCCCCACCAACCATCCTTTCAAAATTTTTAATTACAAATCTTGCCCCCTGATCAATAGTGATCCAAAACCTTGTCATATTAACATCGGTAATAGGAAGAACCCCAGTTTTGCTTCTTTCTCTAAAAAATGGGATAACACTTCCGCGACTTCCGATAACATTTCCATACCTAACAACAGAAAATCTTGGTTTTTCACCACTTGCATAATGGTTTCCAGCAATAAACAACTTATCGGAACAAAGTTTTGTTGCACCATATAAATTTATTGGGTTACAAGCTTTGTCGGTACTAAGGGCTATAACCTTTTCGATCCCTTGTTCAATAGCACAATCAATAACATTCATAGCACCCATAATATTAGTTCTTATAGCTTCAGAAGGGTTGTACTCCATTGCTGGGACTTGCTTTAGCGCCGCAGCGTGAATAATATAATCAACACCATGCATAGCACGATTTAATCTCTCTTTATCTCTTACATCACCGATAAAGAAGCGAAGCATGCCATATCTATTTGGAGCAAAATGCTCCTGCATTTCAAACTGTTTAAACTCATCTCGACTGTATATAATAACTTTCTTGGGAGTGTGTTCATCGCATATGATTTTTGTAAGTTTTTTACCGAGAGATCCTGTGCCCCCCGTAATTAGTATTACCTTATTATCAAAAACATCCATTTAATTTCTCCTTTTTAATATTTTTTTATCACTTCATCAATTATACAAATCAAATCTTTAACATAATCTGGGTTTTGAACAATATAATCTCTAGGATCAACTTCTTTATTTTTTACTTCGTCAACAAATTCATCAAAACTAATTTTGCTTGATAGATTATATTCCACGCCCGCATTCCTGTACGGATAGTTTAAATATACATTCCCAGACATATTAACAAATGCAAATTTCTTGCCGAAAGCAAATGCTTCATGACAAACACCGGAAAGCGAAGACATAACAAGTCTAGACTCTTTCACTGCTTCATAAACATTTTTTGTCTCTTTTGTCTTTTCAGAATATGTAGGAGGCAAATACTCTATCTTCTCAGAAAACAATTCCAATTTTTTTAATTTCTCTACATCATCATCATGTCGACAATGATAGGCAACTTTCAGATCAGTTTGTGCAGCGTATTTATTGATCAGTTTTATCGCCTCACATTCTGCCTGTATGGTATACCCCTCTCGTGAATAATCAGATAACAAATCAACGCCACAACCAACCCAAAGAAGATCATAAATAATGTTAAAATTCCTGTTTTTTGTTTTTTTATTAAAATTATGAACCCTTAATGCACCGAACGAATAAGTATTTTTAAACGAACAGCCAAATTTTGAGGCCGCTTCAATAAAATGTTTTCCGCCTATTGAGATGAAATGATCTGCATATTTGAAAGCTGTATCCCCAAAATACCCACTTACTCCATTAGGGATAAGAACAACTTCAGCCCCAGCAGCTTTTGCTTTAATTGTTGAAAACCCATTTTGGTGGCCAGAAATTATTAGTTTAGGTTTATAAAACTTACGAATTGCCTTACCACTTAATATATTTGCAAAGGATCTAAAGACATATTCTCGCAAATCAATCCTGTGCTTATTAATAATTCTATGAGCCAAAAGCATACATTTTATAAATTTAAAAAATGACAAGAAAACGTCAATTGCATTCATGCCCTTAAATTCATTGAAATTAAAAAATTCACACTTGTAAGATTTTGTAAGTTTGCCAATTAGCTCTTCTCCATAAAAAGGAAATACAATTCCTTTTGTCCAATCATCAATTATGAGATCGATTTGTTTCGGTCGTTTAGGCTTAACGCTATGAAGAAAATTGGAAATTAGAAAACGAGTATATAATAAAATATTTTTCAATTTAACTCGCAGATGATATGGATAATATGAATAGCTATTCATTAAGTAGCTTTTCAAGTCCAATAGGCAAATTTGATACTCGATTTTTGAAACATTAGAAAGTTCCTTGACAAGATTATTTATAGCAATTTCTCTTTCTATACCATTAATCTCTTTTAAATTATGATTAGTAATCTCCACATATTGCTTAGGATCTACATCACATGACTTTAAATTAATTGCCATATTCAACTATTTTCCTTTTTTAAAAAAACCATTAAATTGCCGTCCATCCACCGTCAACCATAATAGTTGCGCCAGTTACATAAGAAGATGCATCTGAAGCTAAAAACAACACCACAGAAGCTATTTCATCAGCTTTTGCCATTCTTTCCAAGGGCGTTTTCTTGTTATAATTCTTCACAAAATTTTTATCTTGATTATCAAAAACACCACCAGGACATATTGTATTTACCCTAATAGAATATTTCCCAAAATAGGAAGCCAAATATCTTCCCAAATTCACGATTCCGCCTTTTATGGCAGCATAAGCCATGGGCATAGTCATTTCGGTGTTTTCATAGACTGTAAAATCAGGACCAACAACACCATAAGTTGAGCCGAAATTAATAATACTTCCACCTTTTTTCTTCATTGATTCTGCTGTATATTTACATGCTAGAGAATATGAATTTAATTGTATATCAATATTTTTTTGCCAAGACTCACAGAGGATATCTTCAACTTTCGCGCCCCAGTCCTTAGTTCTAGGATAGGCACTATTTACCCAGATGTCGATATTCCCCAAATGGAAATCAATACTCTTAATTGAATTTTCAAGAACTTTTATATCGGTCAAATCAAGATAATAATATTCAACATTAAGGCCTTCTTTCAATAAAGCCACAACAAGGCTTTCACTTTTTGCTTTATCAACATCGGCAATTAAAACATGAGCTCCAGCTTGCGCAAGAGCAATTACTACCTCTTTCCCAACAAGCCCCGCTCCACCAGTAACCACAGCACTTTTCCCAACCAAGCTAAACTTTTTAATATAATCCATCATAAGCTCACCAACTTTTTTAAAATTAAAAACTCAATAAATTGAAAGTCTAGCTCAGAGTCAATGTCTACAGATGACAACTCATCCATTACCCAAACTAAAGAATGATCAGAAATTGCTGTTTTTGTCTTTTTGTCCAAAAGATATTCACGATCATACACATAAATTGAAGCGTTCATATCATAGACAGCTGGAGCATCTTGTCTTCGTTTTATTAAAGAAACAGGTTTTTTTACAAGCACAGCTATACCTTTATGATTTATCTCAACCATATTAAAATAGGGATTCTTACGACAAGCTGTTACACTAAATACAGATTTTGGCTTGTTTTTAATAAACATTTTATAAGCTCCATCTATATCACTTATATTTCTTATTGGAGCTGTAACATCAAGATCTATTACGAGAGAATAAGTCTCATTATATTTTTGCTCTGCACTTTTAAGTGCATGCCTTAAGACATCAATCTTACCAGAAGTATCTGTAGCTAGTGCAGTAGGACGTAAAAATGGGACTTCAGCCCCAAATTTTTTTGCAATTTGCGCAATTTCAAAAGAATCCGTAGAGCAAATTACCCTATCTGCTTTTCCCCATTTTTTTGCCTGCATAATCGTATAGGCAATCAAAGGTTTTCCATATAAGATGCGTATGTTTTTATTCTTAACTCCTTTAGACCCCCCACGAGCAGCAATGGTTAATAAAATTTTTTCTTTTTTAGGCATTTTTAAACTCCAAAATATTTACAAGCAAGTTTTTTGCCTCTTTTAAGTTGTTTATTATTAAAGGATTCTTTAAATTATCAAAAAAATACTGAATCTGGCTTAAAAGATACTCATTTCGATCATCAGACAATTGAATCCTTTTAACCCCTGCTCCATCAAGAAACTCAATTTTGCTGAGTATCAAATCTCCAATAAGATAGCCATTTTCAAAGTCAATAACAATTCGACGTTCATTTAGGTGACTCATAAAATTTAAATGCAAATTAACATAAAGTGAGCCAACCGTTTTTATTAAAACATCAGCAAAATCCTCCGCATCAACAGTTATATTGCCAACTCTACCAATATTTCCTTTGATCTCTTTAATTTGACCAAATAGATATTGGATATAGTCAAACTCATGCGATAAATCCAGCAATACACCCCCGCCTTTTTTAGAATATGCTGAATAAACATCATAGAGTCTCCTCTCTTTTCTCCAATCAGGCAAATATGAAGAGCAAACAACCCTAGTATGATAGATTTTTTTATTTTCAATCAATTTTTTCATTTTACTTATAACTGGATGGAATCGTAAACAGTAAGCAACATAGCAAATCATTTTTTTCTGCCTGCAAACAGATGCAAGCTTGTCAATATCGTCTAAATTATGCGATAAGGGTTTCTCAATAAAAAGATGCATGCCTAATTCAGCGCATTTTAAAGCTGTTTTTATATGTAAAAAAGTCGGATTAGCAATAAAGGCTGCATCCGGTTTTATTTTTTCAATTTCTTTCCATGTAAATATTTCTTTAATTCCTAAACTATTGGGAATGCTATTTTTATTACTGCGAAAAACAAATAATTCATGATCAAAATTATCTAACAATAATTTTGCATGCCTTTCTCCAATTGATCCTAATCCAAAAATAACAATCTTCATTTTTTATCATCTACCCCATCACAGTTTACCGTATGACGTAATTTCCATTCTCCATTAATCTTGACCCACAAATGAGGAGACCTAAACTTGTCACATAGTTTTAAAAAATATTCTGGATCAATCTCCAGATACTCCATAATTTCCTTAAAATAGCGATCAGGAAATTCCCCATCAAATCGTTTCACCAACGCTTGCCCTTCTTCTCTCATAATATGTTTATTGCGAATTTCTTGAGAAGCATCGTAGGTCGCACGTCCAATGCCAAATTTGATGAAAGTCGTATAGTAATGAAAGTCATCTATTTTATCATCAATACTGTTATATTTGCTATAAGTCCCCTGAGATCTAAATGGCCTTGCTTTAAATCCTGTATGTTCAACCGCATAATAGTATGCTTCTTGTGGTGTCCATTTTAAATAATAGCCTAAATAATGGATCTCTATTTTTGATTTTTCCAATTCTTTTGAATTGGCAGGTAAAAACAACATAAGGTCAGCTAAAGACAAACCATATTTTCCCATTAATTCTTTTATCGAAACGCCTGAAAGGTATACTTCGTCCAAGTTTCTCATTGCGTAATAAGACTTATCTCTAAGCGAAGATGAATTGTCCGCAAGCGGATTCCCGTATTCCGCCTCATTTTCACCATAAAAAATAAGAGGAATCCCATATTTAGCTGCAATTTTAGGCGCTAAATTTTTTTGGCCAAGAATAAATGTTTGAAAAGGATGAAGAAGATTTTCGATAGCCAACTTAGTAAGCAATTTCATAGCTTTTCCATTTTGTTTGAAAGTAATATTGTCAAAACCACCTACTTCGATCCAGTTCTTAAAATTCTCCAAACCATAATCCGTATATAATATTGGCGGCCAAGTTATGGTTAAAGGATGCATATTATATTTATATTTCAATATATGAGATTGTAATGCACTGTCTTTCCCTCCGCTTCCAGGAACAATACAGTCATAATGGCCATCATTACGGCGATGCTTATCTAATAGAGAAATCAGTTCTTTTTCTCGTGCTTTCCAATCAATCAACTCTTTTTGCTCATTTGCACGGCAAGCGTCACAGACACCATCTTTATCAAAATTTAAAGTGCGGTGTTTTTTATCTTCTGTATGCCTAAACTCAATACTGGAAGTCGGTCTTTGATTTGACATAACACATTTCTTGCAAAATTTAACTTCTTCAGGAAGCCCGTATTTAACTTCCAGTTCTTTTTTATCTTCTCTTGCCATTGTCATTGTAATTGCTTTCAACCCCTTTCTATTATTTCAGCAAAATTCCTGTATATTTGCAATCCTTTCCCCGCACTTTTTTCTGGATGAAATTGAAAAGCCATAACATTTCCACTCACCACACTAGAGCAAAAATCAATATCTGCATAGTTAGTTGTGGTAGCTATGTCTTTCTTGTTTTCGGGCACTACATAATAAGAATGCACAAAATACATATATTCGCCATCTTTTATATCATTAAAAATTGAAAATTTACCATTAAAATTCAATTTATTCCAACCCACTTGAGGAACTTTAACAATGTTATTTCGTTCATTTTTCGGAGAGAATCTCTTCACTACCCCCTTGATTATATCTAAACCCTTATGTTTGCCAAATTCCTCACTCTCGCTAAACAATAATTGCATACCTAAACATATTCCCATAAATGGTTTATCGCTAGCGATAAAATCTCTTATCCCACAAATTAAATCAAGCTTCTTTAAATTCTCCATTGCCTTAGCAAAAGCTCCTACTCCTGGAAGAATTACTGCATCACAAATATTCATATCTTTTTTGTTTGAAATTAAAACAGGGAGTAAATCAACCTGCTCACAGGCACGAAGAACACTAAACATGTTTCCCATATCATAATCAATAATTCCAACTTGTGGCTTAAGCATTGCAGTTTTCTCCAATTCTACAATTAATACCTTGCTCAAATAAATATTTCTTTATTCCACTTAAATCTGCCGAATTAATTTTTGAGGATTTGATACCATTACTGATAAACTCGGTATTTCCCTCTTTTTCAGATCCAAGTTCAATCTTATGACCAATTAAATAATTATAATGCAATAGTGACGCAACAGCTACAGCATCGGCTTTGCCTTCTAATATAACTTGTTTTATATGCCCTATAGAACCTGCTCCACCATGCGCAATAACCGGAATCGAAACAGCACTAGAAACCGCACTAGTTAGTTCCAAATCAAAACCTTCTCCAGTTCCATCTCGATCAACAGATGTAATAACGATCTCTCCTGCCCCCAAGCTCTCAACTCTTTTAGCCCATTCAATTACTTCGACACCAGTAAATTGCCTTCCATTATCAGTGTATGCTAGATATCGAGAATCTTTTTCTTTGATGGCTTCAATCGATACAACAATAGTCGAAGAACCAAATATGTTCGCAGCCTCACTAATTATTTGTGGATTATTAATTGCAGCAGTATTTATAGAAACCTTATCAGCTCCAGCCCTTAATACAGCCCTTATATCCTCAATAGTTCTTAGTCCACCACCAACCATTAGCGGGATAAAAATTTCTCTAGCAGTCCGTGAAATAATATCATGCAAACTATTGCGGTTGTATAAACTGGCGACAACATCAATATAAGCTAATTCATCAGCGCCTGCTTCATAGTAGTAACGCGCATATTGTTCCGGCTTGCCCAAAACTCTTAGGCCTTCAAGATGTATGCCTTTTACAAGATTCGGCCCCTTAATGTCTAATCTTGGAATTATTCTAATCGTTTTGCCCATTTTTTATTTAATCAATCCTTATCCCTTTTAAACTCTCAAAACTGCTTTTTTAAAAAATTTACGACCTCATCATAATCCATAACTTTACTTTCGTCACTTCTATATCGGCTTAATTTAGATGGTGTAAATCCATTTTGAGGACTTTTCGTAATACAAAACATTTCATCGTTTTCGTAAATATTTTCCGCTTCCTCATCCGTCATTAGAAGCTCATATGTTTTCTCCCCTTCTCTTTTACCAATTATCTCAATCTTAATATCTTTCGAATCATAACCATGTTTATGGGCAAGAATATCTATCATCGCATGAGCCATATCCGAAATCTTTATTACTGGCATTTTAAGAATAAATAATTCTCCTCCATTAGAATACAAGGCTGCCTTCAATACTAGTTCTGCCGCCTGAGGGATACTCATCATAAAACGAGTCATATCATTATGCGTTATGGTCACTGGCCCGCCATTTTCTATTTGCTCAACAAATAATGGGACAACTGATCCACGAGAAGCAAAAACATTTCCAAATCTAACAGCAGAAAATACCGTTTTTCTATTGCCGCCTTTATATTGTTCAGCTGAAATAGCAATCTTTTCGGCAAGAAGCTTTGTTGCCCCCATCACATTTATTGGCATCGCGGCTTTATCTGTGCTGATATGAACATATTTAATAATATTATGAAGACGAGCCGCATCTACCAAATTCTGGGTACCAATAACATTTGTCTTTACAGCTTCAAACGGATTAAACTCGCAAAGATGTACATGCTTCATGGCGGCCGCATTAAAAATCATATCAACACCTTCCGCAGCCAAAAACACTCTCTCGCGATCCCTTATATCTCCAATAAGAAAATTGACTCTCCCTTCAGGCTCATTGTTAAATTCTTTTTTAAGCATAAACTGTTTATATTCTCCACGAGAAAAAACTCGAACTTGCCTAACAGAATACTTCAATAATTTTCGAACAATCTCACTGCCAATAGAACCTGTTCCGCCTGTAACCAAGATCACTTTATCCTTAAAAAAATCAGAAAAAATTTCATTCATACTTAATTCTCCCTATTTACTTTTATTCTAAGAACGCCTAAAGCCTCTAAAAGAAGTATCTTTTTCAAGATACAATTTACGGGATGTATTACGAACCCCAGCTATTTGCGCCTTATAATAATTATTAATAAGTTTTTCATTTGCCTCATATAAATGCCTATGAACTTCGTCATCAGTCATATTTGTGAAATTAACTGACAATAGATCAGAATTCAAATGTTTTCTCTCATAAAAATCCTCACAATTTTTCAACAATCCATTTTCAATAGCGTGATAATACAATGGGGATCCAGGATAAGGGGTAACGGGTCTTATAGTCCGCATTTGGCTGTGATCATCATATTTCAAAAGAAAATCTACACCCTTCTGCAAAGATTCTGCAGTTTCACCGATATTTCCAAAAATAATATTATAACCTGGACTTATTCCTGCAGCTAAAGTATTTTCGATCCCTTCAATAATTTGTTTAACAGTAAGAGCTTTATTCATTGCCCGCAAAGCTTTTTCATCCATTGATTCAATGCCATAGTTAATAAAAACACATCCAGCATCTTTCATGATTTTAAGTATGTCCGGCTTGGCATAATTCAATCTTCCATTACAATCCCATTTAACATTAAGCTTTGCTTTAATAAAACTTTCGCACAAAAGCACTGTCCTTTGAGGAGAACTCATCAGAAGTTCATCTGAAAAAGCAATATATGAAATATTATAATCTCTTTTAAGAATTCTTATTTCTTCAATAATGCTTTCAGGCGTTCGTCCTCTAAAACCCTTATCCATCCTATAACAAAAATTACATTTAAACGTACATCCCCTACCAGACAAAACAGGTAGGCATCTTTCATTATTTGCAATGTGGGGCATCCTGAGTAAAGCATAATGATCTATAGGGAATAAATCCCATGCTGGGAAAGGTATTTCATCAATATTTTGTATTAGCTCTCTAGGCGGTGTTTTAAGGCACTTATCATCCTTAATATATGCAATGCCGTTAATTGAAGATAAATCTTTTCTATTTTGAATCGCTTCCAACAATTCTAAAATAGTAATTTCTCCTTCTCCAATCACTACAACATCTGCTTTCGTTTTTTTAAGGAAATATTCTGGTTCAGGCGCAGGCCCATGCCCGCCAATAATATAAAAGGGTCTTTGAGTAGATTTATTAACAGCTTCTGATATTTTTAATAGTTTTCTATATTGATAATATCCTCCAATGACACTTACGCCAATAACATCAAAACGCTCTTTGTTTAATAAATCAAACAAATGCGCTTCCGGCCAATGATATACATCTTGATTGTAAATCTTCACTTCATGGCCAGCTTTGCGGCAAACTGAAGCAATATATGCCAACCCTTGAGGAAACCAAGAGATAAAAGAATCATTATCATAAACAACAAGCAATAGTTTCATCTAATTTTCTCGTTTTTTTAATATGTTTCGCAATTGATTGCCAATATAAGAAATTTGAGTTCCGCTTAATTTGTTATAGAAAGGCAAAGCAATCGTTCTTTTGGCAATTTTTTCTGTTATCGGAAAATCATTATTTTTAAACCCAAACTGCTTCCTATAAAACGGCTGCAAATGGATTGGAGGGAAATAAGCGCTGCAGCTGATTCCTTTTCCACGCAATCCTTTAATAATATTGTTGCGCTGCAATTCAGAAAACATCTCTTTCAGCCGTATAACATAAACAAACCAACTTCGCTTCATATTCCCACTGTCCTCGGGAGGCAAGATAATTTCGGAAATACCGGAAAGCGGTTTACTATATAATTCAGCAACTTTGCTGCGTTTACTTAATAAATCATCAATCCTCTCAAGTTGAGCAATGCCTAAGGCGCAATTAATATCACTTATTCTATAATTATATCCAAGTCTATTATGTTCCAGCCATTCAGCGTTTTCATCTCTGCCCTGATTTCTCATACTTTTAGACAACCTTGCAATTTCATCATCATTTGTCGCAATTATTCCCCCCTCGCCCGTTGTCATCTGTTTATTTGGATAAAAGGCAAAAACGGCGGCATTCCCAAAAGTCCCAATTTTTTCTCCTTTTATTTCTGCACCTATTGCTTCACAAGAATCTTCAATTACAGCTAGTTTATATTTTTTAGCAATTCTCTTGATTTTTTCCATATTGCAAGGATAACCAAAAACATGAACTGGCAGTATTGCCTTTGTTTTCTTAGTAATTTTCTCTTCAATTTTATTTTCATCAATATTTAAAGTAGCTTCTTTTATATCTACAAAAATAGGTTTTGCCTGTTCAAATAAAATACAATTGGCAGAAGCAATAAAGCTAAAAGGAGTTGTAATAACCTCATCTCCACTTTTAATCCCTAAAGCTTTAACGCAAAGATGCAGGGCAGATGTTCCACTATTTACAGCAATTGCATGTTTTGTTCCTATATAATTAGCAAACTTTTTCTCAAACTCAGGCAATTTGGGGCCTAAGCTAAGATTGGGTGTTTTAAGCACAGAAACAACAGCATCTATCTCTTTTTGAGTAATGTCCGGGTTAGACAAAGGTATTTTCATTTTAGTTTTAACCTCTTTATAATTTTCGCAGGAACTCCATATGCCACAGAATTATCAGGAATATCTTTATTAACAAACGAAAAAGCGCCAATGATAGAATTCTTACCAATTGTTACTCCTGGCATAATAACACTATGGCTGCCCAAACAAGCATTTTTTTTGATAGTCACTTTCCCTTCTTTCTTATCAATTGTTGAAATAGAATAAATAGAACAATGTGATCCAATCTGAGCATTATCTTCTATAACCACGCCATTTTTTGCATTAATATATGTAAATGCCCCTATATCTGTCAGTTTCCCTAATTTTAATCCTTTTACATTTTGAACAAGCCAATTATATTTTGTTAATTTCCCTTCTTTAATTTCAGGACATTTCCAATTTTTAAATCTTTTTGCCATAATATTTTCCTTAATAGGTAATCTTCTTCTGTAAAAGCATATTACCTAATTGTATTTTGCTTAAAACTTTAACAATCTTCATGCTTGCATGTCCATCCCCATAAAGATTTTTATTCTTTTTTATCTGTTTCCTAAAATTTTTATCATAAAGCGCTTTTTTTATAGCCCTTACAATTGTCATCTTATTATGAGGGACATCAATAACATTAGCATTTCTTTCACGCCCATCTTGGCGAATCCCTATATTAACTACAGGGAGATTAAAAGAAGGGGCTTCAATAATACCACTGCTTGAATTGCCAATAAGAACCGATGCAATTTTCAATAATCCCAAATAATCTTTATGCGGCATACTTATAATCGATCGAATATAATTATTGTTTTTTTCATATTTATGGATAACATTAATCATTCTTCTGCCACCCGCATCCGCATTAGGATAAATCACTATACTTTGGAAATTAAGCTCTTTTATTGCCTCCAAAGAAGCCGTTATCTGTTCAGCAGCTTCATCCTCTTCTGTAATAACCGGATGTTGCGCTAGAATTATTAATGGTTCATCAAGATTTATTTCATATTTTTTTGCTAATTCTATTGCAGTTGGCAATTTTTCATTTAAAATCCGATCCAAAGCAGGAGCGCCTGCTACAAAAATCCTCCATGATTCTTCCCCCAACTTAATGATGCGCTTTTTAGATCCCTCGGTCGCTGGAAAATGAATATGCGAAAGCTTTGTAATAGCATGCCGCAATAAACCATCTACATGGCCAGAAACTTCCCCTCCATGAATATGGGCGACAGGAATATTTAAATAGTTAGCTGCAACAGCCGCAGCAAGCATTTCACCTCTATCTCCCAAAACTAAAACAATTGACGGCTTAAGTCTATTAAATATTTTTGCAAATGCAGACAATGTTTTACCTAATGAATCTGCCATTGCCTCGCCGGTATCTTCTTTATAGGAAGAATCAACTTTTTTATAAACTTGAAACCCATCTTTTTCTATCTCTTTTAATGTATATCCAAACTCGGGCATCAGATGCATCCCTGTTGCGACAACATAAAGCTCTAAATCTTTAGATGCTTTAATAGCTTTCATTACAGGATAAAGAATCCCATAATCAGCCCGCGTTCCTGTAATTACACAAATTTTTTGCTTCATGATATCAATCCCCAATTTAAAACATTATCTTTTTTAATCATTCGATTGGCATATTTCCCTATTAACAGGGTCAATAACTTTGGAGGAATTCCTGTTCCAGGTCTTTTTACTGCAAGCATATCTCGAGTTATCCTCTCTCCTTTAGATATATCTCTAACTGTAACAATACTTTTTCTGGCAACTTTCCTCATTTCTATTTCTGATTTGGTAGGATTTTTTATCCCATTCCCCATTGCCATTTCAATAATTCTAATAGAGTCAACCATTTCGCTAAACTCCTCTGGATTTAAAGATGCTTTATGGTCAGGACCCAAAAGATTTTTATCTAAAGTTAAGTGTTTTTCAATTATGCATGCACCCATCGCTATAGCCGCGATTGGAATCTCAACGCCTTCAGTATGGTCGGAATATCCTATCGGCAAATTAAATTCTTTTCTCAAAGTCAAAATAGCTTTTAAATTAACATCTCTAAATTTAGTTGGATAATTTGAAGTGCAATGCAAGAGGATCAACTGTCTGTTATTTATAACATAAATGGCTTTTACAGCTTCCTTGACCTCCGCTAGAGTCGACATACCAGTGGATAAAATAATCGGCTTTTTAAAACCGGCAATTTTTTGCAACAAAGGAATATCAGTTAGGTCGCCGGAGCTGATTTTAAAAGCAGAAACCCCTAAATCATATAAAAATCCTGCGCTCTGTTGGTCAAATGGAGTTGAAAGGAAAATTATTTTCTTTTTCTGGCAATAAACAAATAACTCTCTAAAATCTGAGTCTGACAATTCAAGGTCTTTTAACATGTCGAATTGCGATTTATTTGATTTTTTTATTTTTTGATATTTTGCTTTAGGCGCAGTTTTAGTAACCAAGTTGGAAGCTTTGAAAGTTTGGAATTTAATTGCAGAAGCACCAGATTTTTTTGCCGCATCAATTATTTTCTTTGCAAATTTTATATCACCATTATGGTTAACACCGGCTTCAGCAATGATAAATACTGGATTATTATTGCCGATTTGTCTTTCCCCTATCCTAACAAACACGCTTCTTCCCCTTTTCATCTTTTACTGTAGCAAAACAAACGGTTTCGCTGAAATTGTAATACTTATGCCCAATGTATATTTTATATTTATTATTGAGTTTCTTCAGGAACAAAGGGACTTCATGTAATTGAGCCGCAGTATGACACATTGATATTGCCAAGTCGGGAGAATACTTCTTAATAAGATTGCGTGCCCCTTTAAGCGCTTCTATTTCAGCCCCTTCTATATCCATTTTTATGTAATCAGGAATCACTTTGCGTTGATCCGCAAATTCATCCAACGTCACTACGGGTATTTTTTTTGATGAATTTTTATCAAAGCCGCACGCGGTACTTTCATGACCGAAGGAGTTATCAACAGAAAAAGGAATTTCTCCGCTCGAACTCCATACCCCTTTATTTATGGGGATGATATTTCTATATATTCTTGATGTTTTTTGATTATCAACATGTTTGTTTTTTTGTGGCTCAAAGGCATAAACTTTTCCACAAGGAGATAAATATGAGAACATAACAGACGTATTATTATAAGCCCCAACGTTAAAGATTATATTGCGATTACAGGGAGTAACAATATCTAAGTACGCATATTGATTAAGACTTATTTTATAGGCTATCGCCTTTCTTAAAGAAATAGGCATCTTAGATGACAATTTTCTTGAATATAGATCCGTATCTTTTTCATATTTTTTTTGGTCTTTTGGAGGAATAGGAAATTCATCAAGAAGAATACTTTCTGGACTTAACGCTTTCAAACGATAATTTATAATCTTCTTATAAGTTAGTTTAGATTCATCATCCGTCAAGCCATCATATGCTGAAGAAAACTCATTCAAATGCTTAATGAAATAATCGTAGAATCCCTTACCAATCGCATCTTTAAACATCTGGTTCCGACAGATCAATAAGTGGTCCCAAAATATATAATGTTTAAGATGCAAAAGGCCGTATTGCTTGTGTAAATATTTGACAATCTCTAATTGATGATACGAAGCAATAATTATTTTTAAATTTTTTATAGATATATTTTCAATTCCATAAACTGGTAAGTTTTCAAAATATTTATCGGGGATGATTGCTTTAAAGCCTATAAAAGCTCCAACTTTTTTCTTATAACTTTCAATTATTCCTTTTATGTTTTTGCCCACATTATTAACCCCAAAAACAACAAAATCATCATTATTCTGAATAAATCTAGCAACATCCTCCAAGCTATTTTTTGGAATGAATATATTTTTATATTTCACATTGCATCCCCTTGTCCAATTAATTTTTGTTCCATTAAATCCTTATTTTTTTTCAAATATTCATTTCCAATTCTCGCAGTAAACCCACAATTAATACGTTTTTCTCCAAATAGCGACTTGAAATATTTTTGCCGATTTTCATCTTCTTCAGAATAATGCAATCTCCCATCTACTAAATCATTCATTTCAATTGCTAAATCCAAGATTTCATCAGAAGTATTTTCAATCAATTTAATTTCAGCATCTTCATATTTTTTAGTTTCCATTACATTGAAATAATTTTCAATAATTTCATTATATGTTAATAATCTGTTCTTCTCTTGAGACCATAATTTTTTTAGAATAAATCTACTGCTTGACAAAAATGGGGAAAATCTAATAGGCGCGACATTTGCCCAAGCTTCAGGAACATTAAATAATTGCGCAACATTTGTAATCCCGCAATTAGTGCTAAGAATATATTTACAATGAGCAATCAAATAAACATCCATAAAATCGGAGCGGAAGTCTAAGGCATAATCGATGATTTTAGCGTGTCTTTCTTTGGGTAAAGGCTTTTCTACGATACTTCCCATTCTCAATGCAAAGCCGCCTTTATTTACAATATATTCGGCCGCTTTTAAATAATTATTAATATCTGAATTTCGATAATCATGACAACTCCAATCTTTGTTATATAAATTATTGATATCCTTAGTTAAATACTTTTTATCTCTCGCAAAAAAACAAACGAACCAATCCTTCTCTCCGATTCCCATATTTAACAATAATTTTTTGCCTATTTTCTCTTCTTCTTGTGTAAAATACAATACTGGCTTAATATTATTAAATTCAAAGTATTCATTATCATCAAAAGGCAATTCATAATAAAATTCTGACCCTCTGATTGGATAAATAGAAATTACATCTCTTAAAATATCATTTTCAATAATATGCCAATATCTTTTAAACATTTTCATGAGTTGCCTATTGGCAGGGAATTTATTACTAACACCAATATAAATATTTTTTGATGGAAAATATCCATTTTTAAGCCTTCGCAGAAACAGGTCGGTATTCATAGCCAAATGTCCTATCCGATGATGTACGATGGGACAGAAAACTATCTTTCTGTATTTCTTCAACAAAAATAAGATGGAAAATAGAGTTATCGCCAATAAACGAATTATCAGTCCCTTTAATCTTAAAAAACCGGCTATTTTTAGTATTATTTTATAAAATTTATTTTTATTATTGATAATCATTTAACTGATTCTTTTATAACCGTCCATTCAAGTTTTGGTCTAATTTCCCCTTGCCATTCTGTCGGATGATCATTAAAAACTCTAAATTGAAGAATTTCGCCTGTTCTTATTACCCCAACATAATTAACACAAATCTGAGCCTCTACAGTATACTCACCAAAATTAAGTAAATCAGATGGAATTTTACATAATGTCTTATATCTCCCTTTTTTATATCTTATTCCATTGTCTTCAATGTGCTGTTGGTCTCCTGCAGATATTAACCATACCCCTCTTCGAAAAATATGGTATCCTGAAAATACATATCCTTCTTCTGCTATAACCTCAAATTCAGTTTCCAAGAACATCGCATCTGATGTTTTAATGCTTGAAGTCGGGCATCCTTCACTATCTAGAATTCTTACCGATAAGAGTTTAATCCCATTTTTTGTAGGAGCTTCTTCTTCTCCCCATACTTTTTGAAAACCAAAATCATCGCCATCAGATAAATAAGCATTAACCACTTTGCCAGTTTCTCCAATCATTTTTATCCGACCAGCATCCAACCAAACACATTCTTTGCAGAGCTTTCTAATTGTTCCCATATTATGGCTCACAAACAATATAGTCTTACCAGAGGATGAAACCTGATCCATTTTATTAAGACATTTTTTTTGAAATTTTGTATCTCCTACAGCCAAAACTTCATCCACTAACAAAATCTCAGGGTCAAGATGCGCTGCTACAGCAAATGCAAGACGAACATACATACCGCTTGAATAGCGTTTTACTGGAGTATCAATAAATTTTCCAACTTCAGAAAAAGCAACAATTTCATCAAATTTTCTGATAATTTCATTCCTTTTCATTCCTAAAATAGAACCATTCATAAAAATATTTTCTCTTCCAGTCAATTCGGGATGGAAACCTGTTCCTACCTCAAGTAAACTTGCAACTCTACCAGTCAAACGAATTTCACCTTCACTCGGTTCAGTAATTTGGCTAATTAATTTTAAAAGCGTACTCTTGCCCGCACCATTTCTTCCAATAACACCAACAACCTGCCCTTCTAAGACATCAAATGAGATTTCGCGCAAAGCCCAAAACTCTTTAAGATTATTCTGTCTTTTTATCTCATTCCATTTAAATATTTTCGAAAAACTGTGCGCAATTTTATCCCTTAGCATAGTAGTGCGAAATCCTCCGCCTTCACCAAGGAGGTATCGTTTTCCCAGTTTTTCTATTGAAATTAAAGCTTTCTTCATAATTAAATCACATCCGCAAAAGTTTTTTCCATTCTTACAAAATAAAATAATCCACTAATGAAAACAACAATTACTGAAACAGTGCTAATTATAAGTGTTCCCCAATTAGGAGTAACAGTTCCTAAAATACTCCAACGAAACCCATCAATTACCCCCGTCATTGGATTCAATGAGTAAAGTAATTTCCATTTCTCAGGAACAACTGAAGAAGAATAAGCAACTGGTGAAATAAACAATCCAGCCTGAACCAAAAACGGTAAAACATAATTTACATCTCTAAATTCAACGGTTAAGGCGGAAACCCATAAACCAATTCCTAAAGCTGCGAAAAACGCCAGCAATAGAAAAAGAGGTAGAAAGACTACATTAATTGTAGGGACTATTCCATACCAAACCATTAATCCAATAAGAATGATAAATGCGATACCAAAATCAACAATTCCTGAAATTACCGAACTAGTTGGGATAATTAGGCGTGGAAAATAAATTTTTGTAATAAGTGCTGATTTTGCGACCACCGAATTACCGGCAGAACTCATAGAATTTGAAAAAAATTGCCATGGTAGCAATGCTGTGAATATTAAAATAGGGTAAGGAACTCCATCTGATGGAAGTTTTGCCAACCTGCCAAATATAAGTGAAAATACAATCATGGAAAATATTGGCTGGATTACGACCCACGCAACACCAATGACTGTCTGTTTATATCTTGCTAATATATCTCTTAAGGCTAAGAACCAAAAAAGCTCTCTATATTGCCATAATTCCTTTAAATCAATGCGAACAAATCCATGCTTTCTTTTAATTACCTTAATGCTCAATCTTTTCTCTCCTTATTCATCTGAAATTCTTCTGAAATTCTCATGAAATGCTTTTATTTTCTCTGCAATATAAATTAAATCGCTCTGTTTAATACCTTGATATATTGGCAAGCTTAGAATTCTTTTGGCTGTTTTTTCACAGACAGGAAAATCGCCATCCTTATATCCAAGCAAATTTGAAACTTTTTGTAAATGTATAGGAATTGGATAATGTATCTTCGTTTCTATCCCATTTTCTAAAAGAAATTTTTGAAGTTTATCCCTATTATCTGTTTGAATAACAAATGTATGATAGACAGCTTTTTCATGGATTTTTTCTATCGGCACAATAACAAGACCTTTAAGCCGTTCATTATAATCTTTTGCATTTTCTCTGCGACTATTTATCCAAGAATCAAGATATTTAAATTTAACATTAAGAATCGCCGCTTGAATAGAATCTAATCGGCTATTGTAACCCCAAATATCAGATTCATCACGATTTTTTAATCCAATATTTCTTAATTGAATAAGCTTTTTATACAATTGTTCATCATTTGTTGTTATCGCTCCTCCATCGCCACACGCATTTAATGTTTTAAGCGGATGAAAACTAAAGCAGCCAGCATTTCCTAACGCGCCAGCTTTTAGACCTTTATATTCCGCACCTATAGCTTGAGCCGCATCTTCAATGATTTTTAAATTATAGTTTTGCGCTAAATTTATTATTGGATCCATCTCTGCAGGTTTTCCAGTAAGATGCACGGGAATTATCGCTTTGGTTTTTTTAGTAATATTTTTTTTAATTAATTCTGGATTGATGTTCAAATCTTCCATGATGTCAACAAAGACTGGACGAGCACCAACTGCGACAATTACTGAAGCAGTTGCCAAAAAAGAATTTGGAGCAGTTATAACTTCATCCCCAGCACCAATACCATATGCATGAAGCGATAAGAAAAGAGCATCGGTTCCAGAATTTACTCCGACAGCAAATTTTGTCCCACAATAAGCAGCAATTCTTTCTTCAAAAAGTTTAACTTCTTTTCCTAAAATAAAATCTGCATTATTAAGAACATTCGACACCGCATCTAATATTTCAGTTTTTAATAATGAATGCTGTTCCTTTAAATTAATATAAGGTATATTTTTCATTCTCTATAAAACTCTTTAACTGTATCAATTATATATTGGATTTCATCCTCTGTTAAATGCTGGTGGGCTGGGAAAGTAATAATAGATTGGCAATCTCTTTCAGTTTTTGGAAAATCACCTTTTTTATATCCTAGATGTTGGCAGCATTTCTGATATGGTAAAGGAATCGGATAATGCACCTTTGCCTCTATTCCTTTATCATTGCAATACTTCAATAGTTGATCTCTATTTTTAACTCTTAAAATATAAAGATGAAATACTTGCCGAACATTAAGATTTCTTTTTGGAATTTCAATGAAATCTGACAGATCATTAAATCCATCATCAAGCCTTTTTGCATTAGCGATCCGCTTATCAGTTATTTTTTTAACATCAGGCAACAATCTTAGGGCGATAACTGCTTGAAACGTATCCAATCTGCTATTAAAACCAAATATCTCTACTTCATCTCTTGATGCAAGTCCATGATTTCTTAGTAATCTTAATTTTTTGTTCATCTCATCGGAATTAGTAGTTATCATTCCACCGTCAGACCAAATATTCAAATTTTTTAATGGGTGAAAGCTAAATGCTCCAGTTATACCAAAGGAACCAGCTTTCTTCCCATTAATATCTGCATCTATTCCGCAGCAAGAATCTTCAACAATTGGCAAATTATATTTTCCTGCTATTTCTAATATTTTATTCATATTTGGAGCATTTCCTGTAAACCATACCGGCATTATCGCTTTAGTTTTTTTTGTTATAGCAGGTTCAATTATATCAACATCGATTGTAAATTCATCATTAACATCAACAAACACAGGCTTTGCGCCAGTTGCAGCAATGGCGCCTGCCGTAGCAATAAAAGTTTCAGCACATGTAATAACTTCATCGCCAAAGCCAATACCAAGAGCTTTTAAGGAAAGGATAAGCGCATCTGTTCCTGAATTCACACCGATCGCGTGCTTTACTCCAATAAAGTCAAAAAATTTCTCCTCAAACTCTTCTAATTTCTTGCCTAAGGTAAAATCTCCAGTTTTAATGAATTCTTTTAAATCATCAAATATATAATCTGTTAAAGATTTATTATTATCTTCATCTAACTGTATGAATTGTCTACCTAAATATGAAAATTCAACTTTCAATCCAATAAACCCCTTTTTCCCTACCATGTATCCAACAGGTTAATATTTGCATTTTCTTTTTTAAATCATACCCTCAAGTATCCAGCGCTTTTATCAGTTATCCATCCTTTTAACATTTTATTAAAATCAATCTCTACTTTTTCATATGGATCGAAGACTCTCATGTTAATAAGTTTCATGATTTTTTTATCATCTTCGCCACAGCAATGAGAATAACCAAGAAATTTAAAATAATTATTAGCACCTGTTCCTATGAACTTTACATTTAGATTTTGCTTTATCACATCATTTCTTATTTGTTCTAAGGCCCGAAAAACTAAAAAATTAACGATAGAATAAACGATAGGGATTAATCCCGTCATTGCCATTCCAGCAGCGATACCTACAATTCCTTGCTCCATAATCCCAACATTAAATATCCTGTTGGGTAACTTTTTCTTGAAATTATCGGTAACACCAAATCCCATATCACAAACCAGCAATATAATTTTTTCATTTCTAATAGCATAAGGCAAAATCAAGTCTATTACAGTCTTTCTATGATTTATTAAGTTTTCATTCATAACGTTTTCCCATATGCAATTCCTCTTCAGTTGGTATTCTAAAGTGAAACTTTGGATCATTTTCCATGCAAATTAAACCATATCCTTTAATTGTTTTAGCAATTAGGACTTGTGGCTTCTCTATATTTTTACTTCTGTTTATCCATTGATCAATTATATGAATCATTTCCTTTGAATTATGCCCATTGCACTCCATTACATCAAGACCAAATGCCTTCATTTTTACCATCAAATCATTTTTTCTATTTTCCAAAGTCATGATATTTATCAAAAAATCCATTGCTTGTAATTGGTTATTATCAACAATAATAGTTAAATTTGAAAGCTTGTATTTTACTGCAAACTGGATTGCTTCCCAATTAGAACCTTCCTGCATTTCCCCGTCACCTACAACACAATAAACACGATAAGTTTTCTTCTGAAGCTTCGCACCAAAAGCTATTCCCACCGCCAAGGGGATTCCGTGTCCCAAAGATCCACAACCTGCTTCTATACCTACTTCTATGTTTCGCTCTACACACCCAGATAAGAAACTCTCCTTATAAAACTCCTCCCAATCTTTTTTTTCAATATACCCTATATCAGCTAAAATCGAATAAAGACCATAACAACCATGAGCTTTTGAAAAAATTAAACGATCCCTTTTCCCCCACTCGGCATCACTCGAGAGATTCATAATTCCATAATATAGAGAAACTAATATATCTATACTAGAAAGGGATGGAGCAATATGCCCAGCGCCATTTCTCCCTGAAACAGTAACAACATCTTTTCGCACATTATCAGCCTTAACTTTTATTTCTTTTATACTTAGCTTTTTAAATACTTTCAATGTTTATCCTTATTATGTTTTGCCGCATAAGTCTTACTATACAAAATCCAAATGTTTTTCATCTGTATTTAAATAATCAAGTATAAGTTTATTTTTCATATTAGCAACGCAATGATGATTACAATGTTTCATAGGATTAATCTTGAAAAATTTATCCTTATCAGAAAACCAAAAGTCCTTAAACCTTCGGTCTTTTATTGAACCAATAAGTCCTGTCTCTAGATCATAAGCCTTATCTTGACAAGGATAAATATTAAGATCCGCACCAATTACAGGGAGAGTTTGCAAATAAGGACACCAATTATAATCCTTTTGGAACTTTTCACTCAATTCATGATAGGCATCAAATATCTCAAATTTTTGCTCTTTAAAATCTTTTTTAGCTTTATAAATTTGTTCTTTTACCTTATCAAAGAAAGGTTTATGGTATCGATTATTTTCTAATACATCTTCACTGACAATACACGCGGAGACCTTAACGCTATCAACTCCAATATCTTTAAATTTCACTAATAACTCATACACATAAGGATAATTTTTATTATCTACAATCAAACTAACCCCTAAGTAGCAATCGCCCCCCAACTTTTTAAAGTTTTCCATATTTTTTATTACTTTATTAAACTCATTTTTTGAAACTCCCCTATAGGCGGAATAGCTATCATCATCCCAACCATCAATAGAAATACGTAGCCATGTACCATATTGTGAAAACATTTCCGCAATTTCACCTTCCAACTTTGAGCCATTTGTCAAAGATGCAAACTTAATAAAACTTTTTGAAAGCCTTTTCACTGCATCAAGTAAATAAGGATAGCAAAAAGGCTCTCCACCCCCACTAAAAGAAACTGCCTTTACTCCTATCTCAACTAAATCATCAATAATTTCAAACATTTTTTCACGTGGGATAAAACTGTTTTTTTGCATGTCCTTCCCAAGATGCAGATTATCTGCTTTATAGGCACAATACCAACAATTGTGATTGCATACATTGGTCGGTTTTATCCTAATATGAATAGGAGCCAAAATAGAATCTACGAATTCTGGGAGAGAATCTATTTTATCTTTAAAATGGAACACTTTCATAAATGTGTATAAATTATTCATGTTATTTTGCCGTCAAAAATATATAAACTCATAATCCCCGCTATACCCGTATTCATTAAAAAACCAGACCCATTCCTCGGGACGTAAAAAAGACTCACAGGTTAATGCCCAGCATTGAAGATTAAATAATTCTTCTTCGCTTCTGTATCCTTCAACAAGAATATATTTATTTTTAGCTACTCGCTCAATTTCCTGTAAAGCTATTTTTAATTCAGGCAAACAAAGATTGTGTAAGGTTGTAACTGACACTACTAGGTCAAATTTTTTATCTTTAAACGGATACAACGACTGCGCCTTATGGACAAAAAGATTAGATTTAACTTCATCTTTTGCGTGTTCAATTGCATATTTCGAGATATCAAAGCCAACAACCTCAGCATTAGGAAGAATCTTTTTAAACTCATAAAGCAAAAATCCTTTTCCACAACCAACATCTAATATTTTTGCATCACTAGGAAGTTTATATGTTTCTACTAATTGCTTAGCTACAGTACCCCATCTCCCATCATATTTGTATCCTCCATAACCAAACCGCCTATCACCATCCCAAAAATCACTTCCAAATTTTCGTGCAATACCCATACATTTAACCTTATCGTCAAGCATTCTTGCCAGAACATCCCTTTTTGTTTTCTGATGAATATTTGTAATTATGTTTAAAAGCTTACCCATTTTTTAACTTTATTTCCTTTGTATGAACAAATAATTATTTATACCAAATGAACAGCCTGCATAGTCTTAATATTATAATATCGCTTATCATTTAAAGAATCTGGAATCTTCCCTGCATTAAAAGCATCGCAAAGATCTGAGGCTGCATCTTCAACAGATCTGAGCGCCTCAAAACCCAATTCACGCTTTATTTTATCTGAAGATATATGATAGGAACGATTGTCATCTGTTGGCGTCGTCACCATCTCTAAATTTTCTTTATTCATCTTTTTTGATACAACAGATTTTACGGCAAGCGCTATATCTTTCATCTTCATATTATCATAGCCCGCGTTAAAAATTTTACCATCAATTTTTTCATCCGGATATTCGAGTGATTTAACATAAAGATCAGTTACATCTTCTATATGTATATTAGGCCTTTTTTGCTCTCCGCCAAAAACAGTTATCCTTCCTTTATTTACAGCATGGTTTGTTAAAATATTTACAGAAAGATCCAGCCTTAATCTCGGAGAATATCCACAGACTGTTGCAGGTCTTAAGATTAAAACAACAAAACCAGGAGCCCTTAATCCCAACAGATATTTTTCGCCTAAAGCCTTATATTTAGAATAGTCAGTTAAAGGCTCTAATGGCATATCTTCTGTTACATTTTCTTCTTCTTTAATCCCATATACACTTGAGCTTGATGCATATATAAATCTTTTAACACCTAATTTCTTTGATAAATCCCCTAGTAAAACTAAAGCATCATAATTTATAGATTTGCCAAGATCAGGGTTAAGCTCATAACTTGGATCATTTGAAATACAAGCAAGATGAATTACAGCATCAACCCCAGTTAATTCTCTTTCTAAAAGTGCTTTGTCCCTAATATCGCCTTTAACCTGCTTTAAATTTGGATTATCTTTTACAGAATCCAATACATTTTCGCCATATATGTATAAATCAATGACTGTAACTTTATAGCCCTTATCTAAAAGCTTGGGAACTAAAACAGATCCTACATATCCAGCGCCGCCTGTTACTAAAACGTTTTTTATCATTCTAAACACCTTCTCTATAAAATTTTATATATTTGGCAATAAAGCCAATATTTAATCAATTTAATATTTTCTATAATTTACAAAATTTACAAAAATTCAACATATTTGTCAAGTATGTAAATTTCTTAAGAGATATTCCCTAAACATTCTATCAGGCAACAGATAAATTCCTCTTTTTTCTTGTGTTAATAACTGCTTACTAACCAATCTTGCCAAAATAGTTCCAACCGCTTCTTTAGGAAATTTTTTGTTAACACGCAATATTTCATCAGCTATCTCTTTCCAGCCTAAAGGCTTAAATTCACGCGCCAAAACAAGCAATATTTCTCTTTCTCTATCGCTTGCTTCAACAATTAATGAATTCAATAATATTTCTCCTAGATAGCCTAATGTATTATCAAGCGAAACATCCCAAACATCTTCCCCGACAATCCCTTCAATTTGATTATCATATAGATAGCTGCAGAGAATCTGTGATTCAAGAGGATGCCCGCCTGTATAATCAAATATTTTATTTTTAATTGAATTTTCAAACTTTACTCCTGTATTTTTTAATGTTTCGTCAATAGATTCATGAACTTCAAAGCCCTTCAACTTTGCAAGTTTAATTGATGGAGAAAAATAACGTCCTATTGGATGATGTTTTTTTAAAAAGATTTCCCATCCTTCAAAAGTACTAGCTAATATAAAAAGAAACCCTGTCTCTTTTACAATCTCCTCATCGCTGAGAACATTTCTCAAAATATTTAAATATCCAGAAATAGGCTTGTAGTTTTGAATGTCATCCAATAAAACCAGAACTACATCTGTTTTATTTTTAATATCTTTCCATAATCGCACTAAAGCATCTAAAAGTAAAACCTGCGGATCTCCGCGTAGTTCAGCTTTTTCAGCAAATTGTATGCCGCCGCCAATTAAAGGAAGGGTAAGGCCTAACCCTGAAGTCAATTCCAATAGATTCTTTAATTTTTCATGTTTCACCGGCAAATGCCTTGGAATTTGTGTTATTAAATGCTGAGTTGCTTGAATAAATTTATCTCCTTCTTGAAATTCTCTAATGGTAACAAATGATGAATGAATTTTCTGGCTTTGAGCTATTTTTTTATACTCCTTTAATAAGGAAGTCTTCCCAATCCCCCAGTCGCCTCTAACTAGAAAATGATCATAATAATTCTGCTTAGCCTTTTCCAGTTGCTTTTTAAAGAATTTAATTTCTTCTTCTCGTCCCACAAAAATTCGAGGCTCCATGCCAGACTTTGGAGTAAATGGATTAGATTTTAAATTCATTAAATATTCCACTCCTCAAATTAAACATTTACTTTAACAACCTCGTAATAAATTTCAAAAGATCGACAACATCCACAGGGTTTCTATTACAGACAATTTGAACAGCCAAAGCACCAACAGCATTTCCAGCAAAAGAGACAACTTCTGGCGCAATACCAGCAGCAATTAAAGGTGCAGTATACGCAAAGAAAGCATCTCCCGCACCAACAGTATCTATAACTTTAGAGGCTAACGCGGGCGCTTCAATAAAATCTGTTTCTTTTGAATAGAATAAAGAGCCTTGTTTCCCTCTTGTCACTATTAAATTTTTATAATCAAATTTTTGAAGCAGCATCTCCATTACTTCATCTAAAGACATATGCTTCTCATGCATAGCAAGCCTAATTTCAGGCTCATCTATTGAAACATAATCAGCTCGAGGATATTTTGAAGTTAAATTAAACCCTGTATTAGCGCTATTTGTTTGGACATTGACAGCTAAAAACTTGGAATTTTTGCAAATAAAAGCTATCAACCTTTTATTTAAAAAACCATGGCCAAAATCTGAAACAATAACAAGATCATAATTAGCAATTTTTTCTTCTAAATAGCCCAAAACATCATTTTCTAAGTTGCTAGATATTGGGAAATCATTCATTAGACAAATCTCAAACATTTTTTTGTTATTCCCAGAATCAACAAACCTTCGTTTCACAGTTGTTGGAGAATCCGCCCTATAAAAATATTTAGCAGTTATATTTGTAGATAAATGCGAATCAATAAATTGCTGATTATTATCTTTATCTCCAAGAACAGTAACTAAATCAACTTTCCCACATAATGCCGCAACATTATTTGCAGTAGCAAATACTCCTCCAGCAAAAAATTCTTCGGATACAGATTTTGTAACTACTATCTGCCCCTTTAATGATGTTCCCATTGTTTCACAATAATGGTACTGATCAATTATTGCATCACCAATAACCAACACTTTTAAGTTTTTTACGGAATTAATCGACTTAATTATAGAATCAATTGAATGTTTTTCTGATATTTTTTTTAAATACTTTCTAACTGCATCTGGAAAAACTTCCAGATGCTCATTAATTAATTTTGAAGAACTAAAAGTTATATCATCAGTAAAAACAATGCCCCCTCCAACAGAAAGGATGGCTTCCTCTTCATCATTTATCTTCCCTGTCACATCTTTATCTTTTTGTATATAATCCTGGCCTTTAACATAAACACTTGGCATTAACATTTTTATGCAATTCACAGCAGTTGGAGCATCGTTAATAGCAACATAATCAACATTTTCCATAGCAGCCAACGTTTCTGCCCTTAAATTTTCATTAAAAATAGGTCTTCCCGGACCTTTTCTAACATATTCATCCGCGGTAATTGTAACAACAAGAATATCTCCCTCTTTCTTGGCAGAAGCTAAATGCCTAATATGTCCTGGATGAATAAGATCAAAAACCCCATGGCAATGAACAACTTTCTTCCCTTGCTTTTTAAGATTTTTTATTTCGCAAGCTAATTCATCAAGTTTTTTAATTTTTTTATAAATTTTTTCCATATATTTTCTCGTCCCTTGCCACACATTCCTCTCCATTTCCATGGAGAGGGTGAATACCCATAACTACCGCTTATCCTAAGACGGGTGAGGTCCCCAAATAAGCAAACCAGTCTTTTGTCGCTTCGTTTATGGATTCCGGCGTCCAAACAGGCGCTTCTTTCCAATAATCTATATTTTGAAGCATTCTTTTTACCCCTTCTTCAAAAGAAACCTTTGGCTTCCATTCCAACATTTTTTGTATTTTAGTTGTATCCGCGAATGTACAATCAGGCTCTCCCGGTCGCTTTGGAATATAAGTAATTTCCCCTCCTAGAAGATCAACTAATCGATTTATGCTATAAGTATTGCCACTGCCAACATTAAATGTTTCACCTGTAACAGTTGATTCCGCGGCAGAAATAAAAGCAGACGCGACATCTGCTACATAAGTAAAATCACGAGTCTGTTTTCCATTACCTACAACAGTATATGGCTTATTAGCTAATTTCTGAGCCAAAAATACGCCAAAAACAGCTCCGTAAGTGCCCGAAGTCCTTGAACGCGGTCCATACACATTAAATAACCTCAAAGAATTAATTGGAAGTTTATAAACTTTAGCCCAATGTATCGCAATTTGTTCTCCCAAATGCTTTGTCAAAGCATAAGGGTATTCTGTGCGAATTTCCGCGGTTTCAGGTGTTGGATATTTATCCGGAATTCCATAACAAGAGGATGATGCTGTATAAACAATCTTTTTGATATTGGGACAATTTTTACGTATAAGCTCTAAAATGCTTATGGTTCCATTGACATTTGAACGATAATAAGCTAAAGGGTTAACAATAGATGGAACAATATCAGCAAGCGCGGCCAAATGAAAAAGATAATCAACCGAAGATAAATGCGGTATTATTTTTTCTTGATCATTAATATCCGCTTCAAGAAAATTAAATTTTGGATTAGATTGAAAACTTTGTATGTTTTGCAATCGGCCTGTCGACAAATTGTCTATAACTAAAACATTATGCCCTTTATCCAGTAAAGCTTCTGTTAAATGGCTTCCAATAAAACCCGCGCCGCCTGTAATAATACAACTAGCCAAAATTACCCCTGCCTTATTTTATTACATAAAATTCGCATTAAAATATGCGTAATTATTAAATGCGTATCTTCCACTTTTTGCATATCATCAATTTCTACCACCAAACTGTGTCGCGCTATTTGCTTAAGTTTTCCACCATCAAAGCCTGTCATGCCAAAAGTAATGGCGCCTGACTGATTCGCGTATTCTATGGCATTTAATACATTTTTTGAATTCCCACTGCCCGAAAATCCTACCACAAGATCATTCTTGCGCAAGAAATTTTTCAACTGTTCGACAAAAATACTTTCATAAGAAACATCATTGGCATAAGCCATCATTGTAGGAATATTATCATTTAAGCATATAACTTTAAAACGTTTATCATTGCCAAAAGAAACACCTTTATTTATATCACAAGCAAGATGCGAGGCTGTAGCTGCGCTCCCTCCATTGCCAAAAACAAAGACAGTGCTATCATTAGACAAAGATGCAAAAAATAAATTAGCCAGAAGCTCTATCTGAGACACATCAATATCATGAAAAACTCTTTCCAATTCAGAAAAATATTCTTTAATGTTAGTTCGCATATTTAAGATTTAATCTTTCTCCCAACACCCAAAAACCAGTATACCATCTTAATAAATTTTGTCTACAGCTAATCAAGACCAGTCAAAACCAGTCACAAGGAGATCAGATCACCAACATACTCCCCAATCGCCAAACAAGCGGTCAACCCTGGAGATTCAATCCCGATCAGATTGATAAACCTAGGAAACCCGTTATCAGATTCTTCTTTTATTACAAAATCCCTAAACCCATCATTTAATCCTTGCAGTTTTGGCCGCATACCAGATGTGTCAGGCATAAGTTGCTCTTCTTTTAAGAATGGCAAATAAGTTTTTGCCGCACTATAAAAAGCCTCTCTTTTGCCGTCATCAACATCATAATAAATATGATCAACATAAGTCGCGTCAGGGCCCAACCTTACACATCCTTCAAGATCAAGTGTCGCGTGAACGCCAAGTCCGTATCCTTTTTCATGGGGGACGGGATATACAAGGTGATGAAGCATGCCTGTTGCTCCTGATATCGAGAAATAATCGCCTTTGCAAAAATGAAGCCTATAATGAAGAGCATCAACATCAAACCCTGTTATTCGCGCGATTTTATCCGAATAAAGGCCCGCGGCATTTATAACTATTTCTGAAAGGATCTTCTCTCCTTTTGAAGTTTCAATAGCATACCCTTTAGAAGTTTTTACAATCTTTACAACTTCATTTCCAAACGCGAACATTACTCCATTATTTTGAGCTTCTTCATGCAAAATTTTCATTAAACCATGAGAATCAATTATTCCGGTAGTAGAAGAAAATATGCCATTTAACGCGTAAACCTGGGGCTCTATCTTAAGAATGTCATCTTTGGTTAAAAGCGTAAGGCCTAAAACACCAATTGAAGCTGCCTTTTCATGGATGGATTTTATTTGTAATGCTTCTTCCTCATTCGTTGAAACTATGATTTTGCCGCAGTTCTTATATTTAATTACTTTGGATTTACAAAATTCGTATAAAAGCTTGTTTCCCAATAAACATAATTTACTTTTTAAAGAGTCTTTTGGATAATAAATTCCAGCGTGGACTACTTCACTATTGCGGCTGCTTGTTTCCTGGCCAAAACTCTCATTTTTTTCAAAAACAACGATATCTCCGTTTATTTTGTCTGACAGCTCTCTGGCAATTGCAAGCCCGACAACCCCCGCGCCAATTATTGAAATTTTGACAGTCTCCAATAGATAAACCCCTATGCCCTTCTATTATTCCCCTTTTCCCAATATTCCATAAAAAATGCCATGAAAATGCCTACAAAGAGCCCCAAAACCAATCCGACTATCACATTCAACTTAACCTTAGGCCCGCTTTTTGAAAAAGGCTTTTCTGCCCTGTCTACAACAGAAAAGGGAGGAATTTCTTTTGAAGCTTCAAGTTTTGCCGATTCCAGCTCTTTTTTTAACATTATGTAAACAGAATTATATATGTCATAATCCCGCTGCACTCCGCTTTGGCCTGATAAAGAAAACCCTGTATCCGCGCGAGGAACCAGTTTTAATTTATTCTCAATTGTTTTTAAATCTTTTTCCACTCTTGGAAGTTCGGAATCAATGTATTGAAGCTTTTTTTGGGCTTCGCTGTAATTTAATTCATTCCAATAAAAAGAAAGGGCGTCAACAAACCCATTTGCCAGATCAGCAGCTAATTGAGGGTCGCTGGATACGGTTTTAATTTCAAGCACTTTTCCTGAAACTTTTGGGGTTTTCACCATGCCGGACACGGCAGAAATCAAATTCTGGCGCTTAATTTCGGGGTTATCCCACCCCGGAATTCTTTGGGTAAGTTTTAAATCATCCAAAACCTTGGCGGCAATGATTTTACTTTTTAGCAACTCAGTTAAGTCCTCTATATTTCCCCCGCCACCCAAGTTAAGCCCTAACATACCCGCGACTCCCGCATACTGAGACAAAGAAGATGACCCTCCCCCTCTAACCAAGACTGTTGCGCTTGCCTCATAAACAGGCGCTTGTCTCAAACTATAAACAAAAGCCATAAAAACCATAACAATTACAAAAAAAACAATTGTTTTCCACCTACGAAGAACAACTTCCACATATTCCCTTATATCTATATCGTCATCATTCATATCTTGAGACATATTTTATCCTTAAATTATTATTTTACCAGCGAACCGTAAAGGGTTAAAGCCAATAATATTGTATTTGCAAAACTGGCAAAATCGGAAAAATAAAAGAAATTTCCGGGGACATTGATAACGTCTCCGCCTGAAACTTCCATATCTTTTTCATAATTGCCATTATAAATTATGTCCGAAACGTTTATTCTGTATTTTTCGGATTTCCCGCCTTGATGCCTAGTTAATGAAACAAAATCAAGCAGGGCTTTCCCAGTTGGGCCTCCGGCATAACTTATATAATCAGAAACACGACGGCCGGGAACAAACTCAAAACGCCCTCTGTTCCCCACCTCTCCATAAACATAGACAAAACTTTCTTTCCCTTCAAAAAGAAGTTTATCGTCCGAATCTGACAAAGAGTTGCTGATTAATTCATTGTTGGCATCCGGAACCTCTACTACATCCCCTGATTGTATTCGGATATCTTTTGAAAGGTCTCTGCCACGATACGCGGCAAAAAGATCGGCCTTTAATATTTTATTTTCGCCATTTACTCCCATTCTTTTTATATAAACATACCTGTTAGATCCGCCGCTTGCGATCCCTCCCGCCTGCGCAATAACCTCTGAAATTCTTGAACTGTCATAAACCGCCAAAGGACCCGGACTTTTTACCATGCCAGAAAGATAGATTTTTACCTTTTTGGGCTGGTTTAACATAACAAAAAGCTTAAAAGGCTCGGAATAAAACTTTTTAACAGTTTTTTCTATTTTGTCTTGCGCCTGCGTTAAAGTAAGTCCAGAAAGGTATATAGCACCAATGTTTGGAAAAAAGACCTTTCCATCCGCGCCAATGAATAAATCATGATTAACAGAAAGTTCAGCGTCTCCTATTATGATGTGAACACCAAGAGTATCGGAAGGCCCAAGCCTGTAGCTATTGGGATCCACGGGATATTCCATCGCAAGATCGCTATAACTTTTTGGGGAAGATTTTTCAGCGGCGGATATTGCCTGTATAGAAGGAATGCTTAACCCAAGAGAATTTATATCGACGGCATAAACCGGCAATGAGCCAAAAAATATGATAAAAGTCAAAAAAGTGGTGATTATCTTCACTGTTTTATTCATGTCTTAAGTCTTATAAGATTATAACATCAATCCTTAAAAAATTCCTTAACAACTTTACTGTCATTTATATAAATTTTTTCGCCATTAAAGTCCTGCGAAATCTCATGCCCTCGTCCGGCAATAATGACAACATCCCCCTTACTTGCCGATTCTAAGGCTTTTTGGATGGCCGCTTTCCTGTCAAGAACAAAGTAATTAGCTTTTTGAAATTCGATATTAGAAATTGGAAATTGGAAATTGGAAATTGGTTTTTGGGAATTGGTCATCCCCATACTTATATCATTTATTATATCCTGCGGATCTTCACTATGAGGATCGTCCGTTGTCACAATAACAATATCCGCCAGCCGAGCCGCAATATCGCCCATAACAGGCCTCTTTGCCTTATCTCGATCTCCCGGACAACCAAAAACCAAAACAAGCTTTCCCTTTACAAAAGGCTTAACAGTAGCAAGAAGCTTTCCCAGCGCGTCTGGAGAATGCGCAAAATCGACAACAACATCAAATCCCCGATTATTTTTTATAATCTCAAATCGGCCTGGGACATTAGCCCTTTCTAATCCCCTTTTAATGATTTTTGAACTTAAATTAAAATACAAACCGCATTGATAGGCTGCTAAAATATTATAAACATTATACTCCCCTATTAAGTTTGTTTTAATTTCTTCTGAATCTATTTTAACCTGCATAGAATTAAGACTATCAATGTTAAAAGCAGAAAAGGCACCCTCTTGCTCTCCGGTTTTCAGCTCATGCCTGCCCTCTTTAAAACCATAAAATATAACCTCAGTCTCAACTTCTGCCGCAATTTCTTTTGAATATGGGTCATCAACGTTTATTATTGCCGCACCGTCTGGTTTTAACATTTTAAAAAGCTTTTTCTTTTCATTTAAATAATTAGCCATATCTTTATGAAAATCCAAATGATCATGCGTCAAATTGGTAAAAATTGCCACATCAAATTCACAGCCATAAACACGCGACTGAGCCAAAGCATGAGATGAAACTTCCATCACAACGTGAGTAACCCCTTCTTTTACCATTTGAGCCAACAAGCCCTGAAGCGGAAGTGACTCGGGAGTTGTTAACGTTGAATCAATTGATTTGCCGGCTATTTTGGTTTCAACGGTTCCTATTAACCCTGTTTTAAAGCCGGCCGCAGAAAAAACAGATTCTATGAGATAAGCAGTTGTTGTTTTTCCGTTTGTTCCTGTAATTCCAATAAGTTTTAATTTTCTGGAAGGATAATCATACAATTGATTAGATAATTCGGCCAAAGCTTTCCGGCTGTTCTCCACAATAATCTTTTTGACCTCTGACGGAGCATCAAACTCTTTTTCCGCGACAACAGTAGTAGCTCCATTTTGAATCGCTTGAGGGATAAAATCATATCCGTCAACTTTTAAACCATGGATTGCGACAAAAATGTCACCTTTTTTTATATTGCGGGAATCATAGGAGATATTATTTATTGATAAACCTTCAAACATTTTGAATAAAACTTCTTTCGATCTATTATAACATATCTTTGCCGTTACATTATTACTTACAGTCAATTAATCGGAATTGTAAATTTGAAAGAAGCACCCATCCCCTCACCCGCAGACTCGACCCAAAGCTGGCCACCCATCGCGCTCACAACTTCACGATAACCAGCCAAACCGACCCCCAAACCAGGAACATCTATATTGACACGAAAACAAGAGATAAAAATCCTTTTCATGTTTTCTATTGAAAGACCGATCCCGTTATCAACAACACTTATCTCCAGCATTCCCATATCATTTATGCCGCAATAAATTTTTATATCCGGATCCCTGTCAGGATGTTTATATTTCACCGCGTTTTCTATAAGCCCCATAATAACAAGCCTAATATTATCAGCATCCGCAAGAATTGCATAAGGAAGTTCCCTTTCCAGAAAAACAGGATAATTATCTATCCCCGCGAATAATTCCTTAATTTCTACCTTTCTTAAATCAATCTCAATATTAAAGTTGCCTTCAATAACCCTTTTTGTATGCCCTTCGAATAAACAAAAAGCTTTATTAAAACTTTTAACTAAATTATCAATAAATCTCGCTCCCACTTTTTCCAAAGAAGTTCTTTTCTCAGGTATAGTTTTTATTTTTTCCAAGAATAAAAGCTTTTCCTCTTCTAGGCAACTCAACGTTGCTGCGGTTATAGAGGAAAAACCTCTTAAAAATTTTGCAACTCTTAAAGTCCTCGCTTTGAAATCTTCAAAAGCCTTTTTATGCTTTAGAATTTCATCCTCAATATCATCCAACATAGGCCTTTCATTCATGTAAATAAATGAAAAAGAAGTGTACACGTCCATAAGATAAGCAATCCCATCTATTCTTTCAACTAAATCATTCAATAGTTCTTTATCTTCAAAATATTTCATAATTCTCTGCAAATCCAACTTAATAGAGGTAAATACAGACCTAACATTATGGCTTATCCTGTGGGAAGCTTTTTCAGCTTTTTCGAGCAATTTTATTTGTTCTTCGGCTTCAAATCGGGCATTAAGCCTTCTTATATACAAAGCTGATTCTTTTGTAATAAAAGAAAGAGAGAACAAAAAATCCTTGATACTAAGATCAACAGGCTTAACAGCCACTCCTTTTGAAAAGCCATCAAGCCTGAGAACGCCAAAAACTTCATCATTTCCGCCAATCACTCTCTGTCCCGAAAAACAACCAAAAACCAAATCCATAGGATTGTCACCATTTCCATATGCATGGCCATGGTCGGATAAATAGTCTCCTATTATTTTCGCATCAAGTTTAATCTCTTCCGCCAACAAAGAGAGATGCCCTTCGCTTGACAACAAAAATCCCTGAGGATTAGTTACTCGTAGATCAGGGAAATAAAGCCAACATCTCTTTTCCATCACTGTGTGAAAAGGCCCAGAAGCTTTAGGCTTGCGATTCTTGTAATGACTTTTCTTCTTAATTTCATGCCCATTCTCAGTAGTTAATAAAACCCTTAATGTACCAGCAATATCATTATATTCATAAAAAGCGGATCTTGCTCCCGACGTATGACCAGGAACACAAGACAAAGCTTCCAGAGTATGGGTTAAAATACCTTTAACAGTATCAGCTGATTTAAGCTCTTCAGCAAATTTAAAAAACCAAGCCGTTCCTTTTAGTTGATTAACACAAGTTACATTCATATTTTTTTATCGACACGAAAATAAATAAATTGCGCTTCTTGCCATAAAACTTTATAATACCATAATATGAAATTATCAATTATAATTCCAGTCTTTAATGAAAAAAAGACCCTGCGGGAAATTTTGGATCGGGTTTTGGCTGTTAATCTGGAAAAAGAAATTATTCTGGTCGACGATTTTTCAACCGACGGGACAAGAGCGATATATCCGACACTAAGCTCAAAAGAGATAAAAATAATACTTCAGGAAAAAAATCAAGGCAAAGGAAACGCAGTCAAAACAGGAATCGCATCCGCAACCGGAGCCTACATAATAATACAAGATGCCGACCTGGAATACGATCCCAAGGACTATATAAAGCTTTTGGATCCGATAAAAGAAGGAAAAGCAAAAGTAGTTTATGGTTCGCGTTTTTTGGGCACGCACAAGTTTTCTTCTTTCTCTCATTTTCTGGGAAACAAATTTCTGACATTGATAACAAATTTATTGTATAAAAGCAAAATAACAGACATGGAAACATGTTATAAACTTATGCCCGCGGAACTGGCAAAAGGGCTCAACATAAAATCCAAAAAGTTCGACATGGAGCCTGAAATCACCGCTAAAATTTTAAAACGGGGTAATAAAATAATGGAAATACCAATCTCTTATAAAGGAAGAGCTTTTAATGAAGGGAAAAAAATATCATGGAAAGACGCGTTCGCGGCAATATGGACATTGATTAAATACAGGTTCGCGGATTAATCTGTTTTTATTCAAGGAGAAATAATTTGGCTCCAAAATTAAGCGTTGTAATAGGAACTTATAATCAAAAAGAAAAGCTGAAACAGGTTTTGGAGTCACTTATTACCCAAACTCTTCCAAAAGAAGCTTATGAAATCATTGTAGTCGACAGTTCCTCAACAGACGGGACAGATAAGATGATTGAAGAGCTAGCGAGGAGTAAGAGACCAGAGGTAGTTGGGTTAAGATTCATAAAGCAAGAAAACCTAGGCAGACCTGGAGCCAGGAATCGCGGGATTAATGAAGCGCAAGGAGAAATAATTTTTATAACAGACGCGGATATGCTTGCTAATTCAAGGCTTTTGGAAGAACATTTGAAAGCACACAAATCAAAACGAAATGCATCTTTTGAAGGCTTAACCATTAATCCCGACGGCACTCCTTATATAAAAGAAAGGATAAAACCGGCTCAAAGGCTTAAGTGGTCTTTCTTTTTAACAGGCAATTTATCAATTCCCAAAAATATTATTCAACAATCAGGAATGTTTGATATGGATTTTGCGGGTTATGGATGGGAGGATATCGAGCTGGGATATCGGCTACATAAAATCGGCGTCCCCCTATACTATTTACCAAGTGCTGTTAATCATCACATGCATCCGGTAACCAAGAATGAAATGTTCAAGAGAAAATACAGCATGGGAAGGTCTGCCAGGATTTTCTTAAAAAAGCATTCAAATACGGAAATTAAATTATTTTTAGGGATAAATCCGCTGGCTATGGGAATTTACAAATTAATCAAAAGACTGCCAAAATTACAAAAATATATAGAATCAAGGGCTTCT
>MEUB01000027.1:137963-152809 GCA_001771535.1 candidate division WOR-1 bacterium RIFOXYB2_FULL_37_13
GGCAAAACTCTTAAATTGGGAAAAGTATTAATCGCATTTTTATAATCATCTGCTAAACTTATTTCGCCCAATGACAAAGGTCTTACCAGAATTTCACTTAAAGAAACAACCGTGGTAAAAGCCTTAATCTTTCCTTTTTCCACATTTTCAAATAGCCTCTTTAGCAACGAAAGATATTTATTATTTCCTTCAAAATAATAAATAAAGATCATTGTATCAAAAGCTACTCTCTTATATTTAAAACTCATTTTAAAGCCTACTCCCATTCCCTGCGTATAGTCTCTACATATTTATCGATATCTATCCCTTTCCATATATTTTCCCCTCTTCTTTCTAAGTATTTGGTATAATTTTTTGGCTTTTTCCAAAGCATTATACTTCCTCCACTGCTTACAGTAAGACATAATCTATCGTTGGTTTTTAAGTGGACAGCTTCTCTTATCTCCTTTGGAATAACTATCTGATTTTTCGAACTCAAACAAACCTCTTTTTCTGTCATTTTCAAACAACCTCCTTTAATACAATAATGCTTTACATTTTATTAAAAAGTAAAGCAAAAGTCAATATAACGTTTTGCCTTGACATATAAAACAGTCAAAGAAAACTATTGGATAAAGTGCTTGAAGGGGACTGGATTGCCACTCCGTTACTAACGACATTACCTTATCCGTAATTGTTGAGACCATTGTTGAGGAAATATCTACGCCGTACATCTCGTTTCGATGTCCTTGGATATCCCTGACGGTCATTCCCTTGGCATACATAAAAATTATTTTCTCGTCGAAAGAACTGATGTCCGTTTGTCTCTTTTTCACAAGAGCGGGATCAAAATCTCCCTTGCGATCACGAGGCGTTTCAAATAGAATGTTTTTCATAGCCGAGACAATTTTCCATCTCGGCTTCAAGAATACTTTCGGTCATGTTTTTAAGCAGTCGTTTGAGCAACCCATTCTTTCCTGTAATATCATCCATGGTTTTGCAGTTCTTAATCTCTGCTTGAAGATTATCCAAGTCAATTGGGGCTATTGTCATTTTAAATCCTCCTGTTTTACATTATATGAGACATAGTCTGTTTTGTCCCATTTACACAGAAGAATTTACACTCCCAAATTATCTCTTATTAGCTTCTATCCTATGGAAACAATATAAATTATCATAAGGAGATCCAGAGCTATTAAAAGCCATGTCCTTACAGCCTGCTTGGCAAATTTCTCCAAAATTACATTTTTTACAGTAACCTTTTAAATCTTCTTTTTTAAAATGTCTATTAATTTTAAATTTCTTAGAATCATTCCATAAAATAGATAAAGGTGTTTCGAGAACATTCCCTTCCTTAAACTTATCATCATAAAGAGAAAGGCAACCCCTAACATCTCCATCACTCTGAATGCCTAAAGCTGTCATCCCTGCCGGACAACCATTCCAAGGCTTCTTTGCTTGTTGTAATAACGGAATATTGCAAGAATAGTAACCCATATCATGAGCACCAACAATAAGTAATCCGCTTGAAACATATTGCTTTTGAATATCAGCTAAACAAAGTCCTGCAAAATAAAACTCCAAAGGTGTTAACAATTCATTTCTTGTCATCCTTACTCCATGGCAACTGGCAACCTGTACCTGCCAATTTGCCTTTTTTAAAACAACTATTTTAGCAATATTAAACAAGTCATAAACATTGTAACGGGTAAGCGTTGTAATAAAAGATACAGATATATTTTCTTTTAACAGCTTGTCTGTTAATTCCATTATTTTATCAAAAGACCCTTTTGTCCCTCTTATATAATCATGAATTTCAGGAGTACTTCCATCAAGGCTAATACCTAACCGCCTCAAACCCAATTCCTTCAATTGTTCTATAATCTTATCGTTTACCGCTAATCCATTAGTAATAATAACTAAATTCATTCCCAAAGAACGTATTTTTTGTGCAATTAAAAACCAGTCTCTTCTTACAAATACCTCTCCTCCTATCAAAGAAATCTCCCCCGTTCCAATATCTCTTAACTGTTCACACACTTTCAATGCTTCATCTGTGGTTAATTCTTTTGAACGTTTTGCTCCTGCAGACGCGCCACAATGGAGGCAGCGCATGTTGCACCCTCTCGTTATTTCCCAAACGCAACAATTAGGAACATACATTTGATCTTTAAATTTTGGATTCGTCATAAATAACCGGCTTATTATAAGCCCCTCTTTTGTTTTCTCGTAATATATTTTTTAACTCTATTAACAATTTTTCATTTAAGGAAGGGGTACAAGCTTTTAAAGTTTTTGAATAAAAGCTTACAGCTTTCAATAAATTCCCATTAAACATATAAAGCCTTGCTCTGTTCCAACAGGCAAAAACATTTTTAGGATTAAACATCAAGGCTTCATCAAATAATTGTGCTGCTTCTTTATGTTTTTTTTGTATAAAAGACTTTGTCCCTTTTGCAGACAAATTAGTAGCAACATAAAAAATATGGCTCAAATCAAACATAGATATATCCTTTAAATAAGTAATCTTATTTATGCTCCGGAAGCAAAACATGCTTTTTGGCAACTTTTTTAAAGGGATATCCAACAAATTTTTTAAATAAAATCTTGCAGATTCACAAACATACAAATAATTTTCAATATTATCACTTATATAATTGGAAGAACCGGTAAAAAAGCTATAAAGCTGAAGAATAAAATTATTTTTCAGCAGATAAGGCATTACAACTTCAAGCTTTTTGGCTAAATCTATTGGGACTAACTTGAAAGAATCAAAGACATCAAAAACAATTCTTCCAACATAAGGACTTAAAATAATGGATTCATATAAAAACTCAAGAACAACTTCTTTTGAGGAAAAATCAATCTCAAAAACTTTATCAATTAAATTCTCCAATCCTATTTCAGCAGGATGGGCACTTTGTGGATCTATAATTTTTGCATTAACAAAAGCTTTCCTCAAAGTTGATACAATCAAATATTTTTGAGCATATTTTTTAGGTTTTTTACATTCCACTCTAAAAGAAGTACGATTTTTGCCGCATTCAAATTCACTAATTTTTATATCTACAAACCCGGCTTTCCCCAGCTCTTTGAGTATTAGCTCTTTTGAAAAGCAAAACTTGTGTTGATAACCTTCATATTCCATACCAAATATCCAGTTTAAAGCGGCAACTTTTTCATCAGAAGAAGTTTCTAAATAGGCCTTAATGTTTTCATCAAAAGAAGGGGTTGTAAGCTGCAAAGTACCGTGCGGTTTGAGGACTCGAAACCATTCGCTTAATGCAAATTTAGAGCCAACATAACCTATATGCTCCAAAAGCTGTTCTGCAACAATTGACTCTATTGAATTTTCTTTGTAAAGTAAATCCCAACATTTAGCATTTTCATCTGCTACTGTTTTATCAAAAAAATCTATGTTAATATAATCTGGTAAATATTTTTTACCGCAACCGATATTTAATTTCATTTAATTCATCCAAAAACAAAAATGGATTGTAACATCAACATAACAAAAACACCAGCCTCTTCTCAACCAAGAATCAGCTGGTGCTTTTTTCAAGTCTAATTTACTTAGACAACAGCATATCGAAATCCCGCATCTCCATAATAATTCCCGTTATACCATGCACCAGCCGGCTTGCCAGAACTTATAGGGTTAGGAGTTTCTACTGTATTACTCACAGCAGAAGCAATCAACATAAAAACGTTATCCCGCATTGTAAATTTAGCAGTAACTCCATTGTTTAATAGTCTCAAAGCCTGAGATGTAACCGCAAAAGTGTTTTGATTTTTATCATGAATACCTTCAACAGCATCCAGCACTTCATTAGAAATAAACTTACCCTGAAGTACTCTGTCCCCTGCTAAAGCTGTCAAAAAATCTTCAGTAAATTCCACGTTGCAAAGCAATGATATATTAGCAACTGATCCTGCAAGTGCGGAAGAAAACTGATATTCTTGACATAAAGATTGAATTACAAAGGCATGCATCTCTGCTTCAGGTTCACCTCTAAACGAGCGAGTAAGGCCAGAAAATTTACCAGCGCGCCATGTAGCGCTACGATCACTACCTCTAGTTTCTAAGCCGCGAAATGTTTCCTTTTGTATTGTTGGCGGCATTTGAAACTTTTCAACAAGTCCTCTCATTAAAAATCCCATTCAAAATCACCTCCTTGTTTTTTATTTCTGTTAGATTCTTTTTAACTATTTAATTATCGTCAATACACAACTTAAATTTCATGAAAATTCAGAAATTTCTAGAAAACTTAAAATTAGAATCCCAATTAACCCTCTAAATCTAATACAAACACATCATCTCTCATCGTAAACTTTTGGGATAAGCCTTTGTTCATTTTTATTTTTGCAAGAGCTAAAAACTCTCGAAATTTCTTTTCATGCATATCTTTTACTGCTGATTTTACTTCACCCGATATAAATCTTTCCCTGAGTTTTGGTGTTTGGGCTAAATAATTTAAAAAGTCTTCAGTAAAATCAATATTAAGCATTCCAATCTCTGCCACTTTCATTGCCAGGTCAGGATCAAGCCCATAGTTTCTTCTTAAGTCAGCTACAATAAAATTCTTCATTACAACTTGAGGATCAAGAGCAAGCTTCAAAGGTTTGGAAGATTTAGTAATCGCTCCTTGAAAAGGAACGCCCCCTTCAGGCCAGTTTTTCTGTGCAAATGCAAGTATTCTTTTCATTATAAGGTTCGTATTATACATATTCTATTTTTCGAAAAGAAAAACTCGAGATTTCACCCCCCCCCATCCCCAAAAAAAACTACTTTGCCAAAAGAGATGGAAGATCGCTATTGTCGCTAAAGTCTTCTTGTGAAGAAGCAAAAATCAATAAATCAAACTTTTTATCATGCCAAGAAAACTTCCTTCAAAAGAGTGAGTCAAAGTTATGCCCGCAAAATAAGGAGGTTTATCTTCATCATTGTCCGGCATTGAAAGCTGGCCTATAACAGTTAATTTATTTGTTTCATCCCCCGCAGACAAACTCAAATTATGGCTGGTACTTCTTGAATCTGCAAAAATCTGGGAATAATTACTTGCAAAAGAATAATTAACCCCCAACCTGTATTCATTATATAAAGGAATGTCGGCTACACCCCCAACAAACCAGCCTTTGTCTTCTTTATAAAAAGAAAGCCCTCCTGTAACCATAAAATTCAAATTTGCAGGGGAGACCTTAATCCTTCCTTGAACCGCTTCAATATTTCCCGAATAATCCAATCTTTCTTCAACAGTTTGCGCAATCCCATTTCCAATATTTGATCCAACATCGCCGTTTCCTCCATAATTTGGAGGATCATCCTCGCAAGTATTTTCCCAGCAGCCGGGGCCTGTTTCTCCATCACATGTATTTACCCAACAGCCGGTATCATCATAAGAATTTCCATCGGAAGGATCCTCATTGCCGGTTAAAACAGTACAAATTGAAACTCCAGAATAATATTTCCACATGCCGACTGCCTGTAATTCAACCATGCCTATTTTCCCAAAAACACCGGCAACCGCCAATGAGTTAAATTCTTTTTGAGCAGGCTGTGAGAAATAAGAACCTTCCCAATCGAGGCTAAGAGACAAACCATATTTTGAGGAATCAGCTTTTAAAATATGCCCAAAATCAACATTATTATGAAGCCGCCCACCCCATCTTAGTTTTTCATAATCATCAATCGGCAAGCTGCCATCCCAAACTCCATCGGCGCCAAAATGCGATAAACCGGAAAAGCCTCCTAAAGAAAGGCTGCCAATATAGTTATTTGAAGCATTAATTTTGCCAATGATTAAAGCCTCTGTAAGATCAAAAGGGGTAGAAGTTAAATTGTTTGGAGAAAAGAGGTTGTCTAAATTCCCCACCCCTCCAAATGACAATCCAATATTTTTATTGATATCAAGCTTTATATAAACAGGAATACGAAGAGCGATTAATGGCGTCGCTTTTTCTGCAGTGCTGCTTTTGTCCACATCTCCCGCAACATCGGGAGGCTGCCAGCCATTGCCGCCTACACTTTCGCGAACATCGGCAAGCTGATTACCATAATAACCAAAAACAGCGCCAACCGAACCTTCTACTGTACATTGTTTAGTTTCAGGTTTTTCTTTTTTATCTTTATGATCAGCAGTAGCACTAGAAGAAAAAGCAAGTACAGGGTTTAAACCAAGCCCTAAAATATCAGACATTTTTTTATTTCTCCCTCTTACTATCACTTAAATCATTGGACATTGGATATTGGACATTGATCATTTCCCTACATATATATCGTTAAAAATGGAAGGGAATTTCGATATTTTTTGCTCTTATAGTAAATTCAAACAGGAAAGGAGGCAGAATTTCATGTGCGGCTATATTTTAATTTTCAATAGTATAATTTTTTTCACTTCGAGAGCAAGATTGTTGGGCATGACTGACTTCGTTCATATAACACCTTACCAGTTGTAATCGCGGTATTTAAAATAGTTCCGCGAATCATTCCATATTTTTTTTCTTCATCAGAAGTAAAAACAAAAACATCCAAAGAAAAATCTCTGCCAGGAAACAATCTTTTCACTTTTATATTTTTCTGATGCTGAGAACCTTTTTCATTAGCAATAACAACCAAATCAATATCGCTGTCTATTGTTTGTGTTCCAAGAGCATAAGAACCAAAAAGAATTATTTTATCAGGCAAAACCGCGTTTGCGATTTTCTCTTTTATTTCTTTTATCTTATTTTCATCAATCATGATTATTTTCTATTTTAACTTTATTATTGAATTTGTATTATACGCTAGACATAACAAACACGCAAAGCAGCAGTGATTTTTTATATCACCATGAGGCCAAAGGTATTCTAGCCTGGCTTGTAAGTGCATTAATTATTTGACTATCCTCCATAAACCCTGAAAAATCAAGCTCTTTTAAGCTTATGCTTATTGTTATATTCCCATCAGGAAATAAGGTTGAAATAGCTGAATTTACAGCAGAAAACCTAGAATAATCAAAATTTAAATCTAAAGTTAAGACAGTATCCCCCTGCTTTTGCGTAAAATATGTAGAGGAGATTACATAGCTAATCTTAGATCCTTCAATAACGGGAGTTGTCCCTACTTTTTTTAAGATTCTTTGTTGTAAAATAGGTCTGATTTTTTCTTCAACAATCCATTTAGCCAAATCATCTATAGTCTCAGGATTAAACGCCTCTACTACAACAAGTTTCTCCTCTTTTGCCACAACAGCAGCTGGTGAATTTCTCAATACAGTGTCGCTTGTCAGTAAAGAAGGGCCTGCCCTTTCAGGCTCCAGAGAAGCACTTTCCTCACCGGAAGGAATCAACGCCTCTCTTAATAATTTCCAGTTAGCCTTAAGATCAATTCCTCGATTTAAACATTTTTCTAATTCCTCTACTAAAATTTGGACAGTCCTATTATCTAATCCTGCCTGTCCTGATCTTCCATAACCTTCAACAAGATGATTAACATTAGCTTTAATTTCTTCATTATCGTAATTTCCAAGTGCCACATCACTAAATATCAATAAAAGCTCAAGCATTGAAACTAAGCGGCCGCTTATGTTTTTACTGTTAGGAATGTCACTACTCTCCCAGGTATCTTCCATTAAACTCTCATCAAAAAACCCGTATTCTCCCCCTGTTTTTAAAAACAGCTTACCATCTTTTTCAACTATAAACCGATCAACAACCTCTTGAGACATAAGTTTGTATAACAACATTAATATAGGAGTTTTTGTATCTGTAAGTTCTGTCTCTTCTTGCCCATACCACTGATTTTGTCCTGTTTCTAACTGAAGAATAAAAACAATAGAGCTAATAATTGCGTTGGTTGTCAATATGCTCATCAAATTATCAAATACGCTCTGCTCAACCAAAACAGAAGAGTTCGATACCGACTGGTCGCAAGGCGAGCTTAAAATTCTGGCAAGTTCAGCGCTTAAGCATTCTAATTCCCTTCTTTCAAGTCCTCCTACCCTTGCTTGCCCTTCTTCAACAAATTGGTCAATCTTCCCTGGTGTTCCCGGCTGAACCGCAGCAGGCAGTTCCGCCTCAATCCTTCGAATCTCAGCCTCCAAAGCTTCAAACATCCCTTCAGCCCCGCTATCTATTGCGCGCTTGGCAACATCTGACAAAATAGGGTTTGTTCCTAAATTCTTTATTTGTCTAATAAGTAGAAACAGCTTATTGTAATTAAAATTTCCCCACGCAGCCCGTTTGGCAACTTCATTCGCCCAGCCTGTAAGTAAAGATTGCATATTTTCTTCTTTAGAAGGAGTATGTTTTAAAAGAGCTGAAGGTTCCTCTCTTTCTAAAGCTTCTTTCAAATCCTCTTTTATTTGAGAAATCCTAGAATCGTCCCTAGAAACTAAGCTCTTTGCTATCAAGCCAGCTATAATTTCATCTACAATTCGATCAATCTCTTTTTCAAAAACAGTTGGATCGGCTGAATCGTTTGAAACTTTTCCTATTGCGAGATATGGGTAAACAGCAGTAAAAATTGCAGTTTTTAGTTGGCCGTTAGGATCAGAGTCTTTTTTTGCTGCAAGAATATTCTTCGCCGCATTTAAAAGTCTTACTAAAAAAAGCATATCATTAACATACGGAGTCTCTCTCTCAACAATCTCTTTAACGTCAAGACATTGAGTCCTCAATCCGGACATATTTAAAGTTATATCTGAACAAATGTCACTCATTGTAGAATTCCTTATCTATCCCTTCGAGGAGAAATAAAATCTTCCAAAATTTGCATCTCCACATCAGACGGAGGAAGAGGAATTTCTATTGGTTCTTCAGTCGCTACAGGAGCAGCCTTAATTGGCGGGTCCAGTTGTACAGCAGCAGGAGCTTCAGCAACGATTGGCGGTGACTGTGTTGCTGGGCTAACTTGTACAGGAATTGGAACTACAAGAATCGCAGACAATGTGCCTGACAAAAAGCCTTGGGTTGTTTCTGATAAAATTCCTTTTAAGGCGTTAAGCGTTGGCAGTTCTGGCAAGCTTTCTATGTTGATTCCACTTTGACGCGCGGCACAAAACATAATAAGATCAACAGTTTCCGCGTTTACTGAAGTCATGTTGCTGATTAAGCCCTCTATTTCTCCAGTCAATTGAGTATCGCCTCCGGTGTTAACCGCTTTAAGCAATGAAGTTAATATATTTCTAGTTAAGTGAATCCCGTTGGACCCAATCATTTTTCCATCGAGTTCCAGTTGTAAATCTTCTGCATTTAAATCACCCAATAAAACAGTCCCATTCCTATCATACAAAACTTTCAACCCAAGCAATAACTCTGTCGCAAGCTGCGACCACTCATTAGGCTTGGCAATTGTTCCCTGTGTCTCTTGTATCCATCTCCTGCGTGAAATAAGAGCCTGTATATCCCTGTCGACATCGCCAGATCTCTCTGATATTTTATCTGCCAAAAGTTCCCTTTTCTCTTCGTCAGAAGCATCAGCAGCCCATTCAACAGTCCATTCCAAAGAAGCAACATCTCCGATTTCAACAATATTTTTATTCGCGTTTGGAGAAACGTTTGCCTGTTCATAAGCAGCAACAAGAGCCTCCATTGGAGTGCGTGTATTGTTAAAAGGAAGCGCTGACAGCTTGCCAGTTCTATCAAAATTACCAAGTTTTGATCCTGAAATAGCAGCTGAATCGTTTAAGCTTCCAACCTCCTGACCGGGAACAAGCCTTTCCATGTGATCAATCCCCAACGGAGTTTGTCTCCCTATATCCCTTAAAAGCCTCCCCGCATTTGGATTTAATATTCCGGCATCAAAATTTCGTTTTTTTATCATAGAAGGAGTAAGACCAATCCCAAATTCACTCATCATCCCATGATCCCCGTCTCCATCGATTTGATACCCAAAGCCCGCGTAAGGGTGTATAGTAAAATTCATAAATTTTAAATTGATAATAGGACCAAGGATGGCTTGGGCTCTTATAGAGGAATCTTGTTGGGGTTGATAAGCATAATCAATCGTCCCTCTCCCATATAAAGATAAAGCCAACCAATCGGCATTATTATCGCCAATTTCAAACACATCACAATCAGCTCTAGCTTCAAGTCGGCCCGAAGCCGTAGGAAGCCAATCGTTTGAACTGTAAAGTGTAACCGGCTGATCTCCATAACTGGCAAACAAAGAATTGTTAATATTGTACGGGAGGGTTCCTCCGACTAAATGCCCTTCCAAAGTGGCATTAAACCGATCGGTCGTTACGCGACCGTTTAAAGCAAGCTCAAGATTTCCCGACGGCTTTAAATTTTCCTGCCCAAATACTCCCGTTGCTTTAGCCTCCCAATCAAGGGCAAAGCTGGAATCGGAAGCTATATTACCAAGAAAACCGGCTCTAACAGCACTGCCGTTTGATTCACCCAAATAACCATATTCAAAATTAAAGGCCCTGTATGCTGTCCCTCCGTTGGCCTTTGCCTGCACATTTTCTCTGAAAAAGCCCAAACGGAACGGTCCCTGGACAGGATTGAATTCTTCAATATTTAAAAAGTCTTTTGGTGTTGTTACGGCTCCATAGAAATTACTGTTTATTTGAGCACCAGATTGATTCATTCTGGACCATTGCAAGGAAAACGGGAGCATAACTTGCCCCGCGTCAACATATTTTGAATCATCAGTCGAATCAATGGAAAAATACTCCGCAAAAACACCAACTCTCGCCCCACGGAAAGTAGAAAAGCTTAAGAGTCGACTAAGCCTGGAGTTTTTCGAAGGTGTAACAGCGCTGCTAGTAATAACCTTGTTTTGTAAAGCTTCAACAAGTAATTCCCTTGTTTTCTCAGGAGTAAGAGGTTCGGCTGGTAGCCCTCCGGTTTGAATGGTTTGATCCGCATTCTGCCTTAAACAGTCAAGCTTAATACGTTCATCCGCTCCGCTAAATTGTCGAAGTAAAGACAAAAGATCGTTATCTTCAGCCAGTTTATTTCTTTTTTCTCTCAAACTTGTTGCCGCATACGATAAAACATTCAAGCTGCTGCTCATAGCAGCTTGTTTAATAGCAATCGTATTAATAGAAAGCTGCTGCGCGGCTTTTTGCAAAAGGGCTTCTTGGTCAAGATATTTATCGCCTCCATAGACAGCTCTCTCTCGTAATTCTATAATCCAAGCCTTTCTTGGGTCAGAATATAATGAATCTAAAACTGATGTATACTCAAAAGCTATAGGCAGATTGTTTTTCATCCTGCTTATATTTTCCTCTTTTTTATAAGCCGAATTTAAAATATCAAAAAGTTTCCTCTTATCCTCTACATTAGTTAAGACATTGCCAAAATCAAGACTATCAAACGAGTTGCGATCAGCTTGTATAATAAAAAAAATTACCGCGTTTATAACATATTCAGTTGAGGGGGCTCCATCTTTGCTTGTTAGTTTTATTTTTTTTACATACCCCTCACGCTGTAATACAGAAAAAACAGCATCCTGTGACGACTTATTTGCAAAGCTTGCGCCTAAAGTCCCAAAAATATCTCTTAAAACTGTCCCGCGAAGTTCAAATCTGCTTTCAAGATAAGTCATAACTTTGTCAGAAAGAGCTTGTATCAATTTATTCCAAAGTTCCTGCTTATCCTCGTTATTCAAAACTCTTCCATTAATTGAAATACTTACTAAACTAAAGTTTTTAAAAATAGGATCAAAATTTAACTGGTATTCATTCCCCTTTCTTGTAATAATTCCAGCTCTGGTTAAAGCAGTTCTTGTGTTTCTGTCTATACCTGCCTTGTCAAAATAAGAAGAAGAAATAGTTTGAGATGGTGCTGTGGAAGCAAAATGCGAATAGACAAAAGCGCCAAGCTCGTCTCTTAATTGGCTTTTTGGATCAAGAACAGAATCAAACTCAGAATTAAGATCCAAAATTTCTGTCCGTAAGTCATCTAAGGCAAATATTTCACTTATTGCTTGTGAAACATCTTTCCTCTGCTGCAAATTAAGCTCAAGAGGAACTTCTTGACATTTATTAGAATTATTATTAACTGCTGAAATTTCTACCATAGATTTAACACCTTTATTTTAATCACATCGGCCTATAACGGATTACTTCTCTTGCCGGACTCGCCTTCGCCTTTGCCGGAGGATTATATTTAACCTTTACGGTTCCTGTGAAAACTATATCTTTTATTGATGGGTGTGGGTTTTTAATGGTTACGGTAAATTCATGATCCCCAGGTTGAGAAGCTAAAGCAGAAATTTTTAAATATATCTTAGCCTCTTTTTCCTCCGCTTTAACTATTAACCCCGAATCGCCTGGAACTGTAATTATTATGTTTTCAAGTAAGCTATCCTTTTTAGCCTGTAATATTTCTGCTTGATCTTTAGACATCAAATCTAAAAATGTGATTTCTTTAGTCTCTCTTTGTTTTAGTTCTACGGCTACTAAATAACTTGGTAAAACATTACAGATATATTGTCCATGACTATCCGTATATCCAAAAGCATTAATAGATTCTATGTCCACTTGATTTATATCAAGGCCTAAAAGTAACAACCTATCCCCCGCAAAATGCATCTCCGTATTTGATGGAGCTTCTTCACCACAAACCTCACCCAAAAATTCTTTCCCCACTTCTTCTTGGCTTTTTCCTGTGTCTTTTTTTGGACCATCAAACCTGAAAATACCAACGCTTGGCCCTATCTCACTCATTTATCTCCCCTCCATATTGCTCAATGCTTGCCTTTACTGTCGGCTCTTTTGATTTAAGCTTAAAGCCCTTGTCCCACGAAAAGAGCTCTTTTATAAGCCTTCCGGCCATTGAAGTTTTGCTCATCATCTCTATTGCTTCAGCGCGGCTGACATCCTGTTTTACCCCTAACATATCCCCTTTGACATATGAAAGTATCCCCGCGTTTTTTGCCGCCTGAATATATTTTGCGGCCCAGTTGTCTGTATTGACATCCCTATATGGTTTCTGTACTACTCTTTCCATGGGGATTTTGTCATAACGGGACAAAACTGTTATTGCTTCAGCTTTTGAAATATTCGCGTTAGGCTTAAATGACCCGTCAGGATACCCTTGCACCAGGCCCATTGCAACAGCCTCTTTTATGTAAGGAGCCGCCCAGTGGCCCGGTTTTACATCTTTAAAAACATTTGATTTTGCTCTTTCTGTTACTTCAATCCCTTTGGCACGAACAAGAAGAGTAGCTAATTCCGCCCTGCTTAAAAGCCTTTCAGGCTTAAAAGTGCCGTCAGGATATCCCTGAACGAGACCTACTGTGCTTGACCCTTCTATTGGACGCTTTGCCCAATAACTTGGAGACACATCGCTAAAGCTTACCAATCGCAATACTCTTCTTGACGCGACAACTTTTTCGCCATCATCTTTAAGCGCTTCAATCTGAATTAATTTTTTACCTACATTAGAAACTGGAACAGTTGTGTTGAAAGACCCGTCCTCATTCAACGAAACCGCCAACCCGTCAACAGTTATCGATTTAACTGATTTAACTCCTTCAATACTGCCTGAAACTGTTACTCTGTCTGAGTAAATTATATCTTTATCATTAGGTTCATCTATCACAATGCCAAAAACTTCTTCCAATTGCTTTTCTCCCACATAAGATAATGAAAAATAATGAGTCGAATCTTCCGCTATTGCCCCATATGGGTGGTAGGCATAATTAAATTCTATACCGGAAACCATTAGCCCCAATCCCAAGGTAGGATTATTTTGAAGCTCTCCCCCGGGCATTGGATTCTGGTCCAAACCGGCGCGAATAGTAACGTTTGGCGTTAAGCCGTATTCTGCCCCGATATGCGAGGTTGTCGGCCTGTCCTGAGCTATATCAACATCTCCCGCCAGAGTAAGGTTTTTATCTGTAAATATAGTTGTTCTGTAAGCGGCTCCTATTTTAATTAAAGAAGGAACCGTATTTTCAACTCCGTTATTTGATGTCAGTTTTGTCCCTACAGGATTTTGAGCCGAAACGCCAAGAGAAAGTTTTTCGGAAACCGCGTAAATCGCTCCAATATCAAAACCCACTCCCGCGGCAGAAGCAGATTCAATTGTAGAAGTTCCCGAGCCTCCCTGAGAATAATATTTTAAACTGCCGCCAAGTTGTAAGTTGGAATTGACAACATCAACGCCGTAAGATAAGAAAAATACGCTGGATCCCCAATTCGCGGATCCAAGGTTTGTTCCATTATTATCATACAGCCCAATATCGGAAACAGAACTAATGACAGCTCCAATACCAATCGAGCTGTTTTTGCTTTGAGGATAAGCTCCTCCAATAACTATATAATTAACATCATTAAGAAGGCTTGTATACATGCTAGTAAGTTTGGGAGCTTTTATTCTTCCAAGTCCCGCAGGATTGGTAAAAACAGTATCGCCATCCTCCGCCACCGCAACATAAGCTTTTCCCATTCCAAGAGGACGAGCCCCTACTCCAATATACATCGGGTCGGCAACAATCATATTCTGCACGCCAAATACAGGTAAGGAGATCAGGCAAAAGACAACTGCCATCACCCATATTATTGAAAATTTTATATTTCTCATACTCTCATCTCCTATATTATTATCGAAAAATACCGCTTACTATTTCAGCTCCCTTTCCCTTACTTATTGATGATTAGTATCTTTCCTCTTCCAAGCAATTTATTATTCGAGTCAATCACTCTGTACAGATATACGCCGTCGCCAAGCTTTTCGGAAAAGGCACTCAAACCATCCCATTCAATTTCGTTAACGCCTGTGCCTGGGTCTGTCCAGATAAGCTTTCCGACAATCTTAGATGACATATCCATAATATAAGCTGTAGCGGTTGTTGCCCCCTGCGGATCAAAAACTATTTTGGTTTTTTCTCCGGATAACGGATTAAACGGGTTTGGATAGTTATACGAACT
>MEUB01000027.1:152874-181168 GCA_001771535.1 candidate division WOR-1 bacterium RIFOXYB2_FULL_37_13
TTCTTACAATGCTTAAGCTCTTCTGCCCAATCTCCATTGGCGGGACTTTAATTTCAATATCAGTTTGTCCCCACGCCGTAATTTTCGACCCTGAAACAGAAGATTTGTAAACGGTTGTAACCCCTTCGCTTTCAACATTGACTTCACCGCCTACTCCAAGATTGGAACCTTTAATTGTAAAAGTCATCTCTCGTCCATACACGCCGCTTTTTGGATCGATACTTTCAATGAAAGGATCACCTACAAGTGATGTATTTGTCGCTATGACATAATCAATATATAGACCTGTTGATTCCGTTGTTCCTGTAAATACAAGTTGATACTGATCAATATTTTTAAGATCCAAGCTTCCGTTGCTTAAAACAGGATCACTTCCGCTTTCAACCCTGATCCCTATAGACGAAATCGGGACAATATATTCTTTCCAGTCTGTAGTTGCCTGGATATTCAAAGCATCATTTTCTGTCATCGCAAAGTTGTCGCCATCGGCATCTTTTAGCTGAAACTTTACTTTGTGAGCTTTGCCGTCCCCTTTTAACCAGAAGGATATCGCGTTATATGAAGAGAGATCCCTTGTATCCGCAAGGACTGCTCCTATAAGCCTCCATGCTTTCGCGGGATCAGGGACAAAAGGATAAGCAACTTTAAGAGATTGCGCCTTTTCGTGCGACTCGCTTGAAAAAGCTTTACTTGGCGTATAAGCAATTGTTTCCGCCGTAACATAATATGAATCAGGAGTTACAAGTACTCCTTCCATATTATCCAGCACATAACTCGGTATTGTTTCAGTAACCGTAAAAACCTCGCCTGTTATTTTTTGTCCATCCATTGTGACAGAAACTATTCGGCTGCCGACAATCGCGTCGGAAGCTATCGCGACATTGGCAACTGTTAAGGTAGTATCATCAACAATTGTGACATCACCATGTGTAATACCTGTCCCAAAGCCAACTTCAATTGATTTTGCATTCTTAAATAGAACATCCTGCGCTTCGAGGGTTGCAAGGGCGATTGTTGTCCCTTGAGCACCGCTTGCCGGTGTTACGGAAATAACTTTCGGTCCGGGTGTGGGAGGCGTTGTAAAGGTAAGGTTTACAGTAATAGTTTTTTCTCCGGCATTTGATTTGACTGTAACAGTTGCCGTTTGTGACGAGCCTGCCGCCATGCCTTCCGTTGCTCCTGTAAATACAATAGTTCCGTTGTTTGTCCCTGAAGCAGGAGTAACAGTCAACCAATTTGCGGTTTCAGAAACAATCCATGTCAAAGTTTCGGTTCCACCGTTTGTAATATTTACTGAAGAGCTGTACCCGTTAGCTTGGGTTAAATTGACAGGATCAGTCGCAAGCTGCAAGGAAGCGGCAGATACACTCCCTGCTATTGCTTTAACATCATCTATTAAGATTCCTGTAGAGGCACTTGTTCCCGAAAATGAGAAACCATAGTTAGTAATTTTGGTAGTATCAAGCCCCTCAACTTCGCCTGTCGTATTAATTTTCTTTATTGATGAAATAGGCAGTTTATATTCCTGCCATGTGGTATTGGAAACATATAAGCCGTTTGGCTCGTCAACCGCGTAATCAGAGCCGTCTTTATCTGTCATTTGAAATTTTATTTTATTGGTTGTTCCGTCCCCTTTCATCCAGAAAGATATAGTACCAGCTGAAGAAAGGTTTTTTGGAGATGCGGACGGATAGTATCCTCCCCAACCTCTATAGGCTGTTTCTGCATTAGTATTGGCCCCATAAGTTGTCTTCATCGCGCTGGTTGAATTAATCCCCACGCCAGAAGTAATCGTCTTTGTCGGATTATATTGTTCCGACGGAGCAAAGACATAGTAACCGTCTACTTCAGCAGGAGTATCATAGTCGTCTAGGAGAATTGAAGTTGATGGCTGGCCTCCCGACGGATAAGTTACCGCATTAGACGATCCCGATTTTTCTGTAGTTTCAACATTGCCCGCTAAAATAATTGAAACAGCATAAATGTAAGATTTGCCTGCAGTGCCAGATGTATCACTGTAAGAGGTAGTTGTAATAGTAGAAGTATTGATTTTTGCAAAAGTCGAACCTGCAACATTTTCTTTTCTATAAATATTATAACCAACAATAGCACCAGTCTGAACAGTTGGAGCTGTCCATGTAAGATTTACTCTATCGGTTGCCACAGTTGCTGTAGGAACCGGAATGTTTTGCATGGAAACAGGAGGAAGTATATCCTGATATCCGCTGGTATCACCTACAATAGTAGAAACTGCAAATTTAGAATTTTTCTCAACTAAAAATACAATTGTATCTCCTTTGCCATAAAGAGAATATATATTCCCTATATCATTATATCCATAAGTTACATTGAAAGTTGAATCATAAATACATGCTCCAGTCCCTATATGCGAAGAATCCTTTGTATCCCACATTTTGTAATTTATAGGGGTTTGATTCTCATTTACATACCCAACTATATATTGAGAAACAGCCGCATAAGAAAAGGAAGTTAAAATAACCGCCCCAAAAACTCCTAATAATAATTTTAAAAATATTTTCTTAAACATATTTCACTTCCTCCATTTTAATTTTGGGTGGATGGCTTCCAAGAAGACACATCCCCATTTATAATCAATTCAAAGCCTTCCCCTATTTCTACAGGAGTAGTAGCAGAACCTATCCATGTAGATAAAGTAGGATTATAAGTATAGCTTTCATATAATTGTGTTGCCGCATTCAATCGTGTTATCTTTGTTGCGGGACTTCCTTTTGGATTTCCATTACCACTATCTCCGTTTGTATCCAAAACCATATCTTTTATTGTTGAATAAGAATTAAGATAAGGAATAGATATCCAATTTCTATTATCTTTATCCGTATTGTAAGTTAAATCAACAAGATGTGTTGGATCATCTCCGCCAACTACAACATATTTTGTATTACTTGAAATAATTATTTCAAAGCCTTCTCCTATCTCAACAGGAGTCGTCGCGGATCCTATCCAAGTAGACAAAGTAGGATTATAAGTATAGCTTTCGTATAATTGTGTTGCCGCATTCAATCGTGTTATCTTTGTTGCAGGACTGCCTTTTGGATTCCCATTACCACTATCTCCGTTTATATCCAAAACTATATCTTTTATTGTTAAATAAGAATTAAGATAAGGAATAGATATCCAATTTCTATTATCTTTATCCGCATTGTAAGTTAAATTCAATTTAATAGCATACGCCACATTAGACGCGCCAGATTCAATTACTCCTGACACAGCTTTAACTATATAATAGTAATTATTAGTGTCAGAAACCGCTCCGGTATGTGTAGCAGTATATGTTCCCACGCTTACAATTCCGCCAAGTTTTGTTGTAATGCTTGACGCATTATTCCCATAATAAACCTGATATCCAGTAGTAGGCTCTCCTCCACTTGGAGCTTGCCATGTAAGTGCTACATCTCCGCCAGATTTCGCCGCTTTCAAATTGCGCGGAATCTCCGGTGATACTTCAACCGGCGCGATATACCCTTCCGCCGCGATAAAATCAATATAAACCGTATCAGTTGTCCCTTCTGTCCCTTTGAAAACAAGCTGATAGTTTGTTATCGCGCTCTTGTTTAAAATCGCACCACCGGCTACCGGTTTTCCGTCTGATCCTATTTGCACAAACTGGCTTAAAGAAATTGAATACTTCTGCCAGCCTGTTACAGAAAGAGGAATCGTCACCCTCTGATTTCCCGCCGCATCAACGGCCGCAAAATTTTTCGTAGTGGAACCGGAACCATTGGTTATTTGAAGTATAACATTTCCGGAACTTCCATCTCCGTTTACCCATATTGCCATAGAATTAAATTTTGAAATATCCTGCGGAACCGTTAAATATCCGTTATAACCGCGATAACTATCTTCCGCGGGATATGTTACTGAACCGGCTTGAGTCCCATCTTTAACTTGAGCCGCGCTTAAGCTAAAAGTAATTGATCCGCCGCTTTCAAATGCTGAATAGGCGGACGGTTTTACTGCAATCCCTTCAAAATCATCTATTATTTGAGCTGTTTCGTTATTTGGATCATTGCCGTCTAAAATAGTAAATCCTTTTTCTTTGACACTGATTCTGGTGTCAGGATTTGTGGCAACAACATCCCACTTGCCGACTTCTCTGCCTGTAATTGGAAGAGAAACATCAAGTTCTGTAGCCGATTTATAAGTAACAACGCCGACAATATTTGCCAACCCTGTTTTTGCTAAAACAATTGTAATCCCATTTTGAAAATTCTTACCGGTAATTACAACAGAAATATCCGCCTCATTTGTAGCGGCATTAGGCGTAATTTGAGTAATATCAGGCGCATTTTGCTGTTTTACGGTAAAGATAAAGCTTTCTCTATTGATCAATCCGTCAACTTCGACAGCAACCGTATAATCACCCGCTATAATTAAAGAAGCTGGAACTGTCGCGGTATAAACATCATTGCCATTTATTCCATCAGGAGCATCTCCCGTTTCATGGTTTAATACGGCAGAAGCAGTGACCCCGCCTATTTTGACTATACTGCTGTTATGACCCTCAAAGGCAGTTCCGTTTATCGCAATAATATCACCTGCTAATCCTATATTGGGTTTTACCCCATAAATCTTAGGCGTTATATCAATACTGCCAGAAGCTGACAAGCCAACAGGAGTAGCAACTATAATCTCACTTGCTCCACCTTTAACAAAATCAGCACCAACTTTTCTTGGAATACCAAAAGTTATATTAGTATCGCTCCATGACCAGATTTGTAGTCCTTCTCCCCCTTCATCCCTAACAGTTAACCCACCTAAAGTGACAGAATAACCAGTTCTATCCGCGACATTTGGAACATTACCAAACCCTGTCCCTTCAATGCTTACTCCGTCATAAACATTTGCCCATTTATCGGAAGTCCAAGAGGCAGTTTCATCTCCATGTCTTACTTTGATGCCTTTTATTATGGGCAATTGGCCTACAGGTCTTTCGTTTACTGTAAATGTCTTATCATTACTTTGAGCTTCATTAGTTTCTACTACAACCGTATAAACACCCGCCAATAAACTAGCAGGAACTGTTCCACCCGCCTGATCATATCCATTATATGATGTTGCTGGATCATCGTTAATTCTTGTTACAACCCCTGTTGTAGTAACACTCGTTGTCCCGTCATTAAGTACTATTGTTACAGTATCATTGGTTGCTCCAAAACCTGTACCATATATTTTTATCTTACTTCCCGCATAACCATTTGTTGGCGATATGCTACTTGTTATCTCCGGCTTTATCGTAAATGGCACTGTTGCCGAAGTCTTTGATACATTATTTGTTATCTCTACATCCTTTAATCCCGCTGTTGTATAAACAGTTGTTGGATCAACTGCTACCGATCTGGCCAATCCAAACGCTATATAATAGGTTCCATCTCCATTTCCTGTCGGTTCATTCCAACTGTAGATTGGCATCTCTACACCATCTATCTTTACCTTTCCTTGATTGTCATATGCTCCTTCAAACCCGGTGCCACTCATCTTGACCGTATACCCTATATATCCTTCAGTTGTAGCTACATATGCTGAAGTTTCATCTTTTCTTATCTCAACTTTTGTCACTACCGGTGTTTGTGCCCCGGGAGCTGCGTTTACAGTAAACGTTTTATCGTCATTACTTTGAGCTTCATTAGTTTCTACTACAACCGTATATAAACCTGCGAATAAACTTGCGGGAATTATAGTTTCCACCTGGTCATATCCATAATAATTATTAGCAGGGTCATCTACTGTTCTATTTATTACAGCTCCTGTTGTACTTACACTGGTTATCCCATCATAAAATATTACATTAACTTCATCTTTAACATTGCCAAAACCTGTCCCGTATATGCTTGCCTTACTTCCTGCATAACCATTTGTCGGCGATATATTTTTTATCTCCGGTTTTATCGTAAATGGCGCTGTTACGGAAGTCTTCGACACACTATTTACTATCTCTATATTTTTTAATCCGGCAGTTGTATAAACGGGTATGGCATCAACAGTTACAGATCTTGCCAACCCGAATTCTATGAAATAATAAAGCGAACCATCCGTATTTTGTCCCTGTTCATTCCAACTGTATACAGGCATATCTATGCCGTCTATTTTCACCTTCCCCTGATTGTCAAAATTTCCTTCGAACCCTGTGCCGATCATTTTAACCGTGTATCCTATAAATCCATTGTTACTCTCTACATATCCGGAATTAGCATCTTTTTTTACTTCTACTTTAGTTATAGAAAGGGCTTGCGACCCACCGGCAGATGTAAAAGTTACATCTTTCCCATTGCTATATGGAGGCGCGTCATCATACGCAGAAACTTTTATTGTATACGCGCCTGACACTCCAAGATCAGGAACAACAACATCTTTTACTGTGTCATTGCCGCTAACGTCTCCAATATCCGCAGTCCTTATAAATCCATTGCTCATTTCAACAATCCCAACTTTTTCCCCCGTGCTGTCCCAAAAAGTAACATCAACTGTATTTGTCGGATCCCCAAACGCCACACCACTTACATCTATAGTATCTCCGGTTTTTACAGATTTTTTTGAAACTCCATATATTTTTGGACGTATTTCCAGTGAAAGATCTGCTTTATTGCCGAAACGATTTATTAATTCTATTGTAGTTTGTCCCGGGGTTATATAAAAAACCTGAGACGGTCCTTCTTGAGGTTGAATTGTAATAACTCTCGGTATCCCAAACTCTATATGCTTGTTCTCCCATCCATAGATATAATCTGAAGGAAGATCAACAGTCTCTCCGTTGCTAAGTTTAAAAACGATGCTCGAGCCGGAAGAAATATCAAACCCGTCGCCTTCCAATGATATTGTGCTGTAAACATATCCATACGCGCTGTCTAACGATTGAACAACATATTTATTGTCCCACGTATCATCTTTTACCTGTATTGAACTAATAGTCGGAACAGGAATAGGCAAAACATTAAATAAATTTTCATCTTTTTTACTTACACTAACAAGAGTGCCAACCTCTGCCGATATATAATAGTAGCCGACAGGAATACTAGAAGGAAGTTTTACGGATATAGAGTCCTTCGCTCCCCTGCCATCCATAGAATCCCCAACCCCTCTTTTAACCGTAACTGTTCCAAGGTTAATTCCGCCAAAATATAACTTTGTAATAGAACCCGCATCCACTCCAACCAAAGCTTCCCCGCTGATAGAAACAGTTGTTATTCCCTGATAACCATACTGAGGATTTACATAGTTTATCGTTGGTTTTATAGTTAAATCAGCACTGTTGGAAACTTTTCCATTGGCCGTAACTTTTATCTCGTGAACTCCGGCATTAATATATTTAACCGCTTCATTAGTTGTTACACTTCGCGGAATGCCAAGAACTATCTCACCATCTGTCCATGAATAAACCTGATATCCCTGATTCCCAGGATCAGAAGGATTGAAAGGATCACCTTTAACATCAGGAAATCTTAGCCCGTCAATTGTTACATTGTTAGTATCTGTAGAGCGTGATCCATCCGCGACAAGTTCAAAGTTCCCTCCTTGTATTTTAACAGTATCGTAAACAACTACTCCTCCAGTTGAAGAAACATCTTTCCATGATTCAACGTTTGGATCGCTATTTGTATCAACCCAAAAACTTGTAATAGTCGGAACAGCTTCAGCCAATACATTAAATCCTTCACTGTTACTTGTTTGGCTGTTTCTCATAACTTCTATGTCATAAAGCCCCGTTTTTGAACTAAAGACATCTTTATCCAAGATTACAGTTATAATGTCATTATCAATATCTCTAGAAGTAACTACAACATCCAATGATTCATTCCCAAAAGTATCGTTTATAAAGTTAACAACATCCCCATCTCCCGCGTCGCCCAACGCATACCCTTTGATATCAAAAGATGTACCGACAGCAGCGGCATATTTTGATAGAGAAGAAATCTTGGGTCTTACTGTAAATAAAACATTAATAGTTTCACCATAAGCATTTGTAATGGACAATTTATCGCCGGAATCGACATAGCTTGTTCCTATATTTCTTGGGACAGCAACTGAAATCTCATTTTTATTTGCGTTCCACCAGACATTTTGATTCGGCACAAGCGTTATATTTCCAAGTTTTACAATCCCTTCTTCACCAAAAGATTCTCCTGTAATTTTAAGGCTGCTGTATACATATCCATAAGCATTATCAGTACTCGAAAAGTACAAAGGAGTAGTCAGGAGGTCGTTGTCAGTTACCTCAATCTGCGTCACAGAAGGGGTAACAGCCGTAAAATCTATCTTATTGCTAAATACTCCATCACCCTCAACTGATACAGCATAGACAGAAGGAGCAACAGCAGGAACAGTAAAAGTCAAAGTTTCACTAACCTCTGATCCATCAACATCGGCAGGGGTTTCCCCCGTTCTTGCTATAACCCCATTTGAAATCAACGTATCGCCAAAATGGACAACCTGACTGGAAGTAATACTTTCCAATGCGGTACCAACCAAAATAACGGAACTTCCTTTGTGAACTTTTGCTGTATCAGGCGAAAATCTTTCAATATTCGGTCTGATGTTTATATTGGCGGAAGCAGTAATTCCAGACGCGGTCACAACAACTTTATTGCTGCCGGACTTCATATAGCTTGCCCCTGCTTTATGAGGAATTCCAAGAGTAATAGAGTTGTCAGACCAACCATAAATTTGAAGGCCTGAAAGAGAAGTATCCCTGTCATCTCTTATCATTACACCATTAATGGTAACATTATAAGAGGTGGAATCCGCAGCTCCGGGAGTTGGAGATCCAAAGCCTGATCCTTTGATTTTGATACTATCAGAGACAACAACCGAATCCTTGGCTCCCAGATCTTTCCAGCTTTCACCAATAGCAGAAGTATCTGTATCAACGGCAAACCCTGTAATTTTTGGATTGACTACAGCAAAAGTCTGATCATCATTGCTGTACACTTCGTCATAATCATCAGAAATTATTCTTACGTTATAAACGTTAAGCAAAAGATCAGGAACAGTCGTTGTGATAACACCATTTGATAAAACTGCCGAGGTTGAAGCAGCAACCTTTCCATCTATTAAAAAATCAACGGAATTGTTTAAAGTCGGGTCGTTAAAACCTACCCCCGAAATGGATATCTTTGTATGCGGAAGCCCTGACACAGGAGTAATACTATAAATTGTAGGATGTATATCAAAAGGGATTGCGACACTTTTGCCATAAGCGTTTGTAAGTGTTATGCCGGGGTTTCCCATAATAGCTTCATTTGTAACCGGGAACGTAACTCTTTTTCCATCAGTTGACCAATCTATAAAATTACTTTGTATTTCCAAGTTGCCTAATTTGATAGTCCCCTTTTCACTGCCAAATCCGTCCCCTTCTATTGCAACTGTGTCGTAAATATAAGCCCAATTTTGTTGGACGAATTCAGTAATTTCCGCGTAATCGTTATTATTTGTATCAAGAGAACTATTCCATACCGAAGCTGCAGTATAAGTGGGTTGTGGAGCCGGTAAAACGGTAAAATTAACATCATCTCCGGCTGGATTCGAAGGCAAATCATTTATAACAACCTGCACAGGCCCTGTCATAGCTAAAGTGGGAACCTTGCAGGAAACTTTTGAATTTACATAATCCCATGCAATATCTTTATCATTCGCGGTCACATATCCACTGCTGCCTGTAAATTGAACATACCTGTCTCCTTCTTCATTCCCATTGCCAATACCATTAACTCCAATTTGCACAGTACTCCCAACATAACCGGAATCCGGATCTTTCCAGCCTATAGAAGGGCTGACTTTAAAATTGAATTTATTGCTTTCAATTCCATATGCTGTAACAGCAATCTTCCAGTTCGCATCAGGAATAAAGGGGGTTCCGTCTTTAAACTTTGAAGGGATTTGTATGTTTACTTTCGTACTTGACCAATTGCTTATATTTGCCTGAGGAATAACTCCGGAACCATAATTATCATTATAAAATGTTATTTTATAATTTCCAGTATCAGCTGTTTGAGTAGCAAGATTAAGGGAATCAAAACCGTTTCCAACTATGCTTATGGCATCTCCTATATATCCGCCTGTAATAACTTGAGGATTTCCATCATTTGTCTGAATACTGCTGATCATAGGATTTGCCATTGTAAATTGAGGAGAATATGTATAAGGGCTCCATACTCCCGCATAAGTTCCATCTCCATTATCCGCAAGAATGCCAAATGTTCTAACTCTTATCATATATGTATGGCCCGGGACAAGATTTGTTATAGGATATAGTCTTTGAAGAGTAAAACCATTTAAAGTTCTCCAATCTCCATTTGGCGCGCCATTTACAACCTCTTGAGTATCAATTTGATAATAATGATCATTAAAAGCATATTCATCATTTAACTGCGCTCTGTAAGAAATATTGCCGCTATTATTTTGCCCGTTGTAAGAAGTTAAGGTATCGGCCGTTGAAGGAGAAATAATCTCGGGAGCAAGCGGAATAGGAGTTGTTACTCCTGATTCATTGGCAAATCCTGTCCACGGAGAGGCAGTAAAAAAACCTGATTCTGAATTAGTAAACCAAATTTTAGAACCGTCGGGAGCATTTGCCGCTCCGTCAATAGAATAATTAACATCCAAAAATTTATCATCAAGACCGGCTGTTGATGTCCAATCTGTACGAGGATCTCCTTTACTATCTACAGTTGATATTCTATAACCTTGAACATGAGAACTCCCACCAGAACTATCCTTGTAATGAGTTAGATACAAATACTGCCCATTAATAGAAATAGCCATGGCTTCACCGGTCGGATTTATAGGATCCTGGGGATTTGAGGCATTCAGCACAATCCCGCCGGAATATGCAAAACCTTGTCCCTGATAAACGTTAAAAACAAGAACATCATAAGAAGAAGAAAAATTATTTACCCTCACAAACAATTTCTGCGAATCGGCAGAAAAGAGAACATGTCTAGGATAATCAAGATTTGCGTCCGCTATGGTAGTTGCCGCGGTATAGCCTGTTATATTTCCGTTTATGTCCTTTTTTATTTTATAAATGTATGCTCTTCCATTATCTACAGAACGCGTCACAACAAGCCATGTACCGTCAGGACTGACAGTTATGCCATAAAGATTGGCAACATTAATTGAAATAGTCTGCAATAAAGAAAGGTTTGAAGGATCTGATGTATTAATTACTCGTATTGACTTATTCTCTTCATCAACAACATAAAGACGCTTTCCGTCAGGAGCCACTGCCATCTCATGCATTACGCCAAACGACCCAACTGAACCCAACAAACTGCCGTTGCTGCTGTTATAAGCCTTAATAGTTCCGGACAAACTTGCTATATATAAAGTTCCACCCCCAGGAGACAATGCCAATCCCTGAATGCTGCCATCAGATATAATTGTATACAATGGAGTAGCAGTAGTTATATCTTGCGGATTATTATAAACTTTAACTTCATGAACTGGAACATTAGGAACATAAAGCTTGTTTGCGGAAGAGACGACACTGTTCACAGGAAATACTATTTTTGCAAATGACGGAATCGCCACCATCATTAATAATATTAAAGAGATAAAAATTCTTTTTAATTTCATTCTTTCAACCCCCATTAATTTACCGGCTTATATTCAATGCCAAAAGGAAAAATCATAGGAAGTATTGTCTCTGTTTGCCCTTCGAGTACTGGAATTCCTTCAGTAACAAAGGTAACCCTAACCATTAAATCAGAATCATCGATATCCTGATCCTTTGCGCTATCATATAAAGCATCAAGATCAAAAATTACAGGAGTAGCATTTTCCGCATCAGCTTTTGTTGTGGATGGCTTAACGCTTTGCGTCGCCAAAACTTTAGGATTAGAACGATTACTGTAATTAACAACTTCAATATTTACTGTGGTTCGAAGATCATATTTAATTTTATTGTCAGTTATAAGACTAGAATGACTAGCTAAACAACTATTAGTCCCTTTTTCATAACTATCATAATCATAAAGCGCAGAAGCAGGACAGGTTGATCCCTCTTTTTTTAATCCGTACAATTCACCATTTTCACTAAATTGCGGATCAGAACTTGGGTAGTCGCTTATTTTGAATACTTGTCCATTCGCAGTTTTATATAAATGATAACTCGAATAGACATTGCCTGTTTCATCGGTAGTTGGATATAAAGCCTTGACAAGGGTTGCCTTGTCTTCTTCAACGTCAGTCCTTATCTGTCTCTTCCCATTCACATAAATCAACTCGCCAGAGTCATCAACTTCATACCATTTTAACGTCCCTGATGTATCAAAGGCATGTATTACATAATCTCCATTGTATTCATAAACAGGGAATCCCGAAAATTGTCCCTTTTCACTAACATCTTGAGGATCAAAAGATTGCAATTGAGCGCCAATGGCATATTCCAGTTCAGACTTACCAGCCACTTTTCTCCAAAAAATTGGAGAAACATCCTTATTTGCTGCCGGAGCGCCTGAATAAAGAGCGCTGGATGAAGGGATATCAACATTAGAACTAGCCAAAGGGTTGCAATTTATAGTTGTATAATTATTACAAGAAGCAGAATCATCGACAACTTCCATATCGCCATTATCATCAACTCTCGTGTTAGTATTAATTTCAAGTGCGCCGCTTGAATTTATAAGGACATGCGGCCATTGATAAATAAAAAATTGAACTTTTCCGTTAAGTTCGCCTAATAAAAAGCTTGAAGTAACAGTCCCGTCTGGATTATGATTTAAAACAGAGTTCGCTTCCAATTTGTCTACTAGCGTTGAATCAAAAGGATAAGCAAAAACTGAATAATCAGAACCACAACCAAATAGCCCAAATAAAGGAGCACCTACAACTGTCGCGACATTTTTTGGTGAAACATGCCCATCTGTTTTCTTGGGTTTTGATTCCTCTCCTGTTTTCGCAACTACTTTTTTATGTGTTGGCCCCGATTGTTTTGTCTCTGTTCTAAGCCTTATGCTAACCCCCATCATTGACTCTGTCATTTTTCCTTCCCCCTTTTTCTAATCTTTTATATAATGCCTCTCAACCAATTGGACATTGGACATTGGAAATTGGACATTTCCCCTAATATCCCCACATATATATCGATAAAATCAATATCATATTTCATACTTAATTCATGATTACATTGACTTTTTGCTTCTATATATAGCAGTCGAATGATCCATCATAAAACTTGCATATGTTTTTCGCATAATCATGGGAAAAATTTCAGGTAATCTAAATTTGGCGGAATAGCTTGATTTTAAAGGGGTTAAAACAATTCGACCTGCTCGCTAACCAGTTTTGCGGAGGCTCTTATGAATTCGACAAAAATAGGGTGAGGCCTGTTTGGTCTGGATTTAAATTCGGGATGATATTGTGTTGCCAGAAAGAAAGGATGGCTTGGCAGTTCAATTACTTCTACCAAATTCAGCTTTTCGTAAATGCCTGAAAAAACAAGCCCTTCTTTTTCGATTTGAGATCTAAACTTATTGTTAAATTCATAACGATGGCGATGGCGCTCCTGCACTGTCTCTTCATTGTTGTATATGTTTGAAAGTAATGTCCCTTTTTTGATTTTACATGGATATGCTCCAAGCCGCATCGTCCCCCCTTTTTCAGAGACAGTAACCTGCTCTTCCATTAAATCAATAACCGGATATTTTGTGTCAGAATCAAATTCCGAAGAATTGGCGTTTTTCAAGCCGCAGACATTTCTCGCGAATTCAATAACGGCAGTCTGCATACCGAGGCACAATCCCAAATACGGAATTTTATTTTCCCTAGCATATTTTATCGCTTTAATTTTCCCTTCAATCCCGCGGATCCCAAATCCGCCGGGGACTAAAATCCCCTGAACATCTTTAAAAACACTTGAAAGATCATCAACAGATTCTATTTCTTCCGCGTTTATTAATTTTATTTCAATCTTGCTATTATTAACAATTCCTCCATGTTTCAAAGATTCTACAATACTGATATAAGAATCCCTAAGTTCAGAATATTTTCCGACAATCGCGATTTCAATCCGACGCTCAGGAGTTTTTAACGCTTCAACCATTTTTTGCCATTCATGTAAATCTGCCGGATCGGATACAAGATCAAGATAATTGACGACTATTTCATCTAATCGCTCTTTTTCGAGCGAAAGAGGAACCTCATAAAGAGAATCGATGTCTGGAAGCCCTATTACCGCGTCGCGCGCCACATCGCAAAAAAGCGAGATTTTATCTTTAAGTTCCTGAATCAAAGGTTCTCTCGACCTGCAGATTATAATATCGGGATGAATTCCGATAGTCCGTAATTCTTTAACAGAATGCTGCGTCGGTTTTGTCTTGAATTCAGAGGTAGTATCAAGAAAAGGAACAAGTGTCACATGAATATTTAAGCAGTTATCTCGGCCGACATCTTTTCTAAACTGCCTTATAGCTTCAAGAAAAGGCAATCCTTCTATATCGCCGACTGTTCCCCCTATTTCACAAATAACAACATCAAAATGTTCGTTTTTTGTAACAAGCTTAATCCTCTCTTTAATTTCATTTGTAATATGGGGAACAACCTGCACCGTTCCGCCAAGATAATCGCCCCTTCTTTCTTTTGAAAGGACAGACCAGTAAACCATTCCTGTTGTTACATTATTTGCCTTCCCTAAATTTACATCAATAAATCTTTCATAATGACCAAGGTCAAGATCGGTTTCCGCTCCGTCTTCTGTAACAAAAACCTCTCCATGCTGGTAAGGATTCATAGTCCCGGGATCCACATTGATATAAGGATCAAGCTTTTGTATAGTTACAGAAATGCCACGGGACTTTAAAAGCCTGCCAAGGGAAGAGGCTGTTATCCCCTTTCCAAGCGAAGAAACAACTCCTCCGGTTACAAATATATATTTGGGCTGTTTTTGGTTGCTCATTTTCTACCCTCCGACAATATTATCTTCAATCCTGATGGGGCCTTTTACTATTTTAAGCCTCGTGATGCGGCGCTTAGATACCCGCTCAACACTTATTTCTATATTTTCATGTTTAACAAAATCACCGACAGAAGGCATTTTGCCAAGCATAGAAACAACAAAACCGGCTATTGTGTCATATCCGTCAGACACAGGAATATCTATAGCCAATTCCGCGTTTGTTTCGTATATTGGCATTTTCCCTGATACAAGGTAAGTATTCTGGTCGATTTTTTCGAAATTCTTTTCCGCCTGCTCAAATTCATCATGAATCTCACCCACAATTTCTTCTATTATATCTTCCATTGAAACAATTCCGGATGTAACCCCATATTCGTCAATAACAACAGCTATATGAGTTCTGTTTTTCTGCATCTGCCTTAATAATTCGTCAATTTTTTTTACTTCAGGAATAAAAATCACAGAACGCATATAATCCCTGATAGTTTTAGAAAGAGAACAGGAGAGCAAATCCTTCGCGTATATAACGCCTATAATATTATCGAGGTTTGCTTCATAAACAGGGAGCCTCGAATGCCCCGTATCCTTTACAATCTGAACAGCTTCTTTTATATCCACAGATCCATCTATTGCCTTGATATCAGGCCTTGGAGTCATTACCTCTTTAACTGTTGTATCCCCAAAATCAAAAATGGATGAAATCATATCACGTTCTTTTTTTTCGATAATGCCTTCTTTCTCGGATGTGGCAATAAGAAAACGCAAATCATCTTCTGTTAGAAACGGGCCTTTTGAGGAAATTTTTCCGCCAAAAAGTGAAACAAACGGTTTTGAAATCACAGTTAAAACAAAAGATATGGGAGTTAAAATGATAGAAACAATAAAAAGAGGCAAAGAAAAAATTAAAGCTATTTTATCCGAATTTCTTATGGCTATATTCTTAGGAATTATTTCTCCAAAAACAAGTATTAAAAATGTTATAATCCCCGTCGCAAGGCCTAAAACAGCACCAAGGTTTTGAACTCCCCTTCTTTCAAAAAACGAAATAATTATTGATGTAGCAAGAACCGATGCCCCGATATTTGCTATATTATTGCCTATTAAAACTACCGATAAAAGCTTGCTGGGCTCATCTTTAAGTTTTTTAACAAGCGCGGCTCCATAAACCCCTTTTTCCACAAGATGGGAAACTTTTAAATGTGAAAGAGAAGTATAGGCAGTTTCAACAATCGAAAAGAAAGTTGAAAACAAAAAACATATTGATAAAATAATAAATTCGGCAATCATAACCCCATCTCCTTATGGGTATATCCCAAAACATGCAATGTTCCATGCTCAGCAAGTCTTAATAATTCGTCTTTTAAAGAAACATTATACTCTTTTGCCTGTTTTTTGGCAGCAGGAATTGAAATATAAATATCTCCCATTATTTTCTTCTCATCTCCCAAATTAAACGACAATACATCTGTTGTTTTATTCTTCTTTCTATATTTCTTATTTATTTTTCTAAGCAATTCCCCGTCTCCAAAAGTAATACTCAATTCTCCTTCTGTCTTATGGGTTTTTAATACTTTTAAAATCTCTTTTTTTATTTCTTCCCCAGCTATTTTTTCTTCTTGGCTATTTTTTTGACCCTTGTTGTTAAGAAATATCTTCATCATACCCATATTCCGATATATTTTTAAGTTCTTTTATTTGCGCGCCAAGGTTCCTTAATTTATTATCAAGCCCTTCATACCCGCGGATAATAAACTGGTCAATATCTTCTATTAAGGTCTCTCCCTCCGCCGCAAGACCCGCGATTATCAATGCCGCTCCGGCTCTAAGATCCCTGCTTTTTACAGGCGCCCCTTCAAGTTTGTTAACACCGGTAATAATCGCACTCTGTCCCTCAAGCTTAATATTGGCTCCCATTCTTCTCATTTCATGAGCGTGCATAAATCTATTTTCAAAAACCGTTTCCGTAATAACAGACGTCCCTGAAGATAAAGATAAAAGAGCCGAAATTTGAGGCTGAAGATCGGTGGGATAGCCTGGATATGGAAGTGTTTTAATGTCAACCGGTTTAATCCCATTTGGAACATTTACTTTAATAGATGTCCCGCGGATACCAAGCATTACCCCCGCTTCCCGTAATTTGCTTATCGCAGCCTCCAAATGCAGAGAATTCACATCTTTTATAAGAACATCTCCGCGGGTGGCCGCGGCAGCAATAAGAAGTGTTCCTGCCTCTATTCGATCCGGAATAATATCATATTCACAACATCCAAGCGATGATACTCCTTGAATTTTTATCTCTTCACTGCCAGCCCCTGTTATTTTTGCTCCTATTTTATTTAAAAAAGCCGCAAGATCTACTATTTCAGGTTCTCTTGCCGCATTTTCGATTACTGTTTCACCATGAGCCAAAGTAGCAGCCATCATTATGGTCTCTGTCGCCCCAACTGACGGGAAATCAAGATATATCCTGCTTCCTGTCAATTTTTTAGCTTCACCAATAACAAAACCATGTTCCATAAATATTTTAGCGCCAAGAGCCTGCAGTCCTTTGAGATGAATATCAACCGGACGCGATCCAATCGCGCACCCGCCCGGCAAAGGTATTCTTGCATGACCTGTTTTTGCAAGCAATGGGCCTATTATAAAAAATGATGCCCGCATTTTTGTCACAAGTTCATAAGGAGCAATATGCTTTAATCCTCCATTTACCCAAGTATGGACAGTATTTGGAAAAGCATATTCAGCCCTTATCCCTAACGATCTTAATACTCTTATCATTGTCCTTATATCAAGAAGATCAGGAATTCTGGTTATAGTAGATTTCCCATGAGTTAAAATTGTGGCGGCAAGAATGGGGAGGGCGGCATTTTTTGAACCGGAAACAGAAACTTCTCCCTGCAGCTTTTTGCCCCCCTTTACTAAAATTCTTCTCACTTTGAATAATATTCCTTTATTTTTTTGGCAGTAAAACCAAACTTAAATAAAATCGCAGAAACAATTCTTGCAGACGCTTTCCCATCTCCATAAGGGTTGACAGCATGCTGCATTTTTTTATACAAAATTCTATCGATTAACAATTTTTCAGCTTCAGAAAATATTTTCTTGCCGTTAACTCCTATAAGTTTTACCGTACCGGCTATTATCGCTTCAGGACGTTCTGTCTTTTCTCTTAAAACCAGGACAGGCTTGCCTAAGGAAGGAGCCTCTTCCTGAACGCCTCCCGAATCGGTCAATATAAAATAAGAAGCTTTCATTAAATGAACAAATGGCTCATAGTCCATGGGAGCAACAACAAGAACATTATCAAGCCCTCCCAAAATCTTTTCTACAACACCCGTAACCATAGGATTTTTATGCGCGGGCAAAACTATTTGGATATCATTAAAATAGGTTTTAGCCAGTTTTTTTATCCCTTCACAAATTTCTACTAGAGGCTGACCAAAAGATTCACGCCTGTGAGCCGTAACTAAAATTATTTTTTTGTTTGCATCAAGCTTTAATCCCGATTTTTTTATATCAAATTTTCTTTTTGCAACCAGCAGTAAAGCATCTATCACTGTATTTCCCGTACAATAAATTGACGGCTTTGGTATCTTTTCTCCGATAAGATTTTCAACTGATGAAGAGGTCGGGGAAAAATGCATATCGGCAACAACAGATAAAAGCCTTCTGTTAACTTCTTCAGGAAAAGGGCGCAGCTTATCAAAAGTCCTAAGACCCGCTTCAACATGACCTACCGGAATTTTGTTGTAAAAAGCGCAAAGTCCCGCTGTAAAAGCAGTGCTGGTATCCCCTTGCACAAGCATCATATCAGGCTTTTCTCGCAACAAAATCGATTCCAGTCCTTGCAATGTTTTAACCACAATCTGGGAAAGAGTTTGCGATTTCGACATAATTTCAAGATCGTAGTCGGGTCTAATGTTGAAAATATTCAATACCTGATCGAGCATTTCCCTATGTTGTCCCGTTGAAACAACAAGAGGGATAAGTTTGTCATTATATTTTTTTATCTCAAGGACAAGCGGCGCCATTTTTATGGCTTCGGGTCTAGTTCCAAAAACAAGCATTATCTTCTTTTTAGCCATTAAAAAGCAAGCCTCCCTATTTCCGCAGCGCCATCAAAAGAGCGCCAATACTCAATAAAAAACAAGCAATATAAATCGCGAAGACCGCCTCGCGATGTGTAAATCCCGCCCTTAAAAGCATGTGATGAATGTGCTTATTGTCAGCCGCAAATGGGCTTTTTCCGTTCCCCAAACGCCTTCCAATAGCAAATATTGTATCAAAAATCGGGACACCCAATATTAACAAAGGAATAATTAATGCAACAACAAGCGTTGTCTTAAAAACTCCCATTATTGCCGAAGCAGCAAGAAGGAATCCCAAAAGATAACTGCCTGAATCGCCCAAAAATATTTTGGCGGGAAAAAAATTGTACCGCAAAAAACCCAATGCCGCGCCTGTAATAGAAAGGAGAATTATCGCAGCGCCGATTTCATGGGTGCGCAAAGCTACAAAAAAAAGAGTTCCGGCGGATATAGCCGCAACACCGGTAGCCAATCCGTCTAGCCCATCAATAAGGTTAATAGCATTTGTAACACCGGTTAACCAGATTAAAGTCAACGGAACAGACAAGAAAAGGGTAAGAGGGAAAATTCCATTGAAAGGATTTGAGATAAAATTAATCTCCACTCCCAAAAAAAGTACAACGGCAGAAGCCAACAACTGCCATACAAATTTTGTTAAAGGCTTAAGGCCTTTTATGTCGTCAACGGCTCCAACTGCAAATATTATGAAACTAGAAATTAATATGCCAAAAATAGGCAGAAATTTTATATGCATTCCAAAATACCACGCCCATAACAAAGCAAAAACAATGGCAAACGCAAACCCTAAAAATATGCCCGCGCCACCCAATCTTGGGACAGGAGAGATATGAACCTTTCTAGCGTTAGGTTGATCGACAATTCCTTTATTAGAGGCAAAAGCAATAACCACCGGAGTAAAAAAAATGGTCGCGAAAAAGGCAATAAAGAAGATCCCGAAATATAATAACATTACGGGGTTTAATTATATCATAATTTTAACAGAGGGGCAACATATATTAAATCAACTATTGTAACAATCCCTTGAATAATGCTAAAATTGAATATCATGAAGATAAAATTGGTTGTTTTTATTGCGTTATTGCTTATTATTGCAACCACATCTTTGGCAATCGGAGGAAATAAAAAAATGTCAGAAAAAAAACTATATGCAGTCTTTGAAACAAGCCTAGGAAATATAACCTGTATTCTTTATCCAAAAGAAGCTCCAAAAACTGTTTCAAATTTTGTAAGCCTTGTAAAAGGAGAAAAAGAATGGCTGGATCCAAAAACAAAAGAAAAAACAAAAAAGCCGCTGTATAACGGAACAATCTTCCATCGCGTAATTCCTGATTTTATGATCCAAGGGGGAGATCCGCTCGGAATGGGTTATGGAGGACCAGGATACCAATTTGAAGATGAAATAGATAAAACCTTGACATTTGACCAGCCCGGCAAACTTGCAATGGCTAACTCAGGCCCCAATACAAACGGCTCGCAATTTTTTATAACCCTGGCTCCCACCCAATGGCTAAACTCCCACCACACAATTTTTGGCCAAGTCATTGAGGGTCAAGCTGTTGTTGATGCAATTTCTATGGTCAAAAGGAATGAGAGTGACAAGCCTGTTGAGCCTGTCATTTTGCAAAAGGTTGTTATTAATGAACAATTATAAAAAATACATTAATTGGACATTATTTCCATGCTTCTAAATTTCTACAAACGCATGGAGATAACCGGCAAAGAAACAATTTGGCCTGTTAATCCAACCCGCAATTTCATAAAAAACCTGATAGCCAACGTCCCAAAAACCTGTAAGATTATTTTTGATTATAACGAAGAACCTGTTGAGATAATAATTTACTGGTTCAGATCAAAAAAAGAAGAAGATCTTTATGAACTTTTTAAAAATTTAAAAGATAAATGCACAAAAGCATTATGGTTTGTTATCTCAAAAACGCCGGGCTCTTTATCCGCGGAAATATTAAAAGATATCGCAGCCCAAAATAAAATGGCGCATAATAAAACGTCGGATTTTACAAAAGATGAATACGGCATCAGGTTTGTTTATCGCGCTGTCGAAGAAAGGTAAATATCATGATAAGCCCCGAAAAACAAAAACAATTGGAAGAAAAACTGCAAAGGCTCAAAATAAATAAAAACAATGTTATAGAAAGATTTGTCAGGGCTGGCGGAGCCGGCGGCCAAAATGTAAACAAAGTTGAAACTGCTGTTTACCTAAAACATATTCCTACAGGCATAGAAGTAAAATGCCAACGCGAAAGGGCTCAGTCACTAAACAGGTTCTTAGCATGGCGATTGCTTGCCGATAAAATAGAAGATATGGTTTTAGGCAAAAAAAGCCGCGAGCGCCAGCGGATCGAAAAGATAAGGCGCCAAAAAAGAAAAAGGTCAAAACGGGCAAAAGAAAAAATGCTAATAGAGAAAAGAATTGTTTCTGATAAGAAAAAGTTCAGGAAATCTCCCGATATTGATGATTTTTAGTCCGTTTAATTTTTAGAAAATCCAACACTTCCGCCAAACTTTGGAGGTTCCGGTGCTTCTTTTATAACCCCAAATTTTTGTTCATATTTTTCTATGTTTTGCAAAAGAGCGCCAAGCAGTCTTTTGGCATGAGAAGGAGAAGTTATAACACGTGAGTTGACTTTTCCTTTTGGCGGATGAACAAAAACAAAATCCATTATAAACTCATTTTCGCTATGAGAAATAATTGCCAGGTTACTGTAAATACCTCCCGCGATTTTATCTTCTATTTCTATTTTTATTTCCTGTTCTGCCATTTTTACAGCCCCCTTTTTTAAAAAAAACAACCTATCTTTATCAATCAACCGATTGTTGGTTACCGGTTAAAGATGATAAAAACCGGATCAATAAGTTAACAGGCAAGCCAACAATATTATTATAATCCCCTTCTATCTTTTTAACAAACTTATCTTTTATTTCCTGTACGCCATAAGAGCCGGCTTTATCCATAGGACTGCCGCTTTTCACGTATTCAAGAATTTCTTCGCGTGAAAGTTCTTTCATCGTAACTTTTGCAACTTCATAACCCGATTGTTCATTTAAACCGTCCGAATTAATAACCGCAAGCCCCGTAACAACATCATGAGTAGTGTTAGACAGGCTTTCCAACATAGAAATGGCTTCTTCTTTGCTTTTGGGTTTGCCTAAAATTTTACCGTCAAGAATTACAATTGTATCAGCTCCTATCACAATCGAATTTTTATATTTTAAAGCTACATCTCTTGCTTTGGCAACAGCAGCCTTAACGGCAAAAAGAATTGGTGTTTCCGCCTTTATTTCAGATTCATCAATACAACTGGCAACAATATCAAAGTCTTTAATAATTGCCTCAAGAAGTTGTTTCCTGCGGGGAGAAGCGGACGCGAGGATTATGTTCACGCTAAAGATATCACCTACCAATCCAAATTGTAACTTAAAAACCAATGATCTTTGTAAGGTTTGAGTTTTTTTTGCTTGTTAACTTTATTTTTTTTTACGCTTTTTTTATTTTTTACGGCCTTCTTTCTGCTATTTACAATCTTTTTTTTGTTTTTTACCGTCTTTTTTTTCTTTACCATATTTTTATTTCACCTATATACCCTTGGAACTCTTTTCCCTATTCCGCATATTATCTCATAACTTATGGTGGAATCAAGTCTGGCAAGTTCATCTACAGTAATAGATTCGAGCCCCTGTGTTCCGATTATAGCAACTTCTTCGCCAATATCAATCTTTGAATTTCCAATATCAACCAATATCATATCCATGCTCACCGCGCCGACGACCGGATATCTTTTCCCTTTTATCAAAACCTGTCCTTTATTGCCAAGTCCCCTGCTATACCCATCTGCGTAACCTACAGGAAGGGTTGCTATTGTTGTCTCTTTTGAAGTAACATGTGTTCCGCCATATGAAAGCGATGATCCCGCGGGAATACGTTTTAAATAGACAACTCTTGTCTTAAAAGATAAAGCAGGCCTCAAAGAAATCGATCGATGCATACCACCGGCAGGATATAATCCGTACATCATAAGCCCGACCCTTACCATATCAAGGTGGGTATTTGGATGAAAAAGTGTAGCCGCAGAATTAGCGGCATGTTTTAACGTAATTTTATCTAAGCGTGAAATAACACTTTTAAATTTATCAAACTGCTGCGCTGTATAACTGTCCGCGTGCTCCTCCGCTTTTGCAAAATGAGTAAATATCCCCTCAATCATCAAATTTGGCAAAGAAGATATTTTATTGTAAAGAGCAATCGCTTCTGAAGGAGCAACCCCTACCCGCCCCATTCCCGTATCTATTTTGATATGAATGGAAGATTTCTTTTCTCTTCTTAAAGATTCGTCGGAAAGTGCCTTTGCTTCTGCAAAAGAATAGACTGTCTGCGTTAACCGATGATGGACAATTTCATCCATAACAGAGGTTGGAGATTCTGTAAGAATTAGAATAGGAAGTTGAGTCCCTGCTTCACGAAGCTCCAACGCCTCTTTTAAATTTGCAACTGCAAGATAATTTGCCTTAGCTTCCATTGCCGCACGGGAAACAGCCACAACGCCATGCCCATAAGCATTGGCTTTAACAACAGCCATAAAATAAGTTGTCGAAGGAATAATTTTTTTGATCTCACTTATGTTATGCTTGACAGCCTCTAGATCAATTTCTGCGTAAGTATTCACTTGCACTCCTTAATTTTTCAGCTAATTCATCGGGGACGGCGTTCCCCCCAAGCGAGATACGCCTTCCGGCTATAACACCGTGGAAATCGGATCCACCGGTCATCAATAGATTATATTTTTCAGACAATCCTGTATAATTCTTGATTTGCAGAACACTGTGAGTAGGATAAAAAACTTCTATTCCCTGAAGCCCTGCCAAAATCATATCCGGTATAATCTCGTCACAATTTGAAAGGCCGGGATGCGCGTAAACGGCAACACCGCCGGCTCCCCTTATTAATTTTACAGCATCAAAAGGAGAAAGTTTATAATGGCTGGCATATGCCGGACCATGAAAACCCAAATAACGGTCAAAAGCTTCTTTAAAGCTCGAAACAATACCGGCTTTTATAAGAGCCCTCGCAACATGAGGACGGCCGGGAGAATCATTTCCTGCAATGGCAAAAACCTCTTCCGCGTTAATATTAATGCCAAGTTTATTAAGCTTTTGAACCATGCTTTGTATACGCCGTTTCCTTTCGCTTTGAATTTTTTTCAGCTCCTTATGCAGAAAGCAATTATTAAGATCAAAAAAATATCCCAATATATGAACTTCTGTTTTTGATGTTTCTGTAGTAAATTCAATACCTGGGATAACTTCAACCCCAACTTCTTTACCTTTTTCTTGCGCTCTTAAAATACCGTCGAGTGTATCATGATCTGTGATTGCTATAATGTTAATTCCCAAAGATTTCGACAATTCAACAATCGATTCAGGAGAATCTGTCCCATCAGAAAAGCTGGTATGAATGTGCAAATCAGCAGGCATATTATATTTTTCATTATATCACAATCTAGGCGTAATCTTTAAACTCAGAAGTAAAAATCATATAAACCATATAATCAAAGATACAAGGGGTAATTTCAAGCCCTAAAAGTTTTATCGTGAAAGCAAGTGCCGCCACGCGGGAAAGTTCTTTCAAATAAAAACCGCGATGGAATCTTTTTTTAAATTTGAATTTCTTGTAAACAAAATCTGTCTTTATATGCTCTAAATGGCAAAAAAGCTCCCAAGCAACCAAAAATCCAAGTATTTTTGATGAAAGTTCCGGAATTATGATTTCAGAAGTAAACCTGTCCAGCGCGTCTCTGTATATTATTATCTCTTTCTGTTTTGGTCTATATTCACTCCTTTTTGAGCCCCCCGTATCTATTCCTATTATTTTAGCATCCAGCCTTTCAGCTATTTTCCTGGGGTCGTTTTCTTTAAACTCAGCAATAACCCAATCCGCGATTTCTTCTCCGAGGGAAATCGCGCTAAAAACTGATTCCACCCTTTCTTCAGGCATAAGGCGGGTAAATTTCTTGTCTTTTTCCAGCATAAGCATGGCCAAAGATGTTAAATTTCTTTCTGTTAAGTTTTCAATCATAAATTTTTATTACCTCATCTGTTATTTTACCATTATCAACCGTTATTTTCATATAATGAAAAAATCCTCCGGCAAAAAATGGCAAATGCAAAGGGGATCCCGCCCCCCCGCTTGTAATATAAACAACTCCATCCCGCGCTGCTCTCCCATAAGCATGGAGATGCCCTGAAAAAACATAATCAATTTTGTATTTTTTAAAGTCCTCCATCATCAATGCTCCCATTTGGCGATTGTCCATTATAAAATCGGGGAAAAAATTTGTAACATCAAAAGTCGGCTTATGAAAAAAAACAAATGTATGATCTTTTTTATTTTCTTTTAAATTTTTGATCATCCATTTGTATTGATTTTCCGTAAAGTTGCCTTTCAAGGCATTGTCAAGAATAAGAAAGTGGCTATTCTCATAGTCAAAAGAAAAATACGAGGGGCCAAAAAAAAACTGAAATATTTATACCCGGAATAAACAGCATCATGGTTACCCTTTACATGATAAATAGGAATTCCGCACAACCGATTAAACTTAATATGTTTCTCATATTCTTTAAGTTGCCCGTTTAGCGCAAAATCTCCTAAATGAATCGCAAAAGAAATATCAGGGTCCTCGGTTGTTTTTTTCAGCAGTTTTTCATATGTTGCGTCTCCCTTGCAACTATCGCCAAAAACAGCAAAGGAAAATGCATAAGCCGGTGCGGGAGCAATTAAGAAAAAAAATAACCACAACCCGACACACAACCTATTACGCACAACTTTCACTAAGAAGCAGTAATTGAGTCTTCATCTACGGATATATCGTCAATCGCAATTCTATATTCTTTTATTGCTTTGACCATTGATTTTAAGCTAGCGCCCAAAACAACTTCTGTCAGCAAAAGCCCTCGAGCTCCCGTATCCCAAATTATTGACACCTCGGAAATTTTTATGCTTCGTTGAGTCGGCACTATTACAGGCAGATTTGAAGACATTGCCATTGCAATATAATTCTGTAAATCACCAACAACCAAATCTTTTCCCGTTTGACGCACAGGAATAATAGCGGCATTTATAGCATCTATTTTTTCTTTTGAAACCGTCATTAGTTTATCCAGACTATAACTCTCATCCAATACTACTATTTTAGCTTTTCCAGGATTAATATTATATTCCAGCATTTCCGGATAAAAATTCATGAAATCAAAATCCGAAGCTAAAAGCGGCACAAGCTCTTTTGCCTTATTACGCGGCAAATCCAATCCTACAGGAACCAAGACAGAGTTGATTATCTCCTTATCATTTTCGCTGTGAGATATAACCAAAGCATCCGCGCCTGCATCACAAGCGGCTTTTGCCATTTCTACATCGTTTTTAGGCAAATTAACTATTAATGTTAAAGGGTGTGATTTCATTATCTCAAGTAAACGGCTCATTTTTTTCCTCCTCTTGTTTTAATGCTGGCAGAACATCCGCAATACTTCTGGCTATATAAATTATATGTTTTTGCCAGTTCTCTTCCTTTAAAATAATTCGGCCTGAAATCAATATATAAAAACTCAATGCCTGCCATTTTCGCGATTTCTCCGCCTAAATCTTTGATTAAATCATGCTGTTGATAAGGGCTTATAAGCAAGGTAGTTGTAAAACCGTCAAACCCTCTGCTTTTGGCAAATTGCGCCGTTCTTATAAGCCGCATTTTATAACAAAGGTTACACTCCCCCGGCTTATAGTCAAGATCATTTTCAATGTAAATCATTGGCAACCCTGTTTTAGCGCAATAAAGATCCATTCCTTCTTTTCTTTTTTGATATTCCTCTTTAGGATAGATATTAGGATTATAAAAAAATCCCGCTACTTCAAGTCCCGCGGAAACAAGATCTATGTAAACTTGAGTAGTACAAGGAGCGCAACATGTGTGCAATAAAACTTTTTTCTTCACTTAATCAGGTCCAACTCCAGCAAAACTTTTTTTATTTTATCTTTTTCTTCATCATTGGCTTCTATTAAAGGTAATCTGGGTTTTCCAACAGGCATGCCAACCATTTGTAAAGCGGCTTTAACAGGGGTTGGATTTGCTGTAATAAACAAAACTTTAAAAATGGGAAGAAGTTTCAAATGTATCTCCTGCGCTTTTTTAACATTACCTGATTGATAAGCTTTAACCATGGCTGAAATATCTTTGCCGACAATATGTGACGCCACAGAAATAACTCCAACAGCACCAACTGCCATCATGGGCAAAGTTAAGCTATCGTCACCGCTCCAGATAATAAAATCGGAAGGACAAAGTTTTTTTGTCAGGGAAGTCTGATCAAGATTTCCCGCGGCATCTTTAATCCCGACATAATTTTTTATGTCTGCAATCCTAGCCACTGTTTCAGGCAACATGTTGATCCCTGTCCTTCCCGGAATATTATAAATAATCAAAGGCAATCCTGTATTTTCCGCGACAGCTTTAAAATGCTGATACAAACCTTCTTGTGACGGTTTATTATAATAAGGAACAACAACCATAGCACCATCAACCCCGATTTTTTCAGCTTCGATTGTCGATTTGACAGAGGTCAAAGTAGAATTAGAACCGGTTCCTGCAATGACTTTGCATTTTCCTGACAAAGTTTTTACCACAACCCGGTAAAGCTCATATTCTTCTTCATGGGAAAGAGTCGGAGATTCTCCTGTAGTTCCATGGAGTAAAATTGCTTCCGATCCATTTTCAGCTAGATACATAGCAAGTTTTTCCGCTTTATCATAATCAACAGACATATCATCTTTAAAAGGAGTCACCATAGCCGTCATCAAATTACCTAAAGCAACCATATTAAGCCCTCCCTAATTGATTACATTTTATCATAAAATCAAAAAAATGTTTGTTTTTTGAATAATCCAAACATTTAATTTTGTTTCAAATATTTTCTCCAATTTTCTTTAATGTGCGTTATAAGTGATGATTGTCTATCACCATGCCTATTATAATTGTGTTTACTAGACAAAAATCAGTTTCAATGGCAAATGTTTTCTAAGTAACATAAGTCGTTATAATACTTACGAATTTTCGTCAGAGGCATTTTTGTTGTTTTGATAAGAATAATTTTAAATTTTCAAGAACATATTGCTGAAGATCTATACTGTCCATAGCCTTTCTATGGAGTGCACCCTTATAAGTGGAACGATTTTGAGCTAAGATTAGAACGATCT